>NZ_JBAKAS010000163.1:0-202 GCF_038155025.1 Marinomonas sp. TI.3.20 | reverse complement strand
TTGGCAACACGATGTACGCTACAGGATTCTCCCTCATCCCGAAGGTCACGATGTATCCATGGGCTTCCATAGGTTCCACCGCTAGCGATGTGGCATTCACGTATTCGTTCTAACAGTCGCAGATCTTCAATAGACCGATCAGACAGTGGCTTTTTCAACCAAGCATAATAACCGCTTCGATGAATTTTAAAGACGTGACACA
>NZ_JBAKAS010000162.1:0-203 GCF_038155025.1 Marinomonas sp. TI.3.20 | reverse complement strand
GTAGCAACTGATGATGCGGGCAACACGTCAACTAAAACGGATACGTTAGATTTAGATACGAGTGCGGACACCGACAACAACTTCGCCGTGACAGTTAAGGGCACTGATGAAGTGACCAACGCAGACGAAGCGGGCACGGTGAGTGTGACCTTGAGTGGCGTAGATGCGGACACCGAGACGGTGAAAGTAACGTTCAGCGATGG
>NZ_JBAKAS010000161.1:0-206 GCF_038155025.1 Marinomonas sp. TI.3.20 | reverse complement strand
AAAAAACAGATTCCCCATTTTCATCTAAAACAGGTGACCCATCCGCATAGCGAAGTTGCCCGTTTTTATCAACGTAGGTCGCTTTTCCGTCGTACAGCATGCCGTCTAGCTGGTCTTTTGTAACATCAGAGCCAGTGGCCGTATCCAGCACCTTGCCGTCAGCAGTAATTGTCTTGCCATCAGCTGTAGTCAGCTTTCCTGAAAGT
>NZ_JBAKAS010000160.1:0-212 GCF_038155025.1 Marinomonas sp. TI.3.20 | reverse complement strand
GAACTCAGAAGTGAAAAGCGTCATCGCCGATGGTAGTGTGGGGGATCCCATGTGAGAGTAGGTCGTCGTCAAGCTTATAATTAAAAGAAGCCCCATCCTGCTACGCAGGGTGGGGTTTTTTCGTTCCAGCGTTTTAGTCAAAACAGCGTTTCTTGTTCTTCCATTTGCTTGCGCCTGTCTCGCAAGCTCGACGCGTCAGCACAAATGCAAAA
>NZ_JBAKAS010000159.1:0-217 GCF_038155025.1 Marinomonas sp. TI.3.20 | reverse complement strand
CGTCCACGCCACCCAAGGTCACGCTAACAGAATCCGCTTCGGCCGCGTTGGTGATCTCGTCGCTTGTCGCCACGGTCACGCTGAAGTTGTTGTCAGTGTCCGCACTGGTGTCTAAATCTAACGTATCCGTTTTAGTTGACGTGTTGCCCGCATCATCAGTTGCTACAGCGCTGACGGTAATCGTGCCGTCGGTCAGACCACTTAGATCCGCATCCGC
>NZ_JBAKAS010000158.1:0-221 GCF_038155025.1 Marinomonas sp. TI.3.20 | reverse complement strand
TGATGAAGTGACCAACGCAGACGAAGCGGGCACGGTGAGTGTGACCTTGAGTGGCGTAGATGCGGACACCGAGACGGTGAAAGTAACGTTCAGCGATGGCACCAACAACGTGGTTGTGGACGCGACACAAACTGACGGCGTCTGGAGTGTGGCGGATGCGGATCTAAGTGGTCTGACCGACGGCACGATTACCGTCAGCGCTGTAGCAACTGATGATGCGG
>NZ_JBAKAS010000157.1:0-222 GCF_038155025.1 Marinomonas sp. TI.3.20 | reverse complement strand
CAGACAACCATGTAGTCGTTTCTAGCGAGCGAAAAATAGCACTCCAAGTAAGCTCTCTATGAATAAAGGCACCAACAAACAAAGTATAGAATATTGCAACAATGGCAGATTCAGTCGGAGTGAAAAATCCTGAGTAGATACCGCCTAAGATAACCAACGGAGCAAGAACAGACCAAAAACCAGAACGCATAGTTCGTGCAATGTGTTTGAAATCCCAACCAC
>NZ_JBAKAS010000156.1:0-223 GCF_038155025.1 Marinomonas sp. TI.3.20 | reverse complement strand
GGAATTTTTGCCACTATAGGGGGCTCTGATCGCGTTCGGTGGCAGATTTTCCACCAACCTCGTCTACACCACTGGAATTTTTGCCACTATTGGCCTTTTGGGTCGCGTTCGGTGGCAGATTTTCCACTAACCTCATCTACGCCACTGGAATTTTTGCCACTATAGGGGGCTCTGATCGCGTTCGGTGGCAGATTTTCCACCAACCTCGTCTACACCACTGGAA
>NZ_JBAKAS010000155.1:0-223 GCF_038155025.1 Marinomonas sp. TI.3.20 | reverse complement strand
CTATACCGGTTCGTGAAAAGATCATCTTAGCAGACGAACTACAAGGCCCCAATGCGCACGAATACGAAGAAGTGGGCTTCAAAGAAGTCAGCCGCATCGTACAAAAAACCAGTGCTTATGAAGTGGTTATCACCAAACGCCAAGTGGTCAAACACAAAATCAGCAAACAGCTTATTACCGCGCCACAGCCGGATAGGATTTTTGACAGCTCTGTCGCGGATGT
>NZ_JBAKAS010000154.1:0-225 GCF_038155025.1 Marinomonas sp. TI.3.20 | reverse complement strand
TTCAACGGGTTGTCTGCGAACAGTAGCTTCCATCGTCTTGGGATCAAGTCGGCGGTGTCTTTTGCTGGGTGCTGGCTTACTCGTTGCAAGACATCCGTCAGATAAACACTGGGATCGATGTCATGCAACTTGCAGGTGCTGATTAGGCTTTGGATGAGGCCAACGTGTTCCGCGCCCAGTTCTGTCCAACAGAAGAGCCAGTTTTTCTTACCCATCGGGATGGGT
>NZ_JBAKAS010000153.1:0-228 GCF_038155025.1 Marinomonas sp. TI.3.20 | reverse complement strand
CCGCATCATCAGTTGCTACAGCGCTGACGGTAATCGTGCCGTCGGTCAGACCACTTAGATCCGCATCCGCCACACTCCAGACGCCGTCAGTTTCTGTCGCGTCCACAACCACGTTGTTGGTGCCATCACTGAACGTCACTTTCACCGTCTCGGTGTCCGCATCTACGCCACTCAAGGTCACACTCACCGTGCCCGCTTCGTCTGCGTTGGTCACTTCATCAGTGCCCT
>NZ_JBAKAS010000152.1:0-230 GCF_038155025.1 Marinomonas sp. TI.3.20 | reverse complement strand
CAGTCTTTTGCACCAAATACAGTACCCAGAGGCGTCAAAATAGAGAATTTTCATCTGAGTTTTACGGCGGTTAATGAACACAAAATACCCGATGAGAGGACTCTCTTTGATTTGCTGTTTAATCAGCCCTAACAGGCCACAATAAGACTTACGCATATCGGTAGGCTGAGTGTACAGCCAAATGTTGGCGTTAGGCTCCGGCATAAACATCAGTCACGACTCAGTCGAAG
>NZ_JBAKAS010000151.1:0-230 GCF_038155025.1 Marinomonas sp. TI.3.20 | reverse complement strand
CAGCAAGTGCAACAGAAGAGATTGATGTAGCCGCTAGTAAAGTCAGTGCGCTTTTAGTAAAAGTATTCATAATTAATCACCTTAAAATAATGTTCATGGCTGACGTTTTGTCTGCCTTGTTTCTATGCTTTAAATAATAACACTTAAAATAAAAATAAATAGATACCAAAGAGCGGTATCTCTTTACATCCAACTTTTCAAATATAAATGCAAAAAAGGGAGAATTAAGA
>NZ_JBAKAS010000150.1:0-233 GCF_038155025.1 Marinomonas sp. TI.3.20 | reverse complement strand
CGCTTTTCCGTCGTACAGCATGCCGTCTAGCTGGTCTTTTGTAACATCAGAGCCAGTGGCCGTATCCAGCACCTTGCCGTCAGCAGTAATTGTCTTGCCATCAGCTGTAGTCAGCTTTCCTGAAAGTACCGCTTGTTTACCATCTTTTGTGACGAAGCCTTTGTCTTTATCGTAAAAAACAGATTCCCCATTTTCATCTAAAACAGGTGACCCATCCGCATAGCGAAGTTGCC
>NZ_JBAKAS010000149.1:0-240 GCF_038155025.1 Marinomonas sp. TI.3.20 | reverse complement strand
TAGCCGTTGTGATGGATTTATACGCAAGAAAACCAGTTGGCTGGGCGTTGTCTCTGAGCCCTGATAGTGAACTTGTTAGTAAGGCTCTTATTATGGCTTATGAGTTAAGGGGGAAGCCGAAGGCGTTAATGTTTCATTCAGATCAAGGAAGTCAGTACACAAGTTTAAAATATCGTCGTTTGCTGTGGCGATATCAAATTCAGCAAAGTATGAGTCGCCGTGGAAACTGTTGGGATAATG
>NZ_JBAKAS010000148.1:0-243 GCF_038155025.1 Marinomonas sp. TI.3.20 | reverse complement strand
CAGGTAAAGTGCTGGATACGGCCACTGGCTCTGATGTTACAAAAGACCAGCTAGACGGCATGCTGTACGACGGAAAAGCAACCTACGTTGATAAAAACGGGCAACTTCGCTATGCGGATGGGTCACCTGTTTTAGATGAAAATGGGGAATCTGTTTTTTACGATAAAGACAAAGGCTTCGTCACCAAAGATGGCAAGGTAGCGGCGTTAGGCAGCAAACTTACTACGGCGGATGGAAAATTGA
>NZ_JBAKAS010000147.1:0-249 GCF_038155025.1 Marinomonas sp. TI.3.20 | reverse complement strand
ACCAAAACACGCGAAGACATGCTTGGATCTTTAACAATTCGTTTTGAAATAACGTAAATCAAGGTTAAACCAGTTTCTATCGTAATGTGTCTTTGCAATCTTTGATGAGCTGTCTCATCCAAAAACCACTTTGGTGTTATATGGTCAAGCCTCACGAGCAATTAGTATTGGTTAGCTCAATGCCTCACAGCACTTACACACCCAACCTATCAACGTCCTAGTCTCGAACGGCTCTTCAGGGGACTTATG
>NZ_JBAKAS010000146.1:0-250 GCF_038155025.1 Marinomonas sp. TI.3.20 | reverse complement strand
CACAAATGAGGGTCACATTAAGTTGATCAGAAGCCGTAAACATGAGTCTTTTATTCCAATTTAAAAAATGAAAGACTTTATGGTTTTTGGAAGAGACTGCTATGTGGGGTTTAGCCGACGCTCACCTACAAAACAAGAAGCGATGCTCGCTCAGAGATTTTTGATTATATCGAGTGCTTTTATAATCCAAAGCGACACCATGGATCAAATAATGGATTATCGCCACTGCAATATGAGAAGCGATATTTTA
>NZ_JBAKAS010000145.1:0-251 GCF_038155025.1 Marinomonas sp. TI.3.20 | reverse complement strand
GCTGTAGTGGCCTTTCAAGGTCGGCCATTTACTCTATACGAAGAAGTGCATGGTATTAAAACCAAAGAAAAACCGAAAACACACAAGTACTTTCTTTCAACGCTGAAATCACTTCTTCCAAAAGAGACCAAACCAATCATTGTCACGGATGCCGGTTTTAAAATGCCTTGGATAGAGTTAGTAAAAAGCTTAGGTTGGGATTATGTCGGACGAGTCCGTCGACCGCGTAAATTTTTTGATGAAGAAAGTCA
>NZ_JBAKAS010000144.1:0-251 GCF_038155025.1 Marinomonas sp. TI.3.20 | reverse complement strand
CAATCCCTTGCTCTCTGTCTATCTATAACCTTAGATCCACTTGTCGTTTTACGCCACTCAGAAATGAAAAAAAGTAATAGATAATAATTTGAGCTTGCCTAGGTGGTGATGCCCGGACGCTCACTTTTGTAGGTTCGATTGCGTACTCTTTCTTTTTTTAACAATGAGAAAAAGCTTTCCGCAACAGCATTATCATGGCAGTTACCACGACGACTCATACTGGCTTCCAGATTATTATCTTTTAAGAAGGT
>NZ_JBAKAS010000143.1:0-252 GCF_038155025.1 Marinomonas sp. TI.3.20 | reverse complement strand
AACAATCCCTTGCTCTCTGTCTATCTATAACCTTAGATCCACTTGTCGTTTTACGCCACTCAGAAATGAAAAAAAGTAATAGATAATAATTTGAGCTTGCCTAGGTGGTGATGCCCGGACGCTCACAGATAAACACTGGGATCGATGTCATGCAACTTGCAGGTGCTGATTAGGCTTTGGATGAGGCCAACGTGTTCCGCGCCCAGTTCTGTCCAACAGAAGAGCCAGTTTTTCTTACCCATCGGGATGGGT
>NZ_JBAKAS010000142.1:0-253 GCF_038155025.1 Marinomonas sp. TI.3.20 | reverse complement strand
CCACAAATGAGGGTCACATTAAGTTGATCAGAAGCCGTAAACATGAGTCTTTTATTCCAATTTAAAAAATGAAAGACTTTATGGTTTTTGGAAGAGACTGCTATGTGGGGTTTAGCCGACGCTCACGTTTATCTGACGGATGTCTTGCAACGAGTAAGCCAGCACCCAGCAAAAGACACCGCCGACTTGATCCCAAGACGATGGAAGCTACTGTTCGCAGACAACCCGTTGAAATCGCCCTTGCTCTGAGTGT
>NZ_JBAKAS010000141.1:0-254 GCF_038155025.1 Marinomonas sp. TI.3.20 | reverse complement strand
TGACTTTCTTCATCAAAAAATTTACGCGGTCGACGGACTCGTCCGACATAATCCCAACCTAAGCTTTTTACTAACTCTATCCAAGGCATTTTAAAACCGGCATCCGTGACAATGATTGGTTTGGTCTTCTCTTTTGGAAGAAGTGATTTCAGCGTTGAAAGAAAGTACTTGTGTGTTTTCGGTTTTTCTTTGGTTTTAATACCATGCACTTCTTCGTATAGAGTAAATGGCCGACCTTGAAAGGCCACTACAGC
>NZ_JBAKAS010000140.1:0-255 GCF_038155025.1 Marinomonas sp. TI.3.20 | reverse complement strand
CACCAACGCGGGTGAAGCGGACTCTGTTAGCGTGACCTTGGGTGGCGTGGACGCGGATGCACAAACCGTGAAAGTGACGTTCAGTGATGGCACCAACAACGTGGTTGTGGATGCGACACAAACTGACAGCGTCTGGAGTGTGGCGGATGCGGATCTAAGTGGTCTGACCGACGGCACGATTACCGTCAGCGCTGTAGCAACTGATGATGCGGGCAACACGTCAACTAAAACGGATACGTTAGATTTAGACACGAG
>NZ_JBAKAS010000139.1:0-255 GCF_038155025.1 Marinomonas sp. TI.3.20 | reverse complement strand
AACCGACGATGCGGGCAACACGTCTACTACGACTGATACATTAGATTTAGATACGAGTGCGGACACCGACGACAACTTCGCCGTTACTGTTAAGGCCTCTGATGATGTGACCAACGCGGACGAAGCGAGCACGGTGAGTGTGACCTTGAGTGGCGTAGATGCGGACACCGAGACGGTGAAAGTGACGTTCAGCGATGGCACCAACAACGTGGTTGTGGACGCGACACAAACTGACGGCGTCTGGAGTGTGGCGGA
>NZ_JBAKAS010000138.1:0-255 GCF_038155025.1 Marinomonas sp. TI.3.20 | reverse complement strand
CAGACAACCATGTAGTCGTTTCTAGCGAGCGAAAAATAGCACTCCAAGTAAGCTCTCTATGAATAAAGGCACCAACAAACAAAGTATAGAATATTGCAACAATGGCAGATTCAGTCGGAGTGAAAAACCCTGAGTAGATACCGCCTAAGATAACCAACGGAGCAAGAACAGACCAAAAACCAGAACGCATAGTTCGTGCAATGTGTTTGAAATCCCAACCACCTTCGGTTCCTTTGTAACCAAGACGCTTACAGC
>NZ_JBAKAS010000137.1:0-255 GCF_038155025.1 Marinomonas sp. TI.3.20 | reverse complement strand
CCCCCCCCCCCCCCCCCCCCCCCCCCCCCCCCCCCCCCCCCCCCCCCCCCCCCCCCCCCCCCCCCCCCCCCCCCCCCCCCCCCCCCCCCCCCCCCCCCCCCCCCCCCCCCCCCCCCCCCCCCCCCCCGCCCCCCCCCCCCCCCCCCCCCCCCCCCCCCCCCCCCCCCCCCCCCCCCCCCCCCCCCCCCCCCCCCCCCCCCCCCCCCCCCCCCCCCCCCCCCCCCCCCCCCCCCCCCCCCCCCCCCCCCCCCCCCC
>NZ_JBAKAS010000136.1:0-255 GCF_038155025.1 Marinomonas sp. TI.3.20 | reverse complement strand
CAAAGATAACCATAGGAATCGATGGTGGAATGATAATACCTAATCCACCTGCAGAGGCCACAACCGCAGATGCGTACCCTTTATCATAACCTCGGTTAGCCATAGCAGGAATCATTAACATCCCTACCGCTGCCGTTGTCGCTGGACCCGAACCAGAGATAGCACCAAAAAACATACAAGCCAGTACTGCTGCTGCCGATATACCACCTGTTACTGGGCCGGCAAAACTTTCCGCTAAGTTTACAAGCCGCTTGG
>NZ_JBAKAS010000135.1:0-255 GCF_038155025.1 Marinomonas sp. TI.3.20 | reverse complement strand
GTGCGTGTGCCCAGCAACCGGCCAGCGTTGCGTTTGTTGATTCATAAGCTTGGTAGCCATCCACATTAAGATATCCGTCGAACCCTTGTAAAAAATCGATGGCACATTGCGCACTTCGTGTGGGTTGAAAGTCGTATAACACAATATTGGGGATCGGGCTTTGTTTGTCAGGTCCATCTTTACCGGTGCAATAGAGCCACATATAACAGTTCGAACGCGCTTCTTTAATGACATTGAGCGTTGTTTCATCCGCTT
>NZ_JBAKAS010000134.1:0-255 GCF_038155025.1 Marinomonas sp. TI.3.20 | reverse complement strand
GCGTCTGGAGTGTGGCGGATGTGGATCTAAGTGATCTGACCGACGGTACAATTACCGTCAGCGCCGTAGCAACTGACGATGCGGGTAACACGTCTACTACTACCGATACGTTAGATTTAGATACGAGTGCGGACACCGACAGCAACTTCAGCGTGGCTGTGGCCGAAAGCGATGAAGTAACCAACGCAGACGAAGCGGACTCTGTTAGCGTGACCTTGAGTGGCGTAGATGCGGACACCGAGACGGTGAAAGTGA
>NZ_JBAKAS010000133.1:0-255 GCF_038155025.1 Marinomonas sp. TI.3.20 | reverse complement strand
AAGCGGATGAAACAACGCTCAATGTCATTAAAGAAGCGCGTTCGAACTGTTATATGTGGCTCTATTGCACCGGTAAAGATGGACCTGACAAACAAAGCCCGATCCCCAATATTGTGTTATACGACTTCCAACCCACACGAAGTGCGCAATGTGCCATCGATTTTTTACAAGGGTTCGACGGATATCTTAATGTGGATGGCTACCAAGCTTATGAATCAACAAACGCAACGCTGGCCGGTTGCTGGGCACACGCAC
>NZ_JBAKAS010000132.1:0-255 GCF_038155025.1 Marinomonas sp. TI.3.20 | reverse complement strand
CGCTTTTCCGTCGTACAGCATGCCGTCTAGCTGGTCTTTTGTAACATCAGAGCCAGTGGCCGTATCCAGCACCTTGCCGTCAGCAGTAATTGTCTTGCCATCAGCTGTAGTCAGCTTTCCTGAAAGTGCCGCTTGTTTACCATCTTTTGTGACGAAGCCTTTGTCTTTATCGTAAAAAACAGATTCCCCATTTTCATCTAAAACAGGTGACCCATCCGCATAGCGAAGTTGCCCGTTTTTATCAACGTAGGTCGC
>NZ_JBAKAS010000131.1:0-255 GCF_038155025.1 Marinomonas sp. TI.3.20 | reverse complement strand
TTTGGCGCTGTGTTACGCTCAGAGCCACTATAAAAAGCAGGGTGACGTTTGTAGCCTATGAGCGCTTTTAGACCCTCACGGCGCATCACTCTTAGCACTCGATTCTTTCCACAAGACTTACCTTCTCGCTTTAGGTCTTTGGTGATGTTGCGGTAGCCGTAAACACAACCACTCTCAAGCCAATGTGTTTTAATCGTAACGGCAAGTTGGTCATCTTCTTGTTCTCGTCGACTTTTTGGACAGTCCAGCCAAGCG
>NZ_JBAKAS010000130.1:0-255 GCF_038155025.1 Marinomonas sp. TI.3.20 | reverse complement strand
TGGCTTCCAGATTATTATCTTTTAAGAAGGTTTGCCAATCTTTCGAGGTATATTGAGCGCCTTGATCTGAGTGTACCAGTACTTTTTTTGTGGGACGTCGCCGCCAAATCGCCATGAGTAAAGCATCCATAACGGACTCCGCTGTCGCTCTTGATCTCATTGACCACCCTACGATCAATCTAGAAAATAGATCAACAACGACGGTGACGTAAAGCCAGCCTTCTTTTGTCCGGATATACGTAAAATCAGTTACCC
>NZ_JBAKAS010000129.1:0-255 GCF_038155025.1 Marinomonas sp. TI.3.20 | reverse complement strand
CTGGGATCACCCTCAGCCGTGCGACGCTGACGAACCTCACCAAACGCGGGATCGAACTGTTACGACCCATTGTGGTAGAGCAACTGATCAGTGTGCTGGACAGCAAGGTACTGGCCATGGATGAGACACCGATAAAAGCCACCCGCCAGCCTGGGGTAGGCAACCAACCCGGCAAAATGAAGCAAGCGTATTTTTGGCCCATCTATGGCGAGCAGGACGAAGTGGTGTTTACCTTCTCCCAAAGCCGTGGCCTGA
>NZ_JBAKAS010000128.1:0-255 GCF_038155025.1 Marinomonas sp. TI.3.20 | reverse complement strand
TGCATGTGTTAAGCCTGCCGCCAGCGTTCAATCTGAGCCATGATCAAACTCTTCAGTTAAAGAACTTGCTCACTCAAATCGTATTACACTAACTATAACTTAATCGATTCATCACCTAAGCAACAAATCAACATAAAGCGATTGCCGTGTAGACTCTCGTAAGACTTCAATTTTTTTGATCAACTACCTTCCGGTAAAACCGAACGGCGATGATCTTCTGAAGACTCCAGCGAGCGCCCACACAAATTATCTGAT
>NZ_JBAKAS010000127.1:0-255 GCF_038155025.1 Marinomonas sp. TI.3.20 | reverse complement strand
CTAAGTATCAGCTAATCCTTGAGCAATGGCGCTTAGCTCAACAAAAGCAGTTTGGTAAAGGCTCTGAAGTGTCTCCGGGCCAAGGCGAGCTGTTTGACGAGTCAGACAGCGACTCTCAAGAAGACAGTGCTGATGTTGAAACGGACAGCCAAACTGTTTCCTATACGCGCACAAAACCTAAGCGTAAACCTCTGCCGAAAGACTTACCTCGTGAGACGGTTGTAGTGGATGTGGCGGAATCGGACAAAACCTGTT
>NZ_JBAKAS010000126.1:0-255 GCF_038155025.1 Marinomonas sp. TI.3.20 | reverse complement strand
GGCCCAGACTCCTACGGGAGGCAGCAGTGGGGAATATTGGACAATGGGCGCAAGCCTGATCCAGCCATGCCGCGTGTGTGAAGAAGGCCTTAGGGTTGTAAAGCACTTTCAGGAGCGAGGAAGGGTGGTTGATTAATACTCAATCATTTTGACGTTAACTCCAGAAGAAGCACCGGCTAACTCTGTGCCAGCAGCCGCGGTAATACAGAGGGTGCAAGCGTTAATCGGAATTACTGGGCGTAAAGCGCGCGTAGG
>NZ_JBAKAS010000125.1:0-255 GCF_038155025.1 Marinomonas sp. TI.3.20 | reverse complement strand
GATCAATACCTAGATTATAAGTCACAGGCAACAACACAGGCGTCAGGATCATAATCGCAGCCAATGTTTCCATAAACATACCAACAAACAGTAGGAATATGATAATCAAGAACCAGATTAGGTAAATGTTGTCAGTCAAACTCAACATAGAATCCGCTACGACAGCCGGTATATTATTCTCTATCAGCAAACGCCCAAAGACGGTTGCACAGAATAAAATAAGCATTATTCGGCCAGACAACCATGTAGTCGTTT
>NZ_JBAKAS010000124.1:0-255 GCF_038155025.1 Marinomonas sp. TI.3.20 | reverse complement strand
GGCCCAGACTCCTACGGGAGGCAGCAGTGGGGAATATTGGACAATGGGCGCAAGCCTGATCCAGCCATGCCGCGTGTGTGAAGAAGGCCTTAGGGTTGTAAAGCACTTTCAGGAGCGAGGAAGGGTGATTGATTAATACTCAATCATTTTGACGTTAACTCCAGAAGAAGCACCGGCTAACTCTGTGCCAGCAGCCGCGGTAATACAGAGGGTGCAAGCGTTAATCGGAATTACTGGGCGTAAAGCGCGCGTAGG
>NZ_JBAKAS010000123.1:0-255 GCF_038155025.1 Marinomonas sp. TI.3.20 | reverse complement strand
ATAAGCTTGACGACGACCTACTCTCACATGGGATCCCCCACACTACCATCGGCGATGACGCTTTTCACTTCTGAGTTCGGGATGGGATCAGGTGGTTCAACGTCTCTATGATCGTCAAGCAATTCTGTTGCGTTCGTTCTGGTTCTAACTTTTCAGCTAGCTAACCAAAACACGCGAAGACATGCTTGGATCTTTAACAATTCGTTTTGAAATAACGTAAATCAAGGTTAAACCAGTTTCTATCGTAATGTGTCT
>NZ_JBAKAS010000122.1:0-256 GCF_038155025.1 Marinomonas sp. TI.3.20 | reverse complement strand
AAATACTTCCTGATGACTTACCCAATGACATTGACTCTCTTAAGGCTCTTTTACTTGAGCAGTCGTTGTTGTTGGATGAAAAAGACTCGTCATTGATAGAGCAAGAAAAAGCCTTAACCGAAAAAGACAGCAAGATCGCTGAATGGGAATCTAAGTATCAGCTAATCCTTGAGCAATGGCGCTTAGCTCAACAAAAACAGTTTGGTAAAGGCTCCGAAGTCTCTCCGGGGCAAGGCGAATTGTTTGACGAGTCAGA
>NZ_JBAKAS010000121.1:0-259 GCF_038155025.1 Marinomonas sp. TI.3.20 | reverse complement strand
CCAATATAAGAATCAATATTTACATAAGCGCCATGGACATTAATTCCATCATCAAGCATGTGATCTAGTTGGCAGTTTTCAACAATAATCTCGCCCTTACAATTCATAAAGTGAGTTGCATCTGCTCTTGTAGATACAATGCGGTCATGTGAAGGGGTGACGCTATAGTGAGAAACTTTAATATTTTCTGTCCGTTCGACAATAAGAGACATGCCGCCAGCGGTATGGATGGTAATATTTTCTAAAATAATATTTTTAC
>NZ_JBAKAS010000120.1:0-262 GCF_038155025.1 Marinomonas sp. TI.3.20 | reverse complement strand
TTCGTCTGCTAAGATGATCTTTTCACGAACCGGTATAGACTCGTCAAAACGCAACCCTGTGATAGTAATTTCATTGCCTTTACGAGACTTGGGGGCTTTTCCGCGAACACTGACGGGCTCAGGTTTACCCTGCTCGACCGTGGCGTCTTCCTCCAGCGTCGTGGGTTCTACTGGCATCGGGCCAACAATATCAGCGAGGGCTTGTTGTTCAGGAGTGAGTAAACCTCTGCGCTCGCTTTTAGGCCCGAATAATTCGCGCTTT
>NZ_JBAKAS010000119.1:0-269 GCF_038155025.1 Marinomonas sp. TI.3.20 | reverse complement strand
TTAACGCTTGATTTATCGTTATTTCAAAATTCGAATTGTTAAAGAGCAAGTTTAGTGCAAAGCACTAAGTCAGAAATTGAATCACTGAATAATCAGTTCAACATCTTGCTTAGCACTCTTCGCTAATGCTTTTAAGATAGGTATCAGATAATTTGTGTGAACGCTCACCAGAGCTTCTATCGTTTAAGGAGGTGATCCAGCCCCAGGTTCCCCTAGGGCTACCTTGTTACGACTTCACCCCAGTCATTGACCACTCCGTGGTAACCGCC
>NZ_JBAKAS010000118.1:0-273 GCF_038155025.1 Marinomonas sp. TI.3.20 | reverse complement strand
CTGCCGTTGTCGCTGGACCCGAACCAGAGATAGCACCAAAAAACATACAAGCCAGTACTGCTGCTGCCGATATACCACCTGTTACTGGGCCGGCAAAACTTTCCGCTAAGTTTACAAGCCGCTTGGAAATGCCACTCGCCTCCATCAGAGCACCCGCCAAAATAAAAGCAGGAAGCGCCATCAACGGAAAAGAACCAACTGAGGTAAAAGCAATTTGTACAAAAGTAATTGGGTTCTCACCCAGATAGAAATAGGACGCTAACGCCGCTACAC
>NZ_JBAKAS010000117.1:0-273 GCF_038155025.1 Marinomonas sp. TI.3.20 | reverse complement strand
CCGCTTATTTTCTTTGTTGGATCCGGCCTGTTATCGAGAAATGTTTTGTGGCTGGATTCAAGATATGTTGATCGATACTCCATTATCTGGCGTCGTCGCGATTGATGGAAAGACGGTGCGGGCGTCGCGTTCGAACAAACACCAAGCTATTCACATGGTGAACGCTTGGGCTTCACAGGCTGGCGTGTCTCTTGGTCAATACAAAGTAGATAAAAAATCCAATGAAATCAAAGCAATCCCTAAGTTACTAGATCAGCTGGCTATCAAAGGTTG
>NZ_JBAKAS010000116.1:0-277 GCF_038155025.1 Marinomonas sp. TI.3.20 | reverse complement strand
GCGGATGCGGATCTAAGTGGTCTGACCGACGGCACGATTACCGTCAGCGCTGTAGCAACTGATGATGCGGGCAACACGTCAACTAAAACGGATACGTTAGATTTAGACACCAGTGCGGACACCGACAACAACTTCAGCGTGACCGTGGCTACAAGCGACGAGATCACCAACGCGGGTGAAGCGAACTCTGTTAGCGTGACCTTGGGTGGCGTGGACGCGGATGCACAAACCGTGAAAGTAACGTTCAGCGATGGCACCAACAACGTGGTTGTGGATG
>NZ_JBAKAS010000115.1:0-277 GCF_038155025.1 Marinomonas sp. TI.3.20 | reverse complement strand
ACCTACTCTCACATGGGATCCCCCACACTACCATCGGCGATGACGCTTTTCACTTCTGAGTTCGGGATGGGATCAGGTGGTTCAACGTCTCTATGATCGTCAAGCAATTCTGCTGCGTTCGTTCTGGCTCACCTTCTGTTGGTTGGTGTGACCAAAACACGCGAAGACATGCTTGGATCTTTAACAATTCGTTTTGAAATAACGTAAATCAAGGTTAAACCAGTTTCTATCGTAATGTGTCTTTGCAATCTTTGATGAGCTGTCTCATCCAAAAACC
>NZ_JBAKAS010000114.1:0-279 GCF_038155025.1 Marinomonas sp. TI.3.20 | reverse complement strand
GAAAAAACCAATTATCCAGACCATTATTTTGATGCGGTTTGCATAGGTCATGCGTTGTATTGGTTTGATTTGGATTTATTTTGGCAAGAAGTAAAGCGCGTACTTAAACCGGGTGGTCTTTTGGTGTGTTGGGGGTACAACTGGCTTACGGTAGGCGAGCAAGAAGACATCGTTATTTCTGAGCATGTACTGTCTCATTTGTCTTCTTATTGGCCTGTACAGAGTCGTTTGCTTTGGAATCAGTATAGAGATATTCAATTCCCATTTGCTCAAATGGGA
>NZ_JBAKAS010000113.1:0-281 GCF_038155025.1 Marinomonas sp. TI.3.20 | reverse complement strand
GTATAGCCGCTCATCGTCTTCAACAATTAAAATTGAGTAGATGTCATCCCTATTCATAAGCAATCCACTTCCTAATATATGTTCTCTATTTTTATATAAATAAATGCATCTTTCTGTAAAAACTAATGAGCAAGATAGCTTCTAAGTTTTTCAATACGATCGCGATTAACATCCAAATCAGAGTAACCAACTCGCGAAGCAGAGCGAACATCAACTATGCTATCAGCCTCAGGCAAATAAAATTCAAGATCATCAATAAAACCTAAATAACGGCTTTTAAC
>NZ_JBAKAS010000112.1:0-282 GCF_038155025.1 Marinomonas sp. TI.3.20 | reverse complement strand
AGCATGATCGCCAGCAGTGTTTATCAAGAAAGCTATGACAGCGCATATGAGCGCATCCAAACCATCGAAGCCACCTATCAAACACTCAACGAGTTAGTTATGGCGGCGCTAAACAATGGCGCCTTAATCGATAATTTTAGCGAAAACGAATAAGCAAACGGTGAATCACTCACCGTCATAATACGAATATAAATAAGAAACCTAACGGACTTTATGATGAACTCAATAACACTTGGCCCTCTTTCCCACGCCAATGGCGAAATCCAAATACCTGGATCTAAA
>NZ_JBAKAS010000111.1:0-282 GCF_038155025.1 Marinomonas sp. TI.3.20 | reverse complement strand
CCTTTATTTTGTGGGGGCCGCCAGGTGTTGGCAAAACGACCTTCGCTCAGTTGCTTTCTCATGCATTAGACGCCCAATTTATTGAAATGTCAGCGGTAATGTCTGGAGTAAACGAGATTCGTGCAGCGGTCGAACAGGCCCAGCAGTTACGCATGATGAAGGGCGGGCAAACGGTTCTTTTTGTAGACGAAGTACACCGTTTTAATAAATCTCAGCAAGATGCCTTTTTGCCTCACATTGAAGATGGCACCTTTTTGTTTATTGGTGCCACGACTGAGAACC
>NZ_JBAKAS010000110.1:0-283 GCF_038155025.1 Marinomonas sp. TI.3.20 | reverse complement strand
CCCAGACTCCTACGGGAGGCAGCAGTGGGGAATATTGGACAATGGGCGCAAGCCTGATCCAGCCATGCCGCGTGTGTGAAGAAGGCCTTAGGGTTGTAAAGCACTTTCAGGGGTGAGGAAGGGTGATGACTTAATACGTTATCATTTTGACGTTAACCCCAGAAGAAGCACCGGCTAACTCTGTGCCAGCAGCCGCGGTAATACAGAGGGTGCAAGCGTTAATCGGAATTACTGGGCGTAAAGCGCGCGTAGGTGGTTTGTTAAGTCGGATGTGAAATCCCAG
>NZ_JBAKAS010000109.1:0-284 GCF_038155025.1 Marinomonas sp. TI.3.20 | reverse complement strand
ATCAAATTTAGTAGACATATGCGTTTCCATTTATCCTATCGAACTGCAGCAGCCCTTGTGAGGCTGCCGCGAAATCAATTCGCACTTTTAAAATAGTACGACCCCTTAGATTTAAAGCTTAGATTTCTGCGCTTAGATTTCTAACAACAAACGCGCTGGATCTTCTAAAAGCTCTTTAATTGTTACCAAGAATTGTACGGCTTCTTTACCATCAATCATACGGTGGTCATAAGAAAGTGCTAAATACATCATTGGTTGAATCACAACTTGACCAACTACTGCCA
>NZ_JBAKAS010000108.1:0-284 GCF_038155025.1 Marinomonas sp. TI.3.20 | reverse complement strand
CGTCAGTTTCTGTCGCATCCACAACCACGTTGTTGGTGCCATCACTGAACGTCACTTTCACCGTCTCGGTGTCCGCATCTACGCCACTCAAGGTCACACTCACCGTGCCCGCTTCGTCTGCGTTGGTGATCTCGTCGCTTGTCGCCACGGTCACGCTGAAGTTGCTGTCGGTGTCCGCACTCGTGTCTAAATCTAACGTATCCGTTTTAGTTGACGTGTTGCCCGCATCATCAGTTGCTACAGCGCTGACGGTAATCGTGCCGTCGGTCAGACCACTTAGATCC
>NZ_JBAKAS010000107.1:0-289 GCF_038155025.1 Marinomonas sp. TI.3.20 | reverse complement strand
CAACTATTTCTAGCTTCCATATCCCGAATCATACCAATTAATTCAGCTTTAGCCTTTAGAATCAGAGCTTCTTCTTTGCTCTCAGCAAATATTTCACATGCGCTTGAAAACTTAATTGAGCTCTCCACCTATCACCTTAGTGTACGCCGATATTAATGTTTGATCATTTATAATAAAGTCAGATATTTCACATTAATGTTTGATATTTTTTCTCTTAACCTGCTAAGCATGACCGCTAAAGATCCCAATACTAGGGATCTTTCCTCGGAAAAAAATCAAACTTTATTAT
>NZ_JBAKAS010000106.1:0-290 GCF_038155025.1 Marinomonas sp. TI.3.20 | reverse complement strand
ATCTGATCTCAACACAGAGAAAAGCACGCCAACCACTAGAACAACAAGAATGACATAAGGAGGCAGAAAACATTTAACAATTAAATACGTTAACAGCATAGCAGCAACAAGAAATGTGTCACTTTGCAAAGATTCAAAAATACCTAACCCGAATTTGAACAACAGGCCAGCCAGCTTGGCACAGGCTATTGGCAACGGCACTAAACGCTTTAACTTATAAAATAACCCCGTAATACCCGTTAAAAATGCGAGCAATCCCGCAAAAATAAAAACACAAATCGACTCGGCAT
>NZ_JBAKAS010000105.1:0-291 GCF_038155025.1 Marinomonas sp. TI.3.20 | reverse complement strand
AGCAGCTTGCGCAAAACCAAAAAGAGCTGAAAGAAATGCTGAAGCGTCTAGAAGAAGCGCTTGCAGATGTCAAACTGCCTGATCAAGATGTGCCTTTTTCATCACAGAAAGGCAAGCTAGTTAGTCCGCTTAGAAAACTGGTTCGTTTGCCGACTGACGGAAAGGTTAATCTTGGTGCCTTAGAAAACCTTGATGAGCTCGAAGAACTGTCTGAATTGATTGTTCGCGCATTAGACGCTTTGCTTGATTACCAAAACTACCCAATTCCAGCCGCACAACGTGCGACTGAAC
>NZ_JBAKAS010000104.1:0-292 GCF_038155025.1 Marinomonas sp. TI.3.20 | reverse complement strand
CTAAGAACAATAATCGCCTCTCAATCCAACCGCGCCTATGCTCATAACTGTTACCTGTTAATGCGTCTTCACCACATAAAAAGGCCCGACGCACACATCGGGCAACGCAATGATAATAAGGGGTATCGTCTAAGCATACTTGCTGACTTCTCGGCATAGGCATAATCCTGCTCCTCTTCCGTGAGTAAACAAAAATTAAGTATAGAAGAAGACTGGAAAATAAACCGAAAAAAGCTGAAAGTGCCGTGGTTACTGGCTTTTTCGCATGCCTGTCTTAAAAAGATGCTTGGAC
>NZ_JBAKAS010000103.1:0-294 GCF_038155025.1 Marinomonas sp. TI.3.20 | reverse complement strand
ACGCAATGAAATGACCGCCGACGTTATTGCATTAATTACTCGTACCTTTGGTGCGTTTGAAGTAATAGATGCGAACGCTCTTGATCAATTAGCAGTAGACAAACCAGCCGAACAAAAATCAAACCGTGGTAGACAGTCTGCAAACCCGAAAGTAGAAGCACCGAAAACCTTTGCCGCTAAAATATTCGATACTCATGAATTTGGTAATCGCCGCATCACCATCGAGCGCCCATTGCGTGAAAGCTTCCAGTTCAGTGATGAACGCTTAGAAGCACTTCGCTTTGCTAACAAACC
>NZ_JBAKAS010000102.1:0-302 GCF_038155025.1 Marinomonas sp. TI.3.20 | reverse complement strand
GGCGAATTGCCTCAAGAATACGCTCGACTTTTTCTTGAGGAACAGCTTTTGTGTTGTCCATTTTTTTTGTGGCATAACGCCATTTCAATTGTTCTAACAAGTTCGACATTTCGAAATCCTTCGATATATGGTTTGAGAACAATATGCTTTTTTTTGTTTGTTCTGGCAAGAGCCGGATGTGTAACAAGTGGGGATATCCTGTATCTAGATCAAGATTAGAGTGAGACCCTTGATTTAATCGGAAAGAGGCAGGGTTTGTTGTCGGGATCTAGGAGGGAATTGCAGAATTAAAAATAAAGCGC
>NZ_JBAKAS010000101.1:0-306 GCF_038155025.1 Marinomonas sp. TI.3.20 | reverse complement strand
ATGCACAAACCGTGAAAGTGACGTTCAGTGATGGCACCAACAACGTGGTTGTGGACGCGACACAAACTGACGGCGTCTGGAGTGTGGCGGATGCGGACCTAAGCGATCTGACCGACGGCACGATTACCGTCAGCGCTGTAGCAACTGATGATGCGGGCAATACGTCAACTAAAACGGACACGTTAGATTTAGACACGAGTGCGGACACCGACAGCAACTTCGCCGTGACAGTTAAGGGCACTGATGAAGTGACCAACGCAGACGAAGCGGGCACGGTGAGTGTGACCTTGAGTGGCGTAGATGCGG
>NZ_JBAKAS010000100.1:0-311 GCF_038155025.1 Marinomonas sp. TI.3.20 | reverse complement strand
CAGTCTTTTGCACCAAATACAGTACCCAGAGGCGTCAAAATAGAGAATTTTCATCTGAGTTTTACGGCGGTTAATGAACACAAAATACCCGATGAGAGGACTCTCTTTGATTTGCTGTTTAATCAGCTCTAACAGGCCACAATAAGACTTACGCATATCGGTAGGCTGAGTGTACAGCCAAATTTTGGCGTTAGGCTCCGGCATAAACATCAGTCACGACTCAGTCGAAGTTCAACGCCATCGCCTAAACACAAGGTAATGTTCCAACGTCCAGAATAAGGGACTGAGAGGTCGGGCACCTGACTGAGATC
>NZ_JBAKAS010000099.1:0-316 GCF_038155025.1 Marinomonas sp. TI.3.20 | reverse complement strand
CCACAAACGTGTCACTTGGATTTGCATCATTAAGTTCATTTTCATGTGTAATACATTTTAATAATGTATTTGTACTTTCTAAGTCAACCTTCGGGCCCGCGAACAAATTATTGGTGAAATTTGTACTATTAATCGCGCCTTGCCTATCACGATTCCATAAACGAATACGGTAATGGGTGTTATAAAGCGTTTTATTATAGTAATTTACGTTTTCAATCGTTGTACGACGGCGACCTAAATAAACAAAGGTGCCATCGTCTTTAATATCTGTTTGAAAATTCCAAATAACGTTGTGATGCGCTGTATAGTTTTTTAC
>NZ_JBAKAS010000098.1:0-318 GCF_038155025.1 Marinomonas sp. TI.3.20 | reverse complement strand
GGTTTTTGATCTATCTGAACATCAACCTTTAACTCTATACCTGACATATATTCTTGAGCTGGCCTGACAAACTTAAACTTAAAGTTTGTCAGTGGATTACTCCCGTTTAGTACGCGGGCAACCTGACCTTTTATAACTGACAAGCTAACATTTCGGAGTAAAGAGGTTTTAAAAACGTCTTCATCTTGAGCTATCTCTATTAAATTTGGCTTACAAACAATAACTTTAAGAGCACCTAATAGCGTAGCTCTGGTTGTTATAGATAGCTTTGCTATACACTGGTAATAATCAACATCTAACCCGACAGAAAAGTATCCC
>NZ_JBAKAS010000097.1:0-318 GCF_038155025.1 Marinomonas sp. TI.3.20 | reverse complement strand
ACGTCCAGAATAAGGGACTGAGAGGTCGGGCACCTGACTGAGATCGATAAAGTCTGAGTGACTAGAATCTGGCGAGGCTTTAGTTCCCGAAAAATGCTGACGCCATTTACTAAAACTGGCGTAACTCACCTGATGCTGTTCGCAGTATTGAGGAGCGGATAAACCGGACTCGGCTTGATCATCAATGATTCTTTGCCATTCAGAGGAAGAACGACGGGTATAAGGTTTGGTCATAAGATGGACTCCGTTATCGGTTATAAGATGAAAACGGAGTCCAGTTTAGAGTGCAAAAAGATGAGATGAAATAACGGCGTAGAA
>NZ_JBAKAS010000096.1:0-321 GCF_038155025.1 Marinomonas sp. TI.3.20 | reverse complement strand
CACTCCAGACGCCGTCAGTTTGTGTCGCGTCCACAACCACGTTGTTGGTGCCATCACTGAACGTCACTTTCACGGTTTGTGCATCCGCGTCCACGCCACCCAAGGTCACGCTAACAGAGTCCGCTTCGTCTGCGTTGGTTACTTCATCGCTTTCGGCCACAGCCACGCTGAAGTTGCTGTCGGTGTCCGCACTCGTGTCTAAATCTAACGTATCCGTTTTAGTTGACGTATTGCCCGCATCATCAGTTGCTACAGCGCTGACGGTAATCGTGCCGTCGGTCAGACCACTTAGATCCGCATCCGCCACACTCCAGACGCCGT
>NZ_JBAKAS010000095.1:0-330 GCF_038155025.1 Marinomonas sp. TI.3.20 | reverse complement strand
CATCCATGGCCAGTACCTTGCTGTCCAGCACACTGATCAGTTGCTCTACCACAATGGGTCGTAACAGTTCGATCCCGCGTTTGGTGAGGTTCGTCAGCGTCGCACGGCTGAGGGTGATCCCAGCAGCACTAAGTTGTTGGTGTTGACGATAGAGCGGTAAATGATACAGGAACTTGTTGACCAGTAAGCCAACGATAAAACTCACATCCGCGACAGAGCTGTCAAAAATCCTATCCGGCTGTGGCGCGGTAATAAGCTGTTTGCTGATTTTGTGTTTGACCACTTGGCGTTTGGTGATAACCACTTCATAAGCACTGGTTTTTTGTACGA
>NZ_JBAKAS010000094.1:0-332 GCF_038155025.1 Marinomonas sp. TI.3.20 | reverse complement strand
TGTGCTTTTATTATGAGAAGTTAGTGTGTTGAAATAGGTGATAGAGGGCTAAAATCATGAAGAACTTATTTATATTAGTGCTATTTGCCACAATACTTTCCGGGTGGTCATCAAATGTAAAATTGTCCGGCCGTTATTTAAGTAATGTGGATCCAAGTGTAGATATTGCGAAAACGTCATCTATTCTTGTGGCATCAAACAGCAAGGGAGATCGGCTGACTAACAGGCGCTATATGCCTGATATTATTAGTGTTTTTAAAGCTCGTGGCTTTACTAACATCTCTGAAACAGCAAAAGATCCAGATTATAAATTAATTGTGAATTTTTCTTCT
>NZ_JBAKAS010000093.1:0-333 GCF_038155025.1 Marinomonas sp. TI.3.20 | reverse complement strand
GTATCGGTGGGAGCCAAGAAGGCATTAATTTATATTGAAACGTAACTCGGTTATGTGCTGCCAACCTAGCAGAGTAACAAGCGCCAAAGTAAACAAACCATACAAACATATAGACAGAAAGCTCTTCAGTCCAAGCAATCGAATATCCGAAAATTTCACGAGAAATGATTTGCGCAAAAAGCAGTGTAACGAACAGCGCTAATAAGGTCCGGCAGATGTAGCCTTCGATATCATTAAGAAAATGCAGAATCTTATTACCCATATCACGACCTCCATTTAATAAAGCAGTTATTAAAAAACTGAAAATTAAAAAAGAAAACCCCGCTGAGTTAA
>NZ_JBAKAS010000092.1:0-336 GCF_038155025.1 Marinomonas sp. TI.3.20 | reverse complement strand
AGGGCACTGATGAAGTGACCAACGCAGACGAAGCGGGCACGGTGAGTGTGACCTTGAGTGGCGTGGACGCGGACACCGAGACGGTGAAAGTAACGTTCAGCGATGGCACCAACAACGTGGTTGTGGACGCGACACAAACTGACGGCGTCTGGAGTGTGGCGGATGCGGATCTAAGTGGTCTGACCGACGGTACGATTACCGTCAGCGCTGTAGCAACTGATGATGCGGGCAACACGTCAACTAAAACGGATACGTTAGATTTAGATACGAGTGCGGACACCGACAACAACTTCGCCGTGACAGTTAAGGGCACTGATGAAGTGACCAACGCAGACG
>NZ_JBAKAS010000091.1:0-349 GCF_038155025.1 Marinomonas sp. TI.3.20 | reverse complement strand
GCATTATCCCCAAAGGCATCGCAACGCCTAGTTTACTAAGTCAGGTCATCACAGGTAAGTTCCAATACAGCTTGCCTTTATATCGACAAGAAACCATGTTCAAGCAATACGGCATTGAACTGAGTCGGCAAACGATGTCGGACTGGATGTTAAAATGCTCGGTTGCGTTACAGCCTCTTTATGATCGACTTCATACAATCTTACTTGAACAACCCGTGATCCAAGCGGATGAAACAACGCTCAATGTCATTAAAGAAGCGCGTTCGAACTGTTATATGTGGCTCTATTGCACCGGTAAAGATGGACCTGACAAACAAAGCCCGATCCCCAATATTGTGTTATACGACTT
>NZ_JBAKAS010000090.1:0-361 GCF_038155025.1 Marinomonas sp. TI.3.20 | reverse complement strand
ACTAGTTAACTTCAGCTCTGTTTAAAGAACGCAATACAGTATTAATTTTATCTTTACCGCCTACACTGTCGTAGTATTTAGGCCATACTTTAGTGGTAGCATTTTTGATCCAATCAGTCTCATCAACTTCATCCCACTCCATGCCACGCTTGATCAGCTCCGCTTTCGCTTTTGCTTCTTCTTGAACAAGGTATTTGGCACTGTATTGAGTGGCCAATTTACCCGCTTCTAGAATCGCTTTTTGATCTGCTGGAGACTGTTCTTGGAACACAGACTCAGACATGATCATAGGCTCAAGCAAGAAGTTGTAATGAATATCTGACAAGTATTTTTGTACTTCATCAAACTTCGACGTTTTAAT
>NZ_JBAKAS010000089.1:0-363 GCF_038155025.1 Marinomonas sp. TI.3.20 | reverse complement strand
TCGTACAAAAAACCAGTGCTTATGAAGTGGTTATCACCAAACGCCAAGTGGTCAAACACAAAATCAGCAAACAGCTTATTACCGCGCCACAGCCGGATAGGATTTTTGACAGCTCTGTCGCGGATGTCAGTTTTATCGCTGGCTTACTGGTCAACAAGTTCCTGTATCATTTACCGCTCTATCGTCAACACCAACAACTTAGTGCTGCTGGGATCACCCTCAGCCGTGCGACGCTTACGAACCTCACCAAACGCGGGATCGAACTGTTACGACCCATTGTGGTAGAGCAACTGATCAGTGTGCTGGACAGCAAGGTACTGGCCATGGATGAGACTCCGATAAAAGCCACCCGCCAGCCTGGGG
>NZ_JBAKAS010000088.1:0-365 GCF_038155025.1 Marinomonas sp. TI.3.20 | reverse complement strand
TTTCCCGACGTGTTGTTGGATGGTCAATGGATAAAATGATGGATCGTCATCTGGTCATTAATGCTCTACTAATGGCCATCTGGCAGCGTAAACCTAAAGGTGAAGTGCTGGTACACAGCGATCAGGGTAGCCAATATGCGAGCTCTGACTATCTCGCTTTTATGAAGGCTCATAACTTAGCGCCATCAATGAGTCGTCGAGGCAATTGCCATGATAATGCGGTGGCAGAAAGCTTTTTTGGTATGGACCCAGTTTCCTAGACAGTTTCTAGCTCCGTAAAATATCGCTTCTCATATTGCAGTGGCGATAATCCATTATTTGATCCATGGTGTCGCTTTGGATTATAAAAGCACTCGATATAATCA
>NZ_JBAKAS010000087.1:0-373 GCF_038155025.1 Marinomonas sp. TI.3.20 | reverse complement strand
CTTCTTGTAAGTTGAGTGCAAGACCATCTAGCAACCAGTTCAGTTGACGGGGCGACACTTGAATGGACAAGTGCTCATCATCAATACCAGGCCATTGGAAATGCCCTTTTTCGAGACGCTTATAATGCAACCAAAAACCATTCGATGCCCACTGTAAAATTTTGACTTTATCGCGCGCTCGGCCGCAGAAAACAAAAATCTGCTCGCTACAAGGTTCTTTTTCGAGGTCATACGCGACAATATTGCATGTGAGCGTCGGCTAAACCCCACATAGCAGTCTCTTCCAAAAACCATAAAGTCTTTCATTTTTTAAATTGGAATAAAAGACTCATGTTTACGGCTTCTGATCAACTTAATGTGACCCTCATTTGTG
>NZ_JBAKAS010000086.1:0-397 GCF_038155025.1 Marinomonas sp. TI.3.20 | reverse complement strand
TTGCACTTGCTGCACCAGGTGATGCAACTTACGGTGATATTTACCGAGCTCAAACTAATATTAATGTATTAACGTCTCAAATTGAAAGCTTAGGTCATAATGTAAATACAAGTGTTGATGTTAATGCAGCCATTGCTCCTTCTGCTAAAGCAGCAGCATTAAATGCCAAAGTGAGCGATTTAAGATTGCAACTGAGTGCTCTACAAACTCAACGCGCTGAATAAGTCATTAAGACTAATTAATCACACAATTTAATTGACATATAAACAAGATGTTAATGGAGACATATTATGAACATTTTTACTAAAAGTGCACTGATTTTACTAGCGGCTTCTTCAATGGCAACAACTGCTTTTGCGGCACAAGGTGATGGGACTTACGGCAGTATTTCTCGTTC
>NZ_JBAKAS010000085.1:0-403 GCF_038155025.1 Marinomonas sp. TI.3.20 | reverse complement strand
TCTAAAAAATACTTTTCTTCGAACTTAGCAGGTGACACACCGCCTGTATGCGAATGCCGTTTTATCGGATTGTAGAACATCTCAATAAAATTAAATATCTCACCTTTCGCTTCTTCTCGTGTCGAGTATATCTTTCGTTTTGTCACTCTCTTCTTAAAGGTGGCAAAAAAGCTTTCTGCCACCGCATTATCATGGCAATTGCCTCGACGACTCATTGATGGCGCTAAGTTATGAGCCTTCATAAAAACGAGATAGTCAGAGCTCGCATATTGGCTCCCCTGATCGCTGTGTACCAGCACTTCACCTTTAGGTTTACGCTGCCAGATGGCCATTAGTAGAGCATTAATGACCAGATGACGATCCATCATTTTATCCATTGACCATCCAACAACACGTCGGGAAA
>NZ_JBAKAS010000084.1:0-416 GCF_038155025.1 Marinomonas sp. TI.3.20 | reverse complement strand
AGGTTTACGCTGCCAGATGGCCATTAGTAGAGCATTAATGACCAGATGACGATCCATCATTTTATCCATTGACCATCCAACAACACGTCGGGAAAATAAGTCGATAACAGTCGCGACGTACAAAAAAACTTCATGGGTCCTAACGTAGGTGATATCACTTACCCACGCTTTATTAGGGGCATCAGGATTAAACTGACGCTTCAATATGTTGTCAGCAATCTTGCCTACTTTACCGCCTTGGATATGGCGACGTTTATAGCCAATCTGGGCCTTAATCTTGTTATTACGCATGATCTTGGCAACACGATGTACGCTACAGGATTCTCCCTCATCCCGAAGGTCACGATGTATCCATGGGCTTCCATAGGTTCCACCGCTAGCGATGTGGCATTCACGTATTCGTTCTAACAGTCGCA
>NZ_JBAKAS010000083.1:0-417 GCF_038155025.1 Marinomonas sp. TI.3.20 | reverse complement strand
CGGTTGCTTTGCCCGATTTGCCTTTGGGCATGCCTTTTTCCGCTTCAATAAATTTTCGACGTGCGTGTGCCCAGCAACCGGCCAGCGTTGCGTTTGTTGATTCATAAGCTTGGTAGCCATCCACATTCAGATACCCATCGAACCCTTGTAAAAAGTCGATAGCACATTGCGCACTTCGTGTGGGCTGGAAGTCGTATAACACAATATTCGGGATCGGGCTTTGTTTGTCGGGCCCATCCTTACCGGTGCAATAGAGCCACATGTAACAGTTAGAACGGGCTTCTTTAATGGTGAGCGTCCGGGCATCACCATCTAGGCAAGCTCAAATTATTATCTATTACTTTTTTCCATTTCTGAGTGGCGTAAAACGACAAGTGGGTCTAAGGTTATAGATAGACAGAGAGCAAGGGATTGTTC
>NZ_JBAKAS010000082.1:0-432 GCF_038155025.1 Marinomonas sp. TI.3.20 | reverse complement strand
ACTCTGCTAGGTTGGCAGCACATAACCGAGTTACGTTTCAATATAAATTAATGCCTTCTTGGCTCCCACCGATACTTGAGTTTATAACAGATCTTATTTGGGTCGCGTTTAACTTTTATATGGTTTATATGTCATACAATTTTGTATTTTATAAAATGAATTTATTTTGGAAGTCTCAGACGTTAGGGATTCCAATGAAATATATTTATCTAATTCTACCGATTGCTTTTACATTAATGAGCTTGCGTATCATTCAAGTTAACTACTTAAAATTTGTGAAGGGTGAAAGTGTTATCGACCCTGATTCACAAGAATTGGACAAATTAAAGAGTAGTGAGATGGAAGGAATTAACGAAACCGCAAAGGCTGAGGGTAAATCATGACAGAAACATCCATTGTATTAGTTCTCTTCGGATCCTTTTTTGTACTTTT
>NZ_JBAKAS010000081.1:0-432 GCF_038155025.1 Marinomonas sp. TI.3.20 | reverse complement strand
CGACGCCCGCACCGTCTTTCCATCAATCGCGACGACGCCAGATAATGGAGTATCGATCAACATATCTTGAATCCAGCCACAAAACATTTCTCGATAACAGGCCGGATCCAACAAAGAAAATAAGCGGTTAAAGGTGTCATGCGATGGAATGCCGCCAGGTAATCGAAGAAATTGTTTAAACCAGTCCTTTCTAGTATCGGCAAAGAGCTGAATCGACTCCCAGTCGTCCGCACCACAAAGTATCGCACAGGTAGTCATGAAAACGACTTCCCCTAAATCATGGGTACATTTTGCTTGTTGGCGTGGGTCATTTAGCTGCATCATACGGTCTAATAGGGTCATCGGCTTCAAAAGGGCACGATCATTCATCAAACACGGATTGAATGCAAATGTTGTATTAACTGATCAAGAAACGTTCATGCGTTTGCCCTG
>NZ_JBAKAS010000080.1:0-437 GCF_038155025.1 Marinomonas sp. TI.3.20 | reverse complement strand
GCAAACAACCAGTTTTTACGACCAATAACGAAGGGTTTGATCGCCCGTTCGGCTCGGTTGTTATCAATGTTGATTCGCCCATCGGTTAGGTAAACGGTGAGTTTGTCCCATTGATTGAGGTTATATTGGATCGCTTTGCCTAAGAGTGTTTTTGGCGGCACTTGTTGAACGGACTTTTCGAGCCATGCTTTGTACGTCGCTAATATAGCAGGCACTTTTTCTTGTCGAACTTTGAGAACGCCTTCTGTTGTGTTCTGTTGCTTGGCTAATGCTTCGACGGCATACAGTTTTTTAATGTGATTAATCGCTACGGTTGCTTTGCCCGATTTGCCTTTGGGCATGCCTTTTTCCGCTTCAATAAATTTTCGACGTGCGTGTGCCCAGCAACCGGCCAGCGTTGCGTTTGTTGATTCATAAGCTTGGTAGCCATCCACATT
>NZ_JBAKAS010000079.1:0-446 GCF_038155025.1 Marinomonas sp. TI.3.20 | reverse complement strand
GTAGTCAGCTTTCCTGAAAGTACCGCTTGTTTACCATCTTTTGTGACGAAGCCTTTGTCTTTATCGTAAAAAACAGATTCCCCATTTTCATCTAAAACAGGTGACCCATCCGCATAGCGAAGTTGCCCGTTTTTATCAACGTAGGTCGCTTTTCCGTCGTACAGCATGCCGTCTAGCTGGTCTTTTGTAACATCTGAGCCAGTGGCCGTATCCAACACCTTGCCGTCAGCAGTAATTGTCTTGCCATCAGCTGTAGTCAGCTTTCCTGAAAGAGCTGCTTGTTTACCATCTTTTGTGACGAAGCCTTTGTCTTTATCGTAAAAAACAGATTCCCCATTTTCATCTAAAACAGGTGACCCATCCGCATAGCGAAGTTGCCCGTTTTTATCAACGTAGGTCGCTTTTCCGTCGTACAGCATGCCGTCTAGCTGGTCTTTTGTAACATC
>NZ_JBAKAS010000078.1:0-454 GCF_038155025.1 Marinomonas sp. TI.3.20 | reverse complement strand
TTAGCGTGACCTTGGGTGGCGTGGACGCGGATGCACAAACCGTGAAAGTGACGTTCAGTGATGGCACCAACAACGTGGTTGTGGACGCGACACAAACTGACGGCGTCTGGAGTGTGGCGGATGCGGACCTAAGCGATCTGACCGACGGCACGATTACTGTCAGCGCTTTGGCAACCGACGATGCAGGCAACACGTCAACTAAAACAGATACGTTAGATTTAGACACCAGTGCGGACACTGACAACAACTTCAGCGTGACCGTGGCGACAAGCGACGAGATCACCAACGCGGCCGAAGCGGATTCTGTTAGCGTGACCTTGGGTGGCGTGGACGCGGATGCACAAACCGTGAAAGTAACGTTCAGCGATGGCACCAACAACGTGGTTGTGGATGCGACACAAACTGACGGCGTCTGGAGTGTGGCGGATGTGGATCTAAGTGATCTGACCGACGG
>NZ_JBAKAS010000077.1:0-457 GCF_038155025.1 Marinomonas sp. TI.3.20 | reverse complement strand
TGTGTCACGTCTTTAAAATTCATCGAAGCGGTTATTATGCTTGGTTGAAAAAGCCACTGTCTGATCGGTCTATTGAAGATCTGCGACTGTTAGAACGAATACGTGAATGCCACATCGCTAGCGGTGGGACCTATGGAAGCCCATGGATACATCGTGACCTTCGGGATGAGGGAGAATCCTGTAGCGTACATCGTGCTGCCAAGATCATGCGTAATAACAAGATTAAGGCCCAGATTGGCTATAAACGTCGCCATATCCAAGGCGGTAAAGTAGGCAAGATTGCTGACAACATATTGAAGCGTCAGTTTAATCCTGATACCCCTAATAAAGCGTGGGTAAGTGATATCACCTACGTTAGGACCCATGAAGGTTTTTTGTACGTCGCGACTGTTATCGACTTATTTTCCCGACGTGTTGTTGGATGGTCAATGGATAAAATGATGGATCGTCATCTGGT
>NZ_JBAKAS010000076.1:0-480 GCF_038155025.1 Marinomonas sp. TI.3.20 | reverse complement strand
AAATCTAGTTAAATAAGAGGTGTATTATGAAGTCCAAACGTTACCCTGAAGAATTTAAAAGAGAAGCGGTTAAACAAGTGACAGAGCGTGGTTATTCTGTTGCTGAAGTGGCTCAACGGCTCGATACAACCACCCATAGTTTATACGCTTGGATCAAAAAGTATGGAGAGCCGCATTCTCAACCATCCGAAGACCTTGATTTAGCCTCTGAGAATGCTCGACTCAAGTCTGAACTGAGACGAATCACGGAGGAGCGTGACATTCTAAAAAAGGCCGCAAGGTACTTTGCCAACAACCCAGAGTAAAGTACGCCTTTGTTCGAGACCACCAAAAAGAACACTCTGTTCAATTGATGTGTCACGTCTTTAAAATTCATCGAAGCGGTTATTATGCTTGGTTGAAAAAGCCACTGTCTGATCGGTCTATTGAAGATCTGCGACTGTTAGAACGAATACGTGAATGCCACATCGCTAGCGGTGG
>NZ_JBAKAS010000075.1:0-484 GCF_038155025.1 Marinomonas sp. TI.3.20 | reverse complement strand
TATAAACAGCCTGATCAAAAGCTTTCATCGAACTTTTAGACAAATCAGTACTGTATAAAATCTTACCAACTTCAGGCAGCATACTATTACCTCCAAATGGACAATAGAGAAATGCTTGTAAGAAAATTTCTTACAAGCATTTAAATTAAAACTCGCTAATAACCAAATAGCCTCGGCAAATATAAGGATATTTCAGGGAAGTAAGCAATAACAAATACTGCCACTGTCGATGACAATGTAAACGGAAGCGCTTTAACTGTGATCTCTTCCAGTGATACTTTCGAAATACCCGATGCAACAAATAAGTTCTCTCCAAGAGGCGGTGTAGCAAAACCAATTGAAAGACAGCAAATCATTACAATACCAAACTGAACAGGATCAATACCTAGATTATAAGTCACAGGCAACAACACAGGCGTCAGGATCATAATCGCAGCCAATGTTTCCATAAACATACCAACAAACAGTAGGAATATGATAATCA
>NZ_JBAKAS010000074.1:0-486 GCF_038155025.1 Marinomonas sp. TI.3.20 | reverse complement strand
TGGTCACTTGACCATATAACCCAAAATAGTTTCGGATCACATACCAAAGAGCTTTTGTGTCTCTCTGGATTTACGATAATAGAAGTCACTAGGTTAAAGTGAACTTCCACCGGTTTAACGCTTGATTCATCGTTATTTCAAAATTCGAATTGTTAAAGAGCATGGTTTAAAATTACTTTTAAACCTGAGAAAGACTTAATTAAATAAGCTTCCCCTAAATCGTGGGGCCGAATTATAGAGATTTTTACAACCTCGTCAAGCATTTCCTACGATTATTTTTAGTTTTATTTCACTCAATCAATTGAGCTATAAAAACTAAAAAAGGCCGCTAAAAGCGACCTTTTTTAATTAAGAATTTGTCAGATAATTTGTGTGAACGCTCACCAGAGCTTCTATCGTTTAAGGAGGTGATCCAGCCCCAGGTTCCCCTAGGGCTACCTTGTTACGACTTCACCCCAGTCATTGACCACTCCGTGGTAACCGCCA
>NZ_JBAKAS010000072.1:0-527 GCF_038155025.1 Marinomonas sp. TI.3.20 | reverse complement strand
TCATGTTTGGCAAGGCACCTTGCTGACCGATGGCTATGCCGCGTATAGCAGCTACGAAGCAAAATCGCCAGACATCACTCATGCCCAGTGCTGGGTGCACATGCGTCGCCAACTACTGAAAGCCGAAGTCGAAGAAACTGAGGCCGTCACCCACGCCCTCAACCTGATTGCTACCTTGTACCGTCATGAAAGCCATATCAAACAGAAAGGTTGGCTAGGTGAGAAAAAACAAGCGTATCGAGCGCACCATAGCAAGCCATTAGTGGACCAATTTTTTGCCTTCTGTGAAGAACAAAGTCAACGGGCAGATCTGTTACCCGATGATACTTGGATGAAGGCACTGAATTACACATTGAAACGTAAACGACAACTGATGGTCTTCTTAGAGAACCCAGAGGTTGCCATGGACACCAACCACCTAGAGCGAGAGATAAGACCCATCCCGATGGGTAAGAAAAACTGGCTCTTCTGTTGGACAGAACTGGGCGCGGAACACGTTGGCCTCATCCAAAGCCTAATCAGCACCT
>NZ_JBAKAS010000071.1:0-528 GCF_038155025.1 Marinomonas sp. TI.3.20 | reverse complement strand
TGTTGGATGAAAAAGACTCGTCATTGATAGAGCAAGAAAAAGCCTTAACCGAAAAAGATAGCAAGATCGCTGAATGGGAATCTAAGTATCAGCTAATCCTTGAGCAATGGCGCTTAGCTCAACAAAAGCAGTTTGGTAAAGGCTCTGAAGTGTCTCCGGGCCAAGGCGAGCTGTTTGACGAGTCAGACAGCGACTCTCAAGAAGACAGCGCTGATGTTGAAACGGACAGCCAAACTGTTTCCTATACGCGCACAAAACCTAAGCGTAAACCTCTGCCGAAAGACTTACCTCGTGAGACGGTTGTAGTGGATGTGGCGGAATCGGACAAAACCTGTTCTTGCTGTCAGACACCACTGCATTGTATTGGCGAAGACACGTCTGAGAAGTTAGAGTTTCTTCCCGCTCAGTTAAAAGTCATCGAAACAGTTCGTCCTAAGTACGCATGTCGCCAGTGTGAAAAGACAGAGACACAAACAACGATCAAGCAAGCTCCGATGCCGACCAGCATTATCCCCAAAGGCATCGCAA
>NZ_JBAKAS010000070.1:0-530 GCF_038155025.1 Marinomonas sp. TI.3.20 | reverse complement strand
CAAGAGGGCTTTCCCGTTGATCATCTATGTCAGTTATTCAATATTCATAGAAGCAGCTACAGGTATTGGCGTGATAAAACGGTCGGTGAAACACCTGCTCGTATTATGCTTAAAGAAAAAGTTCGAGCCGCTTTTGAAGTAAGTGAAGGCGCTGCGGGAGCGAGAACGATTGCAGCTATTGTCACTCAGGGTGGTACAAGCTTAAGTCGGTATGTCGCAAGTAACTTAATGCGCGAACTCGCTTTGCTTAGCTGTCAACAGCCTAAGCATCGCTATAAACCAGCAAAACAAGAGAGTTTAGTTGCGCCGAACCTTCTGGCTCGACAGTTTAACGTGGGCTCTCCTAAAAAGGTTTGGTGTGGTGACATCACCTATGTTTGGACAGGAAACCGTTGGGCTTATTTAGCCGTTGTGATGGATTTATACGCAAGAAAACCAGTTGGCTGGGCGTTGTCTCTGAGCCCTGATAGTGAACTTGTTAGTAAGGCTCTTATTATGGCTTATGAGTTAAGGGGGAAGCCGAAGGCGTT
>NZ_JBAKAS010000069.1:0-538 GCF_038155025.1 Marinomonas sp. TI.3.20 | reverse complement strand
GTTTCTTGTCGATATAAAGGCAAGCTGTATTGGAACTTACCTGTGATGACCTGACTTAGTAAACTAGGCGTTGCGATGCCTTTGGGGATAATGCTGGTCGGCATCGGAGCTTGCTTGATCGTTGTTTTCGTTTCGGTCTTTTCACACTGACGGCACGCGTATTTAGGTCGGACGGTTTCGATGACTTTTAACTGAGCGGGAAGAAACTCTAACTTCTCAGACGTGTCTTCGCCAATACAATGCAGTGGTGTCTGACAGCAAGAACAGGTTTTGTCCGATTCAGGTACATCCACCACAACCGTCTCACGAGGTAAGTCTTTCGGCAGAGGTTTACGCTTAGGTTTTGTACGCGTATAGGAAATAGTTTGGTTGTCCGTTTCAACATCCACGCTGTCTTCTTGAGAGTCGCTGTCTGACTCGTCAAACAATTCGCCTTGCCCCGGAGAGACTTCGGAGCCTTTACCAAACTGTTTTTGTTGAGCTAAGCGCCATTGCTCAAGGATTAGCTGATACTTAGATTCCCATTCAGCGATCTTGC
>NZ_JBAKAS010000067.1:0-546 GCF_038155025.1 Marinomonas sp. TI.3.20 | reverse complement strand
ATTTTTTAAATTGGAATAAAAGACTCATGTTTACGGCTTCTGATCAACTTAATGTGACCCTCATTTGTGGGCCAACCGATATGCGTAAAGCCATTGATGGGCTATGCAATATTGTCGCGTATGACCTCGAAAAAGAACCTTGTAGCGAACAGATTTTTGTTTTCTGCGGCCGAGCGCGCGATAAAGTCAAAATTTTACAGTGGGCATCGAATGGCTTCTGGCTACATTATAAGCGTCTCGAAAAAGGGCATTTCCAATGGCCTGGTATTGATGATGAGCACTTGTCCATTCAAGTGTCGCCCCGTCAACTGAACTGGTTGCTAGATGGTCTTGCACTCAACTTACAAGAAGCTCACCCACATTTAACCTATCGATATCATGACGATTAGGGCATTCGCTTGGTATAATCCAAGCCATGAAAATACTTCCTGATGACTTACCCAATGACATTGACTCTCTTAAGGCTCTTTTACTTGAGCAGTCGTTGTTGTTGGATGAAAAAGACTCGTCATTGATAGAGCAAGAAAAAGCCTTAACCGAAAAAGA
>NZ_JBAKAS010000066.1:0-555 GCF_038155025.1 Marinomonas sp. TI.3.20 | reverse complement strand
GACCGTGGCGTCTTCCTCCAGCGTCGTGGGTTCTACTGGCATCGGGCCAACAATATCAGCGAGGGCTTGTTGTTCAGGAGTGAGTAAACCTCTGCGCTCGCTTTTAGGCCCGAATAATTCGCGCTTTAGCGCCCACACTTCGGCTTCGTATTGGCGGATTCTTGAAGACATGGCCTCGTTTTCTGCGCGCAGTTTTTCGACCTCATTCGTGTGAAGCAAGTCAGTGTTTTTAAAGGGTAAAATAGGTCGATAAGTGGCGTCATTCATGGGGTTGGATTATACCACCCACCCCCTTAAGATGCGCGTTTGTAGCGCTTAAATTGACGATATTTTTCGACTTTTATACCGGCCAATAGATGCTGTAATTCGAGTGTACTGAGGGCGTGTTTATCGTTCGCTGATTGCGCATAGTTGAACTGCCCCTGCGACAGTCTTTTGCACCAAATACAGTACCCAGAGGCGTCAAAATAGAGAATTTTCATCTGAGTTTTACGGCGGTTAATGAACACAAAATACCCGATGAGAGGACTCTCTTTGATTTGCTGTTTAATCAGC
>NZ_JBAKAS010000065.1:0-556 GCF_038155025.1 Marinomonas sp. TI.3.20 | reverse complement strand
TGGTATGGACCCACTTTCATAGACATCTCATAGCTATATAATAATAGGTAAAAATGAGGTGAATTATGAGTGGAAAACGTTATACCGATGAGTTCAAAATTGAAGCCGTTAAACAAGTCACTGAGCGCGGCTATAAGATTACAGAAGTGGCTGAGCGACTGGGCGTGAGTTACAAGAGTATGCATGATTGGATTGTCCGATACAGCAAACCAGGAGTGAGCAGAAAAGCGGAAGATTCCGCTCAGTCAGAGATCCAACGGCTCAAATCTGAACTTAAACGGGTGACCGAAGAGAGGGATATTCTAAAGGAGGCCGCCGTGTACTTTGCCGGGGAGTCAAAGAAAAGTACACGTTCATAAAATCACGGCTCCACGACTATTCTATTGTTGTCTTATGTCGAACACTGCAAGTCCATAGGAGCGGTTTTTACGCTTGGCTGGACTGTCCAAAAAGTCGACGAGAACAAGAAGATGACCAACTTGCCGTTACGATTAAAACACATTGGCTTGAGAGTGGTTGTGTTTACGGCTACCGCAACATCACCAAAGACCTAAAG
>NZ_JBAKAS010000064.1:0-560 GCF_038155025.1 Marinomonas sp. TI.3.20 | reverse complement strand
TCGCTTTTTGATCTGCTGGAGACTGTTCTTGGAACACAGACTCAGACATGATCATAGGCTCAAGCAAGAAGTTGTAATGAATATCTGACAAGTATTTTTGTACTTCATCAAACTTCGACGTTTTAATATCGATCAAAGACAAATCTTGTCCATCAACTACTTTTTGCTGCAATGCAGTAAACAGTGAAGACCACGCCATCGGTGTAGGGTTGATTCCCCATGAGCGATACGTATCAATCATGATTTCATTTTTAGGAACTCGAATAACAAGTCCTTTCAAATCAGCAAGTGTTTTAACAGGTCGCTTAGAGTTACTCAAAACTCGGAAGCCAGAATATCCCCAAGCTACGATACGAACACCAGCGTCACGAATCGTGTTTTGAACCAATCTTTCACCTTCAGGACCCTGAGTGATTTTGATCGCTTCATCTAGACTTTGAATCATGTATGGAAGAGTCAAGATGCCAACACTTGGAGAAAATGGTGTGATGTTATTGATAGCAACAATAGAGAAGTCCAATACACCGATTGCAGCGTCATTAACGGTATTCTGTTCAGAG
>NZ_JBAKAS010000063.1:0-569 GCF_038155025.1 Marinomonas sp. TI.3.20 | reverse complement strand
ACTGATCTTCTCCAAAAGCGACATCCAACACCCAATGAAGTTGATTTTCGACGCCCCAATGCCCACGAGTAGCCTTTAGCACTCCTTCCGCCGTTATCGCTTTACTGGAAATAAAATAACGAATATGGCTTCGGCCTTTTTCATTAGCAACGCGATCTGATTGTATCGCGGCGACAGTTTTTGCTTGCCATTCTGCTGCAATAGACAGGAAGGATAAGTCCGTCGTGACCCAGCATCGACGATGCTCCTTGCGACCATGAGTTTCGTTTTGTTGCTCAAGAAAGTGATCACTTAGCGTGTCTTGTGTATGGTTTTCCCAGTAATGGTCGAAGTAGGTTACAAGCTCTTTATGTAACGTTTTCTGGTTACTTTTTACAGTAACCAAATAGTCTGACTCTCTTTCAATAACCTTGGAGACAATGTCTTTCTGACATCCCATGGAATCCATTGTGACCAAGCAACCTTTGATAGCCAGCTGATCTAGTAACTTAGGGATTGCTTTGATTTCATTGGATTTTTTATCTACTTTGTATTGACCAAGAGACACGCCAGCCTGTGAAGCCCAAGCG
>NZ_JBAKAS010000062.1:0-569 GCF_038155025.1 Marinomonas sp. TI.3.20 | reverse complement strand
CTGAGGTATCCCCACAAATTTGATAAAAATAACAATTAGTTAACGCAAGAAAGGAACGTTCATGGCCCTTGGTGATCAATAATTTCGCCAAAAACAACCAAACACGAGAGCCATGAACGCGACGACTATTCTGAACAAAATCCTTCCATTTGTCAGCCCAAATATGCATAAAACTCGACGTAATGCTGTAGCGGCCTGCGTTCAAAGCCTTGCTCAGGGCAATCTCAGTACTGTGACTAATATTGGAAGAGGTATTCAATCCAAGGCTTTTGAAAAGCACTGTATTAAACGTGCCGATCGAGTGCTTTCTAACGCGCATTTACAACAAGAATCACTCTCTATTTATGCTCATATGTGTCACCTTTTTGCGAACAAAGGGCGACCAATCATCAGTGTCGACTGGTCTGATCTTGATGCTCGAAAACAACACTTTCTCATCAGGGCTGTAGTGGCCTTTCAAGGTCGGCCATTTACTCTATACGAAGAAGTGCATGGTATTAAAACCAAAGAAAAACCGAAAACACACAAGTACTTTCTTTCAACGCTGAAATCACTTCTTCCAAAAGAGA
>NZ_JBAKAS010000061.1:0-579 GCF_038155025.1 Marinomonas sp. TI.3.20 | reverse complement strand
AACGCAGATTAACGCGTAGTCATAAGAGTCGTAAGCTAAGCTTTAAAGCTCCGGCAAAGGCACTATCAACATTGGGATATGTGAGTGGCTTAACACATTCTTAGCAACACTACCCAAGAAGGTTTGAAACACACCCTTCTCATGAGTACCCATTACAATAAGATCAACTTCTAATTTTTGAGAAATTTTCAAAATAGATTCTGCAGGATAAGCTTCTACAACTTGTATCGACTTAATTTGCTGACGTACATTTTGGTCTTCAAGAGACAGCCTTTCCCAAAATTCATTCTGAATCACTTCCAGCTTTTCTTTAGCAAACCGCACTCGGTCTTCTAAAAATTCGCGTCTGCTTTCAGGATCATTTACATACGTTTTAAGAGTGATTTTTGCATCGTTAGACATTTTTTCGACGACATGCAAAATATAAATATCTGCACCCGTTTTTTTGGCTATATAAACAGCCTGATCAAAAGCTTTCATCGAACTTTTAGACAAATCAGTACTGTATAAAATCTTACCAACTTCAGGCAGCATACTATTACCTCCAAATGGACAATAGAGAAATGCTTGTAAGAAAAT
>NZ_JBAKAS010000060.1:0-597 GCF_038155025.1 Marinomonas sp. TI.3.20 | reverse complement strand
TGATCACAGCTGCAGGTAAAGTGCTGGATACGGCCACTGGCTCTGATGTTACAAAAGACCAGCTAGACGGCATGCTGTACGACGGAAAAGCAACCTACGTTGATAAAAACGGGCAACTTCGCTATGCAGATGGGTCACCTGTTTTAGATGAAAATGGGGAATCTGTTTTTTACGATAAAGACAAAGGCTTCGTCACCAAAGATGGCAAGGTAGCGGCGTTAGGCAGCAAACTTACTACGGCGGATGGAAAATTGATCACAGCTGCAGGTAAAGTGCTGGATACGGCCACTGGCTCTGATGTTACAAAAGACCAGCTAGACGGCATGCTGTACGACGGAAAAGCAACCTACGTTGATAAAAACGGGCAACTTCGCTATGCAGATGGGTCACCTGTTTTAGATGAAAATGGGGAATCTGTTTTTTACGATAAAGACAAAGGCTTCGTCACCAAAGATGGTAAACAAGCAGCACTTTCAGGAAAGCTGACTACAGCTGATGGCAAGACAATTACTGCTGACGGCAAGGTGTTGGATACGGCCACTGGCTCAGATGTTACAAAAGACCAGCTAGACGGCATGCTGTACGACGGAAAAGCGA
>NZ_JBAKAS010000059.1:0-607 GCF_038155025.1 Marinomonas sp. TI.3.20 | reverse complement strand
AAAGAGCACTATCAACGAACCTCAAAATCACCCTCAAACAATGGCGAGAAGGAATTAGGACATTCGCCGAACACCTGTTCAAAGGAGAAGGTTTTATGGTTTAAATTCGCGGGGATACCTCAGGGTCTGAGCCTGTGAAATCGACCCTGCCTAGTCTGTGCAATCAGTGTTAGAGGTTCTTGTTTTTCCGTACCTTTTAGAGAGCTGCTGACGCGTCGAGGTACGGCTCTTTAGAAAGTGATGGCGCAAGCAAATGGAAGAACAAGAGACGAATCACCTATCCCAAAACCACTAATGGAGCGGTAGCCGTTAGCCTTGTTTCCAGATTGAGCGGCCTCTAAATAGGTCGCACGCTCCGCCTTCATTAGACTGTTAAGAACCATCCCATCAATTTATTCACACCTTCTGGCTGAGTGGTTGGTTGGGCTTTGTGCGACTGTTTAAGGGGTCTGACCCTGCCTAGTCTGTGTTATCAGTGTGAGAGGTTCTTGTTTTGCATTTGTGCTGACGCGTCGAGCTTGCGAGACAGGCGCAAGCAAATGGAAGAACAAGAAACGCTGTTTTGACTAAAACGCTGGAACGAAAAAACCCCACCCTGCGTAGCAGG
>NZ_JBAKAS010000058.1:0-763 GCF_038155025.1 Marinomonas sp. TI.3.20 | reverse complement strand
GACCCTGAGGTATCCCCGCGAATTTAAACCATAAAACCTTCTCCTTTGAACAGGTGTTCGGCGAATGTCCTAATTCCTTCTCGCCATTGTTTGAGGGTGATTTTGAGGTTCGTTGATAGTGCTCTTTTGCCCAGAAAAAAGTGCGAGAGCACTCTGCGTTTGCGAGTGCTAGAAGACTGAAAGCGATAAGATAATCCAACCAGTTCAACCACTTTGCCTAACAAGATAAGCACCATAGCAGTCAGTGTTGTAAGTAAAACAAGTAGCTTCATTCGGGCTAATATTTTAGTGTGGTTATGCTCAAATCCTAAGCCGAATTTTGTGCTCTTCATGTCTCTAAAACTTTCTTCTATTTGCATTCGTGTCTGATAAACCTTCACGCTCTTCTTGGCAAAGGAGCTGTTCTTGGGCAACGATGAGATCAACAACCAGGGCTCTTTTGCGCCACGTGCCGCTGTTAACGATGTCTTTGATGCTTTAGTCGAACCATCTTGGTTTAAAGAATGTCTTCCTTTTGGCTTTCCTTTGTAGAGCGCTAAATGACAAAAGTGAGGCTTTGACTGCCCTAGATTCAACACAAGTGACTTTGGCGTGGCATTGGCTGTAGGAAATAAATGTGAGATACAACGCCATGATTGACTTTCTTCATCAAAAAATTTACGCGGTCGACGGACTCGTCCGACATAATCCCAACCTAAGCTTTTTACTAACTCTATCCAAGGCATTTTAAAACCGGCATCCGTGACAATGATTGGTTTGGTCT
>NZ_JBAKAS010000057.1:0-766 GCF_038155025.1 Marinomonas sp. TI.3.20 | reverse complement strand
AGGTCGTGATATGGGTAATAAGATTCTGCATTTTCTTAATGATATCGAAGGCTACATCTGCCGGACATTATTAGCGCTGTTCGTTACACTGCTTTTTGCGCAAATCATTTCTCGTGAAATTTTCGGATATTCGATTGCTTGGACTGAAGAGCTTTCTGTCTATATGTTTGTATGGTTTGTTTACTTTGGTGCTTGTTACTCTGCTAGGTTGGCAGCACATAACCGAGTTACGTTTCAATATAAATTAATGCCTTCTTGGCTCCCACCGATTCTTGAGTTTATAACAGACCTTATTTGGATCGCGTTTAATTTTTATATGGTTTATATGTCATACAATTTTGTATTTTATAAAATGAATTTGTTTTGGAAATCTCAAACATTAGGGATTCCAATGAAATATATTTATCTTATTCTACCGATTGCTTTTACATTAATGAGCTTGCGTATCATTCAAGTTAACTACTTAAAATTTGTGAAGGGTGAAAGTGTTATCGACCCTGATTCACAAGAATTGGACAAATTAAAGAGTGGTGAGTTGGAAGGACTTAACGAAACCGCAAAGGCTGAGGGTAAATCATGACAGAAACATCCATTGTATTAGTTCTCTTCGGATCCTTTTTTGTACTTTTGTTAATGGGTGCTCCGATCAGTATCTCGTTAGGTGTAGCGGCGTTAGCGTCCTATTTCTATCTGGGTGAGAACCCAATTACTTTTGTACAAATTGCTTTTACCTCAGTTGGTTCTTTTCCGTTGATGGCGCTTCCTG
>NZ_JBAKAS010000056.1:0-774 GCF_038155025.1 Marinomonas sp. TI.3.20 | reverse complement strand
CAGGTAAAGTGCTGGATACGGCCACTGGCTCTGATGTTACAAAAGACCAGCTAGACGGCATGCTGTACGACGGAAAAGCAACCTACGTTGATAAAAACGGGCAACTTCGCTATGCGGATGGGTCACCAGTTTTAGATGAAAATGGGGAATCTGTTTTTTACGATAAAGACAAAGGCTTCGTCACCAAAGATGGCAAGGTAGCCGCTTTAGGCAGCAAACTTACCACGGCAGATGGCAAATTGATCACAGCTGCAGGTAAAGTGCTGGATACGGCCACTGGCTCTGATGTTACAAAAGACCAGCTAGACGGCATGCTGTACGACGGAAAAGCAACCTACGTTGATAAAAACGGGCAACTTCGATATGCAGATGGGTCACCTGTTTTAGATGAAAATGGGGAATCTGTTTTTTACGATAAAGACAAAGGCTTCGTCACCAAAGATGGCAAGGTAGCGGCTTTAGGCAGCAAACTTACTACGGCGGATGGAAAATTGATCACAGCTGCAGGTAAAGTGCTGGATACGGCCACTGGCTCTGATGCTTCTGGATCTGATATTTCAAAAGACCAGCTAGACGGCATGCTGTACGACGGAAAAGCAACCTACGTTGATAAAAACGGGCAACTTCGCTATGCGGATGGGTCACCAGTTTTAGATGAAAATGGGGAATCTGTTTTTTACGATAAAGACAAAGGCTTCGTCACCAAAGATGGCAAGGTAGCGGCGTTAGGCAGCAAACTTACTACGGCGGATGGAAAATTGATCACAGCTGCAG
>NZ_JBAKAS010000055.1:0-829 GCF_038155025.1 Marinomonas sp. TI.3.20 | reverse complement strand
TAAATAATAACACTTAAAATAAAAATAAATAGATACCAAAGAGCGGTATCTCTTTACATCCAACTTTTCAAATATAAATGCAAAAAAGGGAGAATTAAGACCACCTGTATACATAACTAAACCTAACAGATCAATTAACTTGAATATCCACTGAAAAACCCATTCTTCAAAAAATAAAACGATCGAGATTAAGTCTTCATGTGGGTTAATATCAGCACCATCTATAGAAGAGACATAGCAAGACTTAGCTAAAATCAAATAACGACGACAAACAAGCGGAGACGCTTCTCAGTGCCGTAACACATAGAGCCTTCTTTACTTATGGGCAAACAGTCGAATCAAGAGATAAGGGGTTTGAATTGATCGTTGCCAATTACCTGGATTAAGAGAAGTTAAACAAAGTTATTCTAAGATGGGGTAATTTCAGAGCTGAGGGCTATCTAAAGAACTGAGGGCTATATAAGAATTTGAAGCAAAAAAAAGACCAAATTAAATTTGGCCTTTTATCGATAACTCATATTCAGAGATTACTCAGAGCGTTGAGCTTGTAAAGCGCTCAGTTGCAATCTTAAATCGCTCACTTTGGCATTTAATGCTGCAGCTTTAGCTGTTGGACTAAGAGCGGCATTGACGTCAGCGCTAGTATCAACGCTTTGTCCTAGATGTTCAATTTGTGATGTCAGAGTGTTGATTTGAGACTCCGAACGAGAAATACTGCCGTAAGTCCCATCACCTTGTGCCGCAAAAGCAGTTGTTGCCATTGAAGAAGCCGCTAGTAAAATCAGTGCACTTTTAGTAAAAATGTTCATAATATGTCTCCATTAACATC
>NZ_JBAKAS010000054.1:0-970 GCF_038155025.1 Marinomonas sp. TI.3.20 | reverse complement strand
GCGGACACCGAGACGGTGAAAGTAACGTTCAGCGATGGCACCAACAACGTGGTTGTGGATGCGACACAAACTGACGGCGTCTGGAGTGTGGCGGATGCGGACCTAAGCGATCTGACCGACGGCACGATTACCGTCAGCGCCGTAGCAACTGATGATGCGGGCAATACGTCAACTAAAACGGATACGTTAGATTTAGACACGAGTGCGGACACTGACAACAACTTCAGCGTGACCGTGGCGACAAGCGACGAGATCACCAACGCGGGTGAAGCGGACTCTGTTAGCGTGACCTTGGGTGGCGTAGATGCGGATGCACAAACCGTGAAAGTGACGTTCAGTGATGGCACCAACAACGTGGTTGTGGACGCGACACAAACTGACGGCGTCTGGAGTGTGGCGGATGCGGATCTAAGTGGTCTGACCGACGGCACGATTACCGTCAGCGCTGTAGCAACTGATGATGCGGGCAACACGTCTACTACTACCGATACGTTAGATTTAGACACCAGTGCGGACACCGACAGCAACTTCAGCGTGACCGTGGCGACAAGCGACGAGATCACCAACGGGGGTGAAGCGAACTCTGTTAGCGTGACCTTGAGTGGCGTGGACGCGGACACCGAGACGGTGAAAGTGACGTTCAGTGATGGCACCAACAACGTGGTTGTGGACGCGACACAAACTGACGGCGTCTGGTCTGTGGCGGATGCGGATCTAAGTGGTCTGACCGACGGCACGATTACCGTCAGCGCCGTAGCAACTGACGATGCGGGTAACACGTCTACTACTACCGATACGTTAGATTTAGACACGAGCGCGGACACCGACAACAACTTCAGCGTAACCGTGGCGACAAGCGACGAGATCACCAACGCGGGTGAAGCGGACTCTGTTAGCGTGACCTTGGGTGGCGTGGACGCGGATGCACAAACCGTGAAAGTGACGTTCAGTGATGGCACCAACAACGTGG
>NZ_JBAKAS010000053.1:0-981 GCF_038155025.1 Marinomonas sp. TI.3.20 | reverse complement strand
GCAAGATCGCTGAATGGGAATCTAAGTATCAGCTAATCCTTGAGCAATGGCGCTTAGCTCAACAAAAACAGTTTGGTAAAGGCTCCGAAGTCTCTCCGGGGCAAGGCGAATTGTTTGACGAGTCAGAAAACGACTCTCAAGAAGACAGCGCTGATGTTGAAACGGACAGCCAAATTGTTTCCTATACGCGCACAAAACCTAAGCGTAAACCTCTGCCGAAAGACTTACCTCGTGAGACGGTTGTAGTGGATGTGGCGGAATCGGATAAAGCGTGTACTTGCTGTCAGACACCACTGCATCGTATTGGCGAAGACACGTCTGAGAAGTTAGAGTTTCTTCCTGCTCAGTTAAAAGTCATCGAAACAGTTCGTCCTAAGTACGCATGTCGCCAGTGTGAAAAGACAGAGACACAAACAACGATCAAGCAAGCTCCGATGCCGACCAGCATTATCCCCAAAGGCATCGCAACGCCTAGTTTACTAAGTCAGGTCATCACAGGTAAGTTCCAATACAGCTTGCCTTTATATCGACAAGAAACCATGTTCAAGCAATACGGCATTGAACTGAGTCGACAAACCATGTCGGATTGGATGCTAAAATGCTCGGTTGCGTTACAACCTCTTTACGATCGACTTCATACTATCTTGCTTGAACAGTCGGTGATTCAAGCGGATGAAACGACCCTCAATGTCATTAAAGAAGCCCGTTCAAGTTGCTATATGTGGCTCTATTGCACTGGTAAAGATGGGCCCGATAAACAAAGTCCGATCCCCAATATTGTTTTATACGACTTCCAGCCCACACGAAGCGCTCAATGTGCCATCGATTTTTTACAAGGGTTCGACGGATATCTTAATGTGGATGGCTACCAAGCTTATGAATCAACAAACGCAACGCTGGCCGGTTGCTGGGCACACGCACGTCGAAAATTTATTGAAGCGGAAAAAGGCATGCCCAAAGGCAAATCGGGCAAAGCAACCG
>NZ_JBAKAS010000052.1:0-1082 GCF_038155025.1 Marinomonas sp. TI.3.20 | reverse complement strand
TACTTAGGGAATCTCGGTTGATTTCTTTTCCTCCGGGTACTTAGATGTTTCAGTTCCCCGGGTTCGCCTCGTATGGCTATGTATTCACCATACGATACCCGCAAGCGGGTGGGTTTCCCCATTCGGAAATGTTCGGATCAAAGTCTGTTTATCGACTCCCCGAACCTTATCGCAGATTACCACGTCCTTCATCGCCTCTGACTGCCAAGGCATCCACCGTGCACGCTTGGTCACTTGACCATATAACCCAAAATAGTTTCGGATCACATACCAAAGAAGCTTTTGTCTCTTCTCTGGATTTACGATAATAGAAGTCACTAGGTTAAAGTGAACTTCCACCGGTTTAACGCTTGATTCATCGTTATTTCAAAATTTGAATTGTTAAAGAGCAAGTTTAGTGCAAAGCACTAAGTCAGAAATTGAATCCCTGAATCATCAGTTCAACATCTTGCTTAGCACTCTTCGCTAATCTATTCACAGAATTTGTAAGAAATGGTGGAGCTATGCGGGATCGAACCGCAGACCTCCTGCGTGCAAAGCAGGCGCTCTCCCAGCTGAGCTATAGCCCCATTTCAACTTACTGGTGTTTGGTGATTTTCATCATCAAGAAATTTCATTAGGACAAGGCATAAAGTAAAGACGTATAGTTCACTATACGAGTTTCTTTATAACGCAGTCATCATGGAATTTGGTGGGTCTGGGCCGATTTGAACGGCCGACCTCACCCTTATCAGGGGTGCGCTCTAACCAACTGAGCTACAGACCCAAACACTTTCTGTGCGTCTTATAAAGTAGACATTGTGTTATTTAAAACACTCATCAGATAATTTGTGTGAACGCTCACCAGAGCTTCCATCGTTTAAGGAGGTGATCCAGCCCCAGGTTCCCCTAGGGCTACCTTGTTACGACTTCACCCCAGTCATTGACCACTCCGTGGTAACCGCCATCCCCGAAAGGTTAAGCTAGCTACTTCTGGAGCAATCAACTCCCATGGTGTGACGGGCGGTGTGTACAAGGCCCGGGAACGTATTCACCGTGACATTCTGATTCACGATTACTAGCGATTCCGACTTCATGGAGTC
>NZ_JBAKAS010000051.1:0-1483 GCF_038155025.1 Marinomonas sp. TI.3.20 | reverse complement strand
TTGTATTAGTTCTCTTCGGATCCTTTTTTGTACTTTTGTTAATGGGCGCTCCGATCAGTATCTCGTTAGGTGTAGCGGCGTTAGCGTCCTATTTCTATCTGGGTGAGAACCCAATTACTTTTGTACAGATTGCTTTTACCTCAGTTGGTTCTTTTCCATTGATGGCGCTTCCTGCTTTTATTTTGGCGGGTGCTCTGATGGAGGCGAGTGGTATTTCCAAGCGGCTCGTAAATTTAGCGGAAAGTTTTGCTGGCCCAGTAACAGGTGGTATATCGGCAGCGGCAGTACTGGCTTGTATGTTCTTTGGTGCCATCTCTGGTTCGGGTCCAGCGACAACGGCAGCGGTAGGGATGCTAATGATTCCTGCTATGGCTAATCGAGGTTACGATAAAGGGTACGCATCTGCGGTTGTGGCCTCTGCGGGTGGATTAGGTATTATTATTCCACCATCGATTCCTATGGTTATCTTTGGTATCTCAGCAATGGGGCTGGCTGTACCTCCTGAAGCAATTGAAAAATTTGGTACCTTCCAAAGTATCTCGATTTCTAAAATGTTTATTGCCGGTGTTTTCCCAGGTTTGGTTATCTCTATGAGCTTGATCATAGTGAACTATTTCCGCTGTAAGCGTCTTGGTTACAAAGGAACCGAAGGTGGTTGGGATTTCAAACACATTGCACGAACTATGCGTTCTGGTTTTTGGTCTGTTCTTGCTCCGTTGGTTATCTTAGGCGGTATCTACTCAGGATTTTTCACTCCGACTGAATCTGCCATTGTTGCGATATTCTATACTCTGTTTGTTGGTGCCTTTATCCATAGAGAGCTTACTTGGAGTGCTATTTTTCGCTCGCTAGAAACGACTACATGGTTGTCTGGCCGAATAATGCTTATTTTATTCTGTGCAACCGTCTTTGGGCGTTTGCTGATAGAGAATAATATACCGGCTGTCGTAGCGGATTCTATGTTGAGTTTGACTGACAATATTTACCTAATCTGGTTCTTGATTATCATATTCCTACTGTTTGTTGGTATGTTTATGGAAACATTGGCTGCGATTATGATCCTGACGCCTGTGTTGTTGCCTGTGACTTATAATCTAGGTATTGATCCTGTTCAGTTTGGTATTGTGATGATTTGCTGTCTTTCAATTGGTTTTGCTACACCGCCTCTTGGAGAGAACTTATTTGTTGCATCGGGTATTTCGAAAGTATCACTGGAAGAAATAACAGTTAAAGCGCTTCCATTTACATTGTCATCGACAGTGGCAGTATTTGTTATTGCTTACTTCCCTGAAATATCCTTATATTTGCCGAGGCTATTTGGTTATTAGCGAGTTTTAATTTAAATGCTTGTAAGAGATTTTCTTACAAGCATTTCTCTATTGTCCATTTGGAGGTAATAGTATGCTGCCTGAAGTTGGTAAGATTTTATACAGTACTGATTTGTCTAAAAGTTCGATGAAAGCTTTTGATCAGGCTGTTTATA
>NZ_JBAKAS010000050.1:0-1548 GCF_038155025.1 Marinomonas sp. TI.3.20 | reverse complement strand
GTAGACCGCCTGGGGAGTACGGCCGCAAGGTTAAAACTCAAATGAATTGACGGGGGCCCGCACAAGCGGTGGAGCATGTGGTTTAATTCGAAGCAACGCGAAGAACCTTACCTACTCTTGACATCCATAGAACATCTGAGAGATTAGATGGTGCCTTCGGGAACTATGAGACAGGTGCTGCATGGCTGTCGTCAGCTCGTGTTGTGAAATGTTGGGTTAAGTCCCGTAACGAGCGCAACCCTTATCCTTATTTGCCAGCGGGTCATGCCGGGAACTTTAAGGAGACTGCCGGTGACAAACCGGAGGAAGGTGGGGACGACGTCAAGTCATCATGGCCCTTACGAGTAGGGCTACACACGTGCTACAATGGCGTATACAGAGGGCTGCAAACTAGCGATAGTAAGCGAATCCCACAAAGTACGTCGTAGTCCGGATTGGAGTCTGCAACTCGACTCCATGAAGTCGGAATCGCTAGTAATCGTGAATCAGAATGTCACGGTGAATACGTTCCCGGGCCTTGTACACACCGCCCGTCACACCATGGGAGTTGATTGCTCCAGAAGTAGCTAGCTTAACCCTTCGGGGATGGCGGTTACCACGGAGTGGTCAATGACTGGGGTGAAGTCGTAACAAGGTAGCCCTAGGGGAACCTGGGGCTGGATCACCTCCTTAAACGATAGAAGCTCTGGTGAGCGTTCACACAAATTATCTGATGAGTGTTTTTAATAACACAATGTCTACTTTATAAGACGCACAGAAAGTGTTTGGGTCTGTAGCTCAGTTGGTTAGAGCGCACCCCTGATAAGGGTGAGGTCGGCCGTTCAAATCGGCCCAGACCCACCAGTATTTCCAATAACGTCGTTATTTAAGTGCTCGTTTAGCAAGCTAAACGTCACCCTCAAATGCCTTGTTCTTGAAAATCCTGATTGTTGATTGGAGAGTTCCTCTTCAATGTATCAAACACCAGTAAGTTGAAATGGGGCTATAGCTCAGCTGGGAGAGCGCCTGCTTTGCACGCAGGAGGTCTGCGGTTCGATCCCGCATAGCTCCACCATTTCTTACTGATTCCTGTGTCGAAAGATTAGCGAAGAGTGCTAAGCAAGATGTTGAACTGATTATTCAGTGATTCAATTTCTGACTTAGTGCTTTGCACTAAACTTGCTCTTTAACAATTCGAATTTTGAAATAACGATAAATCAAGCGTTAAACCGGTGGAAGTTCACTTTAACCTAGTGACTTCTATTATCGTAAATCCAGAGAGACACAAAAGCTCTTTGGTATGTGATCCGAAACTATTTTGGGTTATATGGTCAAGTGACCAAGCGTGCACGGTGGATGCCTTGGCAGTCAGAGGCGATGAAGGACGTGGTAATCTGCGAAAAGGTTCGGGGAGCTGATAAACAAGCTTTGATCCGAACATGTCCGAATGGGGAAACCCACCCGCTTGCGGGTATCGTATGGTGAATACATAGCCATACGAGGCGAACCCGGGGAACTGAAACATCTAAGTACCCGGAGGAAAAGAAATCAACCGAGATTCCCTAAGTA
>NZ_JBAKAS010000049.1:0-1759 GCF_038155025.1 Marinomonas sp. TI.3.20 | reverse complement strand
ACGTATCCGTTTTAGTTGACGTGTTGCCCGCATCATCAGTTGCTACAGCGCTGACGGTAATCGTGCCGTCGGTCAGACCACTTAGATCCGCATCCGCCACACTCCAGACGCCGTCAGTTTCTGTCGCGTCCACAACCACGTTGTTGGTGCCATCGCTGAACGTCACTTTCACCGTTTCGGTGTCCGCATCTACGCCACTCAAGGTCACGCTCACTGTGCCCGCTTCGTCCGCGTTGGTCACATCATCAGAGGCCTTAACAGTAACGGCGAAGTTGTCGTCGGTGTCCGCACTGGTGTCTAGATCCAAGGTATCGGTTGTCGTAGACGTGTTGCCCGCATCATCAGTCGCTACGGCGCTGACGGTAATTGTACCGTCGGTCAGACCACTTAGGTCCGCATCCGCCACTGACCAAGTACCATCGATATTTTTCGTAGCATTTACAGTGACATCCGCTGTTGTTTCATCGCCATCACTGAAGGTCACGACCACGCTTTGTGCATCTGCGTCCACGCCATCCAAGGTCACGCTAACAGAGTCCGCTTCGTCTGCGTTGGTTACTGCATCGGTGTCACTGACTGCAACCGTGAAGTTGTTGTCGGTGTCCGCACTGGTGTCTAGATCCAAGGTATCGGTTGTCGTAGACGTGTTGCCCGCATCATCAGTCGCTACGGCGCTGACGGTAATTGTACCGTCGGTCAGACCACTTAGGTCCGCATCCGCCACTGACCAAGTACCATCGATATTTTTCGTAGCATTTACAGTGACATCCGCTGTTGTTTCATCGCCATCACTGAAGGTCACGACCACGCTTTGTGCATCTGCGTCCACGCCATCCAAGGTCACGCTAACAGAGTCCGCTTCACCCCCGTTGGTGATCTCGTCGCTTGTCGCCACGGTCACGCTGAAGTTGCTGTCGGTGTCCGCACTGGTGTCTAAATCTAACGTATCCGTTTTAGTTGACGTGTTGCCTGCATCGTCGGTTGCCACGGCGCTGACGGTAATCGTGCCATCAGCAAGACCACTTAGATCCGCATCCGCCACACTCCAGACGCCGTCAGTTTGTGTCGCGTCCACAACCACGTTGTTGGTGCCATCACTGAACGTCACTTTCACGGTTTGTGCATCCGCGTCCACGCCACCCAAGGTCACGCTAACAGAGTCCGCTTCACCCGCGTTGGTGGTCTCGTCGCTTGTCGCCACGGTCACGCTGAAGTTGCTGTCAGTGTCCGCACTCGTGTCTAAATCTAATGTATCCGTTTTAGTTGACGTGTTGCCCGCATCATCAGTTGCTACGGCGCTGACGGTAATCGTGCCGTCAGCAAGACCACTTAGGTCCGCATCCGCCACAGACCAGACGCCGTCAGTTTGTGTCGCGTCCACAACCACGTTGTTGGTGCCATCCGTGAACGTCACTTTCACCGTCTCGGTGTCCGCATCTACGCCACTCAAGGTCACGCTCACTGTGCCCGCTTCGTCCGCGTTGGTCACATCATCAGAGGCCTTAACAGTAACGGCGAAGTTGTCGTCGGTGTCCGCACTCGTATCTAAATCTAATGTATCAGTCGTAGTAGACGTGTTGCCCGCATCGTCGGTTGCTACGGCGCTAACGGTAATCGTGCCGTCGGTCAGATCACTTAGATCCGCATCCGCCACACTCCAGACGCCGTCAGTTTGTGTCGCGTCCACAACCACGTTGTTGGTGCCATCGCTGAACGTCACTTTCACCGTCTCGGTGTCCGCATCTACGCCACTCAAGGT
>NZ_JBAKAS010000048.1:0-2028 GCF_038155025.1 Marinomonas sp. TI.3.20 | reverse complement strand
ACTCGACACGAGAAGAAGCGAAAGGTGAGATATTTAATTTTATTGAGATGTTCTACAATCCGATAAAACGGCATTCGCATACAGGCGGTGTGTCACCTGCTAAGTTCGAAGAAAAGTATTTTTTAGACGTTCCTACTGTCTAGCAAACTCTGGGAAGTCCAATGGATTGAAAAATTCATGCCTACATGGGTGAGGCTCATAGATGAGCACACCAGTTAACTTTATCTACTTCTATTAAGACAACAGCAAATACACACACTTCCATGCCCTACAGATCTAGATCTCGCATAAAAAATACCTTTATCAAAAATTTTAGCTTATTGTACTATGAGGCTTAATAGCATGGTTTCGCAAAGTGATGTATAATAAGTTGATTTTTCTTTTTAATAATTTAATATGACAGTGCTATTCTAAGTCAATTCTACTTATTAACTCTCTGCTTGGCGATAATAATGGGATAAAAAAGGAGTTTGTTCTTATGAATTGGAATGATTTGAAATATTTCTTGGTTGTTTCAAAAATCAAAAATATTACAGATGCAAGCCTGAATTAGGTGTTAGTCCTTCAATAGTATCCAGAAGAATTTCAGAAATAGAGTCTCACTTCGGCTTGTCATTATTTAATAAAAGACAAAATGGTTATTTTCTAACTGAAGCTGCAAAAAATATTTTAAGTTTAGTTGAAGAGACGGAAAGAAATATAAACTATATTGAAAGAAAGATAGTCGGTTATAATACAGAAAGTAAAAAGATAGTTAAAATAGAGCTGCCAGAGCTATTAGGTCAGTATCTAATTTTTCCTGCATTGAAAAATTTTCAAGAAACACATCCTAACATTAAATTTGATATCTCAAATGACATACGCAACAGTAAGTTGGCAACAAGGTCAAGTGATATTGTTGTTCGGATGAGTATGCCAAGCAGTGGTGCCTATAAAGCAAAAAAAATTGGAGAGGTTAGCCAGTCATTATTTTGCTCTAAAAATTATTTTAATCGGTTCGGTAGTCCAAAGAGTAAGGATGAACTTATAAACCATTATTTAATAGGTTGGGATGATGGATATCAAACTATCCCTTTATCAAAATGGTTTTTAGATATAAAAGGAGACGCCGAATATTGGATTAAAACTTCAAATTTTAACTCACAATTACAAGCCGTAAAAAGTGATTTAGGTATCGGCGTTCTGCCGCATTTCATTAATTTTGACAGCACCTTGGTTCCTGTTTTGGATGAAATAGATCCACTCACATCTGAAGTATGGTTATTGAGGAATATTGAAACGCAATCGCTGGGGTACGTTGGGGATGTCTTTGACTTTATAGAAAAAGTAATAAAAGAAAGATTGTAAGTAAGATAGACATCGATTTTAAATTAATAAAATCGATGTCTATAGGGTTAAGTAATTAGGCTACTTTATTTTCTGTTTTTTTCTTTAAAATTGATGGGGATATGCTATCTCCAATTTTTTTACATTGCTGTATTAGTTTGCTTAAATAATCTTTAGAAATAGATTCATTTGCTAAGACCAGGCGTATTCCTGTTCTACCTTTAAATGTTGCATAATCAATAAAAGCAATGCCTTCGCTGGCAAGTCGCTTGCAAATTTCAATATTGATTTTCTTAAGGCCACTTTCAGAAATACTGTCGGAGGGTTTGTATTGAAAAAGGATATTTAAAAATGGGGATGGAGCTATAGCTTCAAACAATTCTTCTTCTTTCAATAACTCAATAAACATATCCTTGTAATTGATAAGATTATTAATTTTTTGTTCATAGCCATTGCTTCCAATAAACTTCCAGGCGGACCATAATTTAAGGCAATCAGCTCTTCGGGCACTTTGAATTGACATTTCACCAAGATTATAATTAGCATCCTCATCTTTGTGGAATAGGTAGTTATCCCCAGGGCAAACGCATGAACATTATTTAACCAACCCTATTACTTTAAACAGATACTTATCATCCCAGCCGCAGGCTTTACGTTTATTTTTGATGCCCAGTTTCAAACTTGTCTCCTGCTTTAATAAAT
>NZ_JBAKAS010000047.1:0-2236 GCF_038155025.1 Marinomonas sp. TI.3.20 | reverse complement strand
CGCTTGGCTGGACTGTCCAAAAAGTCGACGAGAACAAGAAGATGACCAACTTGCCGTTACGATTAAAACACATTGGCTTGAGAGTGGTTGTGTTTACGGCTACCGCAACATCACCAAAGACCTAAAGGGAGAAGGTAAGTCTTGTGGAAAGAATCGAGTGCTAAGAGTGATGCGCCGTGAGGGTCTAAAAGCGCTCATAGGCTACAAACGTCACCCTGCTTTTTATAGTGGCTCTGAGCGTAACACAGCGCCAAATACACTAAATAGAGCGTTTATTGTCCCAGAGCCAGATCAAGTCTGGGTAACTGATTTTACGTATATCCGGACAAAAGAAGGCTGGCTTTACGTCACCGTCGTTGTTGATCTATTTTCTAGATTGATCGTAGGGTGGTCAATGAGATCAAGAGCGACAGCGGAGTCCGTTATTGATGCTTTACTCATGGCGATTTGGCGGCGACGTCCCACAAAAAAAGTACTGGTACACTCAGATCAAGGCGCTCAATATACCTCGAAAGATTGGCAAACCTTCTTAAAAGATAATAATCTGGAAGCCAGTATGAGTCGTCGTGGTAACTGCCATGATAATGCTGTTGCGGAAAGCTTTTTCTCATTGTTAAAAAAAGAAAGAGTACGCAATCGAACCTACAAAACAAGAAGCGATGCTCGCTCAGAGATTTTTGATTATATCGAGTGCTTTTATAATCCAAAGCGACACCATGGATCAAATAATGGATTATCGCCACTGCAATATGAGAAGCGATATTTTACGGAGCTAGAAACTGTCTAGGAAACTGGGTCCATACCATTGCTTGAACATCGATTCTTGTCTATATAGAGGTAAGCTGTATTGGAAGTTCCCCGTAATGATTTTGATTTGGTTGAGTAGGCGGGGAATTGCGATGCTTTAAGGCATCATCTTTGGTGGTACTGGTACTTGTTTAATGTGATTTTAACGCCTGTTTTTTTACACTCTCGGCACGTGTATTTAGCGCGTACTGTTTCGATCACTTTAAGTTATGTGGAGATAAACTTGAACTGGATTTCCACTCGGCTAGTTCGAGTCTTTTCATCCAACAACAGTGATTTCTTAAGTAAAAGAATCTTAAGAGAGTCAAGATCATTGGGTAAGTCATCAGGAAGTATTTTTATGGTTTGGTATACCTAAGCGAATGGCCTAATCGTTATGATATCGATAGGTTAAATGTGGGTGAGTGTCTTGCAGATTGAGAGAAAGGCAATCCAGCAACCAATTTAACTGACATGGTGAGGCTTGAATCGACAAGTGCTCATCATCAATACCAGGCCATTGGAAATGCCTTTTTCGTGACGCTTGTAATGCAACCAAAAAATTATCTGACATCCATTGTAAGGTTTTGACTTTATTGCGTGCTCGACCAAAAAAACAAAAATCTGTTTGCTACAAGGTTCTTTTTAAGGTTGTACGCGACAGCCTATTGTTTCTAGTAGGTTTTTTTATATGCACCTTGAAGATCTTCAGATGTCGGGTCTCCAACTCAATATTTAAGATGACCGGTGTTTCTTTGTATCTTGTTTTATAATGTTTATATTCTTGTTTTTACTTGTTTATTCTTGTTTAGAGAAGAAATATTTCAATAAAATCAAAGGTTTATAATAATTAACGTGACAGATTAGTAAATTAACGTGACAGATCCGCAAGATATCGTGACTAATCGAATCTTAACGTGACAGATATTCTTATCAACGTGACATTTTGACTTTTCATCGTGTCAACTTCACCAGCAAGTCAAAGGCTATTAAGTTTACTTGAGCTTTAACGTGACAATTTCGCTGTAGTTTTATATCTGATTATTTCTTTTTTGACATGATGTAACTGCCGCCCCGCTTGATCGTGACAGATCCGCCACTCTTATAAACGCCATGGTTGCCTTTGTGTCACGATGTGGCTGCTTTCATAGTTAATCGTGACAGATTCGCCACTCTCATGAATGCCATGGTTGCCTTTTTGTCACGATGTGACTGCTTTCATAGTTAATCGTGACAGATTCGCCACTCTCATGAATGCCATGGTTGCCTTTTTGTCACGATGTGACTGCTTTCATAGTTAATCGTGACAGATTCGCCACTCTTATGAATGCCATGGTTGCCCTTTTGTCACGATATAGCTGGTGTCCTACTCGAGCGTGACAGATTCGCCACTCTTATGAACGCCATGGTTGCCTTTGTGTCACGATATAGCTGGTGTCCTACTCGAGCG
>NZ_JBAKAS010000046.1:0-2803 GCF_038155025.1 Marinomonas sp. TI.3.20 | reverse complement strand
AAACCACTTTGGTGTTATATGGTCAAGCCTCACGAGCAATTAGTATTGGTTAGCTCAATGCCTCACAGCACTTACACACCCAACCTATCAACGTCCTAGTCTCGAACGGCTCTTCAGGGGACTTATGTCCCAGTGAGATCTTATCTTGAGGGAGGCTTCCCGCTTAGATGCTTTCAGCGGTTATCCCGTCCGAACATAGCTACCCGGCAATGCCACTGGCGTGACAACCGGAACACCAGAGGTTCGTCCACTCCGGTCCTCTCGTACTAGGAGCAGCTCCTCTCAAATCTCAAACGTCCACGGCAGATAGGGACCGAACTGTCTCACGACGTTCTAAACCCAGCTCGCGTACCACTTTAAATGGCGAACAGCCATACCCTTGGGACCGGCTTCAGCCCCAGGATGTGATGAGCCGACATCGAGGTGCCAAACACCGCCGTCGATGTGAACTCTTGGGCGGTATCAGCCTGTTATCCCCGGAGTACCTTTTATCCGTTGAGCGATGGCCCTTCCATACAGAACCACCGGATCACTAAGACCTACTTTCGTACCTGCTCGACGTGTCTGTCTCGCAGTTAAGCGTGCTTTTGCCTTTACACTCTACGCATGATTTCCGACCATGCTGAGCACACCTTCGTGCTCCTCCGTTACTCTTTGGGAGGAGACCGCCCCAGTCAAACTACCCACCACACAGTGTCCTCGATCCAGATAATGGACCTGAGTTAGAACCTCAAACATACCAGGGTGGTATTTCAAGATTGGCTCCAATAGAACTGGCGTCCTATCTTCAAAGCCTCCCACCTATCCTACACAAATAGGTTCAAAGTTCACTGTGAAGCTATAGTAAAGGTTCACGGGGTCTTTCCGTCTAGCCGCGGATACACAGCATCTTCACTGCGATTTCAATTTCACTGAGTCTCGGGTGGAGACAGTGTGGCCATCGTTACGCCATTCGTGCAGGTCGGAACTTACCCGACAAGGAATTTCGCTACCTTAGGACCGTTATAGTTACGGCCGCCGTTTACTTGGGCTTCGATCAAGAGCTTCGCTTGCGCTAACCCCATCAATTAACCTTCAAGCACCGGGCAGGCGTCACACCCTATACGTCCACTTTCGTGTTTGCAGAGTGCTGTGTTTTTAATAAACAGTCGCAGCCACCTGGTATCTTCGACCGACTAGTGCTTACGGAGCAAGTCCTTCACACCGGCCGGCGTACCTTCTCCCGAAGTTACGGTACCATTTTGCCTAGTTCCTTCACCCGAGTTCTCTCAAGCGCCTTGGTATTCTCTACCTGACCACCTGTGTCGGTTTGGGGTACGGTTTGAACATATCTGAAGCTTAGAAGTTTTTCCTGGAAGCATGGCATCAACCACTTCGTCCAAAAGAGGACTCGTCGTCAGTTCTCGGTCTTCCTACTAAAAGGAGGTGCCCGGATTTGCCTAAGCACCTAACCTACCGCCTTAAACACAGACAACCATCGCTGTGCTGGCCTAGCCTTCTCCGTCTCTCCATCGCAATATGTACAAGTACAGGAATATTAACCTGTTTTCCATCGACTACGCATTTCTGCCTCGCCTTAGGGGCCGACTCACCCTGCCCTGATTAGCATGGGACAGGAAACCTTGGTCTTCCGGCGGGGGAGTTTTTCACTCCCCTTATCGTTACTCATGTCAACATTCGCACTTCTGATACCTCCAGCCTGCCTTACAGCTTGACCTTCAACGGCTTACAGAACGCTCCTCTACCATGCCTAATAAATTAAGCATCCGTAGCTTCGGTGTACAGTTTGAGCCCCGTTATATCTTCCGCGCAGGCCGACTCGACTAGTGAGCTATTACGCTTTCTTTAAAGGATGGCTGCTTCTAAGCCAACCTCCTAGCTGTCTAAGCCTTCCCACATCGTTTCCCACTTAACTGTAACTTTGGGACCTTAGCTGACGGTCTGGGTTGTTTCCCTTTCCACGACGGACGTTAGCACCCGCCGTGTGTCTCCCGTAATTGCACTCATTGGTATTCGGAGTTTGCATGGGGTTGGTAAGTCGGGATGACCCCCTAGCCCAAACAGTGCTCTACCCCCAATGGTGAGATACGAGGCGCTACCTAAATAGCTTTCGAGGAGAACCAGCTATCTCCGAGCTTGATTAGCCTTTCACTCCTATCCACAAGTCATCTCCAGACTTTTCAACGTATGTGAGTTCGGTCCTCCAGTTAGTGTTACCCAACCTTCAACCTGCTCATGGATAGATCGCCCGGTTTCGGGTCTATTCCCAGCAACTAAACGCCCTATTAAGACTCGGTTTCCCTACGGCTCCGCTATGTGCTTAACCTTGCTACTGAAAATAAGTCGTTGACCCATTATACAAAAGGTACGCAGTCACGGAACTAAGTCCGCTCCCACTGCTTGTACGTACACGGTTTCAGGATCTATTTCACTCCCCTCACAGGGGTTCTTTTCGCCTTTCCCTCACGGTACTGGTTCACTATCGGTCAGTCAGGAGTATTTAGCCTTGGAGGATGGTCCCCCCATATTCAGACAGGATATCACGTGTCCCGTCCTACTCGTTTTCATTGAAATGGTGTTTTCGTATACGGGGCTATCACCCTTTACTGCGGCACTTTCCAGAGCCTTCTACTAACACCAAATCAACTTAAGGGCTAATCCCCTTTCGCTCGCCGCTACTTAGGGAATCTCGGTTGATTTCTTTTCCTCCGGGTACTTAGATGTTTCAGTTCCCCGGGTTCGCCTCGTATGGCTATGTATTCACCATACGATACCCGCAAGCGGGTGGGTTTCCCCATTCGGA
>NZ_JBAKAS010000045.1:0-4825 GCF_038155025.1 Marinomonas sp. TI.3.20 | reverse complement strand
TGGACGCGGATGCACAAACCGTGAAAGTAACGTTCAGCGATGGCACCAACAACGTGGTTGTGGATGCGACACAAACTGACGGCGTCTGGAGTGTGGCGGATGTGGATCTAAGTGATCTGACCGACGGTACAATTACCGTCAGCGCCGTAGCAACTGACGATGCGGGTAACACGTCTACTACTACCGATACGTTAGATTTAGATACGAGAGCGGACACCGACAGCAACTTCAGCGTGGCTGTGGCCGAAAGCGATGAAGTAACCAACGCAGACGAAGCGGACTCTGTTAGCGTGACCTTGAGTGGCGTAGATGCGGACACCGAGACGGTGAAAGTGACGTTCAGTGATGGCACCAACAACGTGGTTGTGGATGCGACAGAAACTGACGGCGTCTGGAGTGTGGCGGATGCGGATCTAAGTGGTCTGACCGACGGCACGATTACCGTCAGCGCTGTAGCAACTGATGATGCGGGCAACACGTCAACTAAAACGGATACGTTAGATTTAGACACCAGTGCGGACACTGACAGCAACTTCGCCGTGACCGTGGCGACAAGCGACGAGATCACCAACGCAGACGAAGCGGGCACGGTGAGTGTGACCTTGAGTGGCGTAGATGCGGACACCGAGACGGTGAAAGTGACGTTCAGCGATGGCACCAACAACGTGGTTGTGGACGCGACACAAACTGACGGCGTCTGGAGTGTGGCGGATGCGGATCTAAGTGGTCTTGTTGATGGCACGATTACCGTCAGCGCCGTGGCAACTGACGATGCGGGCAACACGTCAACTAAAACAGATACGTTAGATTTAGACACGAGTGCGGACACCGACAGCAACTTCAGCGTGACCGTGGCGACAAGCGACGAGATCACCAACGCGACCGAAGCGGACTCTGTTAGCGTGACCTTGGGTGGCGTGGACGCGGATGCACAAACCGTGGCTGTGACCTTCAGTGACGGTGACGACAGCACCGACGATGTGGTGGTTGAAGCGACACAAAATGACGACGGAACCTGGTCTGTGGCGGACGCGGATCTAAGCGGTCTTGTTGATGGCACGATTACCGTCAGCGCCGTAGCAACCGACGATGCGGGCAATACGTCTACTACGACCGATACGTTAGATTTAGACACCAGTGCGGACACTGACAACAACTTCAGCGTGACCGTGGCGACAAGCGACGAGATCACCAACGCGGGTGAAGCGAACTCTGTTAGCGTGACCTTGAGTGGCTTGGACGCGGATGCACAAACCGTGAAAGTGACGTTCAGTGATGGCACCAACAACGTGGTTGTGGACGCGACACAAACTGACGGCGTCTGGAGTGTGGCGGATGCGGATCTAAGTGGTCTGACCGACGGTACAATTACCGTCAGCGCCGTAGCAACTGATGATGCGGGCAACACGTCAACTAAAACGGATACGTTAGATTTAGACACGAGTGCGGACACCGACAGCAACTTCAGCGTGACCGTGGCGACAAGCGACGAGATCACCAACGCGGGTGAAGCGGGCACGGTGAGTGTGACCTTGGGTGGCGTGGACGCGGATGCACAAACCGTGAAAGTAACGTTCAGCGATGGCACCAACAACGTGGTTGTGGACGCGACACAAACTGACGGCGTCTGGAGTGTGGCGGATGCGGACCTAAGCGATCTGACCGACGGCACGATTACCGTCAGCGCCGTAGCAACTGATGATGCGGGCAACACGTCAACTAAAACGGATACGTTAGATTTAGACACGAGTGCGGACACCGACAGCAACTTCAGCGTGACCGTGGCGACAAGCGACGAGATCACCAACGCGGGTGAAGCGGACTCTGTTAGTGTGACCTTGGGTGGCGTGGACGCGGATGCACAAACAGTGGTCGTGACCTTCAGCGATGACGATGCAACGACACCTGATGTCACTGTAAATGCCACGAAAAATATCGATGGTACTTGGTCAGTGGCCGACGCGAACCTAAGTGGTCTGACTGATGGAACGATTACCGTCAGCGCTTTGGCAACCGACGATGCGGGTAACACGTCTACTACGACCGATACGTTAGATTTAGACACGAGCGCGGACACCGACAACAACTTCAGCGTAACCGTGGCGACAAGCGACGAGATCACCAACGCGGGTGAAGCGGACTCTGTTAGTGTGACCTTGGGTGGCGTGGACGCGGATGCACAAACCGTGGTCGTGACCTTCAGCGATGACGATGCAACGACACCTGATGTCACTGTAAATGCCACGAAAAATATCGATGGTACTTGGTCAGTGGCCGACGCGAACCTAAGTGGTCTGACTGATGGAACGATTACCGTCAGCGCTTTGGCAACCGACGATGCGGGTAACACGTCTACTACGACCGATACGTTAGATTTAGACACGAGTGCGGACACCGACAGCAACTTCGCCGTGACAATTAAGGGCACTGATGAAGTGACCAACGCAGACGAAGCGGGCACGGTGAGTGTGACCTTGAGTGGCGTAGATGCGGACACCGAGACGGTGAAAGTAACGTTCAGCGATGGCACCAATAACGTGGTTGTGGACGCGACACAAACTGACGGCGTCTGGTCTGTGGCGGATGCGGACCTAAGTGGTCTTGCTGATGGCACGATTACCGTCAGCGCCGTAGCAACTGATGATGCGGGCAACACGTCAACTAAAACGGATACGTTAGATTTAGACACCAGTGCGGACACCGACAACAACTTCAGCGTGACCGTGGCGACAAGCGACGAGATCACCAACGCGGGTGAAGCGAACTCTGTTAGCGTGACCTTGGGTGGCGTGGACGCGGATGCACAAACCGTGAAAGTAACGTTCAGCGATGGCACCAACAACGTGGTTGTGGATGCGACACAAACTGACGGCGTCTGGAGTGTGGCGGATGCGGATCTAAGTGGTCTGACCGACGGCACGATTACCGTCAGCGCTGTAGCAACTGATGATGCGGGCAACACGTCAACTAAAACGGATACGTTAGATTTAGACACCAGTGCGGACACCGACAGCAACTTCGCCGTGACAGTTAAAGGCACTGATGAAGTGACCAACGCAGACGAAGCGGGCACGGTGAGTGTGACCTTGAGTGGCGTAGATGCGGACACCGAGACGGTGAAAGTGACGTTCAGTGATGGCACCAACAACGTGGTTGTGGATGCGACAGAAACTGACGGCGTCTGGAGTGTGGCGGATGCGGACCTAAGCGATCTGACCGACGGCACGATTACCGTCAGCGCCGTAGCAACTGATGATGCGGGCAACACGTCAACTAAAACGGATACGTTAGATTTAGACACGAGTGCGGACACCGACAGCAACTTCGCCGTGACAGTTAAGGGCACTGATGAAGTGACCAACGCAGACGAAGCGGGCACGGTGAGTGTGACCTTGAGTGGCGTAGATGCGGACACCGAGACGGTGAAAGTGACGTTCAGTGATGGCACCAACAACGTGGTTGTGGATGCGACACAAACTGACGGCGTCTGGAGTGTGGCGGATGCGGATCTAAGTGGTCTGACCGACGGCACGATTACGGTCAGCGCCGTAGCAACTGATGATGCGGGCAACACGTCAACTAAAACGGATACGTTAGATTTAGACACCAGTGCGGACACCGACAACAACTTCAGCGTGACCGTGGCGACAAGCGACGAGATCACCAACGCGGGTGAAGCGGACTCTGTTAGCGTGACCTTGGGTGGCGTGGACGCGGATGCACAAACCGTGAAAGTGACGTTCAGTGATGGCACCAACAACGTGGTTGTGGATGCGACACAAACTGACGGCGTCTGGAGTGTGGCGGATGCGGATCTAAGTGGTCTGACCGACGGCACGATTACTGTCAGCGCCGTAGCAACTGATGATGCGGGCAACACGTCAACTAAAACGGATACGTTAGATTTAGACACGAGTGCGGACACCGACAACAACTTCAGCGTGACCGTGGCGACAAGCGACGAGATCACCAACGCGGGTGAAGCGAACTCTGTTAGCGTGACCTTGGGTGGCGTGGACGCGGATGCACAAACCGTGAAAGTGACGTTCAGTGATGGCACCAACAACGTGGTTGTGGATGCGACACAAACTGACGGCGTCTGGTCTGTGGCGGATGCGGATCTAAGTGGTCTTGCTGATGGCACGATTACCGTCAGCGCCGTGACAACTGATGACGCGGGCAACACGTCTACTGCGACCGATACATTAGATTTAGATACGAGTGCGGACACTGACAGCAACTTCGCTGTGACAGTTAAGGGCACTGATGAAGTGACCAACGCAGACGAAGCGGGCACGGTGAGTGTGACCTTGAGTGGCGTGGACGCGGATGCACAAACCGTGAAAGTAACGTTCAGTGATGGCACCAACAACGTGGTTGTGGATGCGACACAAACTGACGGCGTCTGGAGTGTGGCGGATGCGGATCTAAGTGGTCTGACCGACGGCACGATTACCGTCAGCGCCGTGACAACTGATGACGCGGGCAACACGTCTACTGCGACCGATACATTAGATTTAGATACGAGTGCGGACACTGACAGCAACTTCGCCGTTACTGTTGATACCTCTGATGAAGTGACCAACGCGGACGAAGCGAGCACAGTGAGCGTGACCTTGAGTGGCGTAGATGCGGACACCGAGACGGTGAAAGTAACGTTCAGCGATGGCACCAACAACGTGGTTGTGGACGCGACAGAAACTGACGGCGTCTGGAGTGTGGCGGATGCGGATCTAAGTGGTCTTGCTGATGGCACGATTACCGTCAGCGCCGTGGCAACCGACGATGCAGGCAACACGTCAACTAAAACGGATACGTTAGATTT
>NZ_JBAKAS010000044.1:0-4904 GCF_038155025.1 Marinomonas sp. TI.3.20 | reverse complement strand
AGGAAGAACGACGGGTATAAGGTTTGGTCATAAGATGGACTCCGTTATCGGTTATAAGATGAAAACGGAGTCCAGTTTAGAGTGCAAAAAGATGAGATGAAATAACGGCGTAGAATGAACGCTAACGATCGGCTAACCTTTTCAGGTAGGTGCAGCACCTAGTTAGATCACCACCAACTCAGGTAGGTGCAGCACCTAGTAGATCGGTATGTGATTTGGGTAGGTGCAGCATCTGGTTAGATCTGAAAAAATCATCTCAGAAGGCAGGGTTCGGCTTTTAATTTTTGAGGCTACCTAATGTATATGTACCTAAAAACGCTAAAATTTCTTATTGATACCGGTAGGTTTGGGTTTCGGCCACCTAGATTTGGGACCGACCCCCCCTATTTAGATCGCCGCCAATCCAGGTAGGTGCAGCACCTGGTTTTGGTACCGAACCCCCCCTAGTTAGATCGCCGCCAATTCAGGTAGGTGCAGCACCTGGTTTTGGTACCGACCCCCCCTAGTTAGATCGCCGCCAATCCAGGTAGGTGCAGCACCTAGTAGGCTGACCAAACTATTCAGGTGGGTTTGGGTTTCGGCCACCTAGATTTGGTACCGAACCCCCCTATTTAGATCGCCGCCAATCTAGGTAGGTGCAGCACCTAGTAGATCGATATGTGATTTGGGTAGGTGCAGCACCTAGTAGGCTGACCAAACTATTCAGGTGGGTTTGGGTTTCGGCTACCTAGATTTGGTACCGAATCCCCCTATTTAGATCACCGCCAATCTAGGTAGGTGCAGCACCTAGTAGGCTGACCAACTATTCAGGTAGGTGCAGCACCTAGTAGATCAGAGTCAGGTTTAGTAGATCGGCCAAACTACTCAGGTAGGTGCAGCACCTAGTAGATCGGTATGTGATTTGGGTAGGTGCAGCATCTGGTTAGATCTGAAAAAATCATCTCAGAAGGCAGGGTTCGGCTTTTAATTTTTGAGGCTACCTAATCAAAACCACTTCCTAACACAAGAACCAAAAAATAAAGAAAGAACCATTTTATTAAAGAAGAACCACTTTTTATGATTATTTATAAAAAATCGGTTCTATATTGTGTATTTATTATGTACTATGTTGCACATCGGCTACAGAGGAAGTGAATATGGCACATAAAAATTTTACAAATAACGCAGTATCTAACAATGCCAGTAAAATAGGGCACGGGATGTTATCGGACCAGCAAACGCTTAAAGATCGAATCCTATCAAATGACTCTGTCCGGATTGACAGTGATCAAGTGAATGGCATGCCTCGAATTGTCTATAATCATGCTATTACAAAAACGGCACTACGAAAGTTTGTTGGTGGTGCAACTAAGACGTTTGGAGAGAAGTTTACAAAAGCGGTAGAACTTGGCGTAATACCTGAGCCAATTCAAAGTAATACTAATTTCCGTTACCTGCTCACCCAACCAGAAGTTCATGCTTTGTTAGATCATTGGAACTTTCCTAAATATTCAGTTGAAGTTGGAAATAATAGATTCCCGTTAAAAAAATGTATAGTTGCTATTGCAAACCAGAAAGGTGGGGTTGCTAAATCTACAACAACCTCTTCTTTAGCTGTTGCCACCGCTTTAGATCTTCATTTACGTGCAAATGTGTTAATTCTTGACCTTGATCCACAAGGAAGTATGGATCAATTCACTGTCCATGATCCAAATAATGAAATATTTCTAACCTTAGTCGACATTATCATGGGGAAAGATTTAGAAAAAAATCAATTCTCTGAACTTTTAGATATGGCTGATGAAAAGGATATTATTCAAAAATCACCATTTGAAACACATTTATGCAATTTAAATGTTATGCCTGCGCACCCTATGGATGAACGGTTAACAGATGAATTTTGGCAAGCAAGCAGTGAAGATAGAGACAAAATTTTTTCTCGGTTAAGAGAAACAATTCTTCCCGCTTTACAAGAGAAATATGACGTTATTCTTATTGATACACCCCCAGTTGACGGGCCACTAACTTGGTTAGCCTTGGAAATAGCTGATTTTCTATTGACACCAATTGCTCCAAAGGAAATGGACTATTCTTCAACTGGATCTTTTTTATCTGCTTTAGACCGCCGATACGCAACGCTACCTTCTAAAGGAATGAACCTTAAAGTCCACAAGATGGTCCTTACTGATCATGATCCAAAGTCAACTGCGGAAGTAAATATAAAACATAGAATTGTTAAGTCTGCTCAGGAAAGTCTTTTTGGATCTCACTTTGTTCATAGTGATGCTTTTGTGGCTGCGTCCAGCAAACACAGAACTGTGCTTGATTTGTCACATGCGGAAGGTTTGTGTTCGAAAATCAATTTAAGGAAAGCATCTGAAAGTGTCCAAGCTGTTTATAGTCAATTCATTTTAGCAATACGATCAATTTAATAAATTAGGATAAGAGGCCACATAGAATGGATAATTTTCGTTCACGAAACAGAGGTTTACACACGGCCAGTGGTAATGGGCTTTCAAGTTTAAAAGACAATAAAAGTACTTTTATAGATCAGATTACTGGTAAAAAGCATACCTTTAAAACAAATGATGTTTCGATTGACTCGTCTGAATTAAGTTCTAAAACGGAAATTTCACCCTTTAACCCTAGAGAAATTTCTAAAATTGATTTAGAGAGTTTGAACCTATATAAAAATCTAAAAGAATTTCAAATTTTAAGTGAACCTGCAATTGGTTACACTTTACCAGATTCTGATACAATTTTTATCGCAAACGGAGCAACGCGAAGAGCTTGTTGTATAGATATCTATAATAAAACGAACATAGATATTAAATATAATATTCATGTTATCCAACTGGATAAAGAGAGCATGTGGCTTGTTCTTCAAGAAATTAGAAGAACAGATTCTAACCGAAAATTTACGTTTATAGAGCAATCTATAAATGCCCTTTCTTTTTATGAAATGTACGCTACTACTGAACCTAGTTCGTCTGTTAAAAACATCATAGAAAACTATAATTTAACGGGAGCATCTTCTCTTAGCCAAGGGCGATTTTCTCTGATGATACCGTTTGCAATTATTTACTCCGAAATAAAAGAGTTTCTTATTGACGTAGACTCGAAAAAAATCTCTGCTAAGTTTGCAAAGTTAGTGATTGATTTCATTGAGAATACGGCAGAAAAAAAAATCACCATCCGAAAAACTGTTAAAGACGATAAAACCTCAAAAGGATACAGTTTCGTTGTGGTTGAAAATATTCAGTCGACTGTTCTTAGTGAGTTCAAAGCTGAAGTCACTGCTTTAAAATCAACATTGTCTAGAATACCTTCTCTTAATATAGATACGATAAGTGATGCATTGCAGACTAAAGACAGTGTCTCTGACGCAATACAAAAAAAAGACGCTGAAAACAACATTGTTATAAATGACCAGGTTTGCACAATTAATTTCTCTTTTACTAGAGAGGACTACTCAGAAAGTCAGATGAAAAAAATACGAGAAATATTTAATGAGAACGAAGATTTTTTAAATGAGCTTAAGAATAAAATAGATCAAGCAATTTAAGATAAAATTGTAACAAGAGGTTGTTATGACTATTCACAAATATACCGCATTTAGTACATTGAAGGCTCAAGATTTCTGGTCTTTACCTGTGCTTTTTCAAGAAATTTTTTTGGGGGAATGCCCTGTTTGTGTTAGAAAAGCGCTTATTAAATCAAAAAAACAAATTAGTTAGCTTTCTGTCAAGAGACCTATAAGTGCGAAGAGCAGCCTGATAGACACATGTCTTTCAGGCTTTATAGATTAGAACTAGTCGATAGCTACTGTCTAGGATATAGAAAAATGCTGATAGACACATGTCTTTCAGGCTTTATGAATTAGAACTAGTCGATAACTACTGTCTAGGATATAGAAAAATGCTGATAGACACATGTCTTTCAGGCTTTATGGATTAGAGCTAGTCGATAACTACTGCCTAGTATACAGAAAGAATACTGATAGACATATGTCTTTCAGGTTCGGTGTTTACTCGTTTATTAAAATTAGTAAGGAGTCTTCGAATCTCATCATTACCTTCTTTAAACGCAAATACTAGAGTCAGGTTGAAAACTGAGATTTCGCCTGATAAGTAATAAAAATTGCTATTTATCCTTTTACTAAACACCATGAATAGATACACAGATTCTCTTTTTTAATATTACCGGCCCTTAATGCTATCGAGAAAATTAATACATTTTTAGAAAACGTCATGTATCACTTTAAGTGATTCCAACTTTTCAAAGTCACACAAATATAAGAGTTCCGTTTTTTCGTATAGCGGTGATTACAATCATCTTTTCGGTTCATTCCGACCACCCTATCTTACCTTTTTTCTCTCGTAATACTTTTGCTCTAAGTAGTCGGATCACACAAACTTTCTCATTAATTCGCCTCATAGTGATATTCGCTGCCTATTGTGTACTAACCTACCCCGTGGCGTTGCCAATCATGTTGTGCCACTATTTCACGGTAAGTTGACAGATGACGATTGTACGACAACAGTTTTGATAATGATCTTCAAGACCTTTTATTAAGTGCCCTACATACTCTTTGATGAGTTTCCTATTACCAAAACGTCGAGGATCAGTAAGGATTTTTTAGCAAGAAACCAAAATTATTTTTGACAACTATACCCCAGTGTTAACCTAAATACCGACCGTAAAATAGGCAGGTTAGCCGATAGTATCTGACAGCATGCTATTGATCGCGGTTACTCTCTCCAGTAGAAGTCAAGGTCTGATTTAACGCCCCTGTAAGGTTAGCGTTCATTCTACGCCGTTATTTCATCTCATCTTTTTGCACTCTAAACTGGACTCCGTTTTCATCTTATAACCGATAACGGAGTCCATCTTATGACCAAACCTTATACCCGTCGTTCTTCCTC
>NZ_JBAKAS010000043.1:0-5159 GCF_038155025.1 Marinomonas sp. TI.3.20 | reverse complement strand
GGAATTTTTGCCACTATAGGGGGCTCTGATCGCGTTCGGTGGCAGATTTTCCACCAACCTCGTCTACACCACTGGAATTTTTGCCACTATTGGCCTTTTGGGTCGCGTTCGGTGGCAGATTTTCCACCAACCTCATCTACGCCACTGGAATTTTTGCCACTATAGGGGGCTTTGATCGCGTTCGGTGGCAGATTTTCCACTAACATCACCTACAACACTGGAGTTTTTGCCACCTTCAAACGAATTTCTGTCACTCGATGCGGTATAACAGCAACTTATATAGTCACATGGCATATTACTTTGAGAGCCATTTTTAAGCTTTCACCAATTGAGGCGCAACGTATTTTCAATAACTCTTTTAACAACGAATGATATAGCTTTCCGAGCAGGTATGATGAGAAGAGGTGTCAAAATTGGGCTAGGCGCACTCCATTAAGTCATTCCTGTGATAAATGTCATCGCGAAACTCTGACATGCCGTTGGCGTTAGGAACCACGGTAAAGTACACAATATAAACCGGAATATTGGTTGGCAGAGTGATCACTTTGGTTTCCTTGCTCTTTATTCCGCTGGCGAGCACATTAGCCTGGGGCTGCTGTTGGTATTGTTTTTCTAGTTAATGCGAGAGGGGGCGAGTTCTTTTGCACCAATGCTCCAACTTGAGAAGATGCGAAATCCTCGCTTGCCAAGGTAATTAGGGTCGCTTGAAATTTTAGTAGCAGATTCTCTCTGGCAATTCGATGAAAAATGCGCCAATGTTTTAAGCTATAGGCGACTTTTTCAGGAGACCTAATTTTGGCCTTATGGACTACCCAGACTTTACTTAACATCGAGCTTGGGAGGATGATATAACTCATAAACTCCCTTTTCCCTTCTTACTCATAGCTCTTTCTCTATTCGTAGAATGGACATAAGACCATGTCGTTTGACTGGTTTTGTGGCCACTGTCATCTCTAACATGCTCTATAGGACGCACCTGCACATCATTTGAAATACCAGTATGTCGGAGCCAATGGCAGCTAGCGCAAAGCAGCTCGTAAGCATCGTCAATGCGACCCTCATTTATCATCGCCGCTCTGGCCAGTGAAAATATTTTCTTAAACAACTTCCACATTATTGCGGTATCGGTAATAGGCACTATCTTGGCAAACCAGTCTTTCTCATTGTCCCAGGTACCATTGCCCAGCGACATGATGAGCGGGGTCTTGTCTGCAGGGGTTGGCAGGTCCGGTAGATCTAGAATTCGGCGGTACCTGACCAGGGCAGCTAACACATCATCTGAGACGACAATCACGCGCTCTTGGTTACCTTTGCCTATTGTTCGGAACCACCAACGACCATCCGCGTCCTTGAAGAAGTCCCCGTGCGTAGGAGAATAATTATCAGACCATACCAATTCAGAGACTCGCAAATACATACCTAGGCCAATCGAGAAGGCGAATAAAGCACGTTCGGCGTGAATGAAGGCCTTATTACTGTCTATGACTTCCGCTTCATCACTAAGCGCCTCACAGACTCGAAGGCAGTACTTTACTTGCTCTTCGGTAAGGACTTTTGGCGCTTTAGTGCCATCGCCTCGTTTCTTGTAGGTATTCTTCTGCCGGATAGCTTGCACGGGATTGTGATCAATCACGGAGTCCGACATAAGCGTTGCGTAAAAGGCCGACAATCGAGAAAAGATGGTCGTGATAGTGCCTTGTGTCGTGGCCGTGGAATCAGATTGCAGAAAAGGCCGCCATTTCGGGTTTTGCTCTAATGTGCCGTCTTCTTTTTTGAGAAAGGCGTAATCTGCATGAGGGGAGGTCCAAGTCGCTGGTGGGAAGATGCAGAACTCAATGTACTCGACTATCGAGTCTCGCCGCATTTCAGTAATAGACATCCCTTTAACTAACCAGCTCCAACATAAAAATCGATTCAGCTCTGTGCGATAGAAACTCATTGTGTCCAGAGAATTAGAAAACTGAATGATGTGCCGAATACACGCAACTAAGTCAGCATGCATGACGTCTTTAGAAAGTGGGCTATTTGTGGGTAGCCACTTTGAGTAGTCCGAGTTCATCGTATGCGACGCCACCAGCAGCCTTGGATTTATAATGACGGGCGCCGGTGGAGATAGCTTGGTAGGTGCTCTACGATTTTTCATAGAACATCTCAGTGTCGTACACCGGTATTATCGGATACGACCATGGGTTTGTCTGGGCTTCTTCCATCTGTTCGTGGGTAGCTGGTAAATTATTTTCTCTCAAGAAATAGTTCAGGCAGCACCTTTTTATTTGGACCTCTTTAGAATTAATGATCCCAAATTCTTTTGAAATCATCTTGAATTCCGAGTCGTTCAGTTGCGGGTTAACGATTAATCTAAGGGTGACGTTTTCTACAAAATCAGTGTCGTCTGGTATCAGGTTCGGGGTGACAAAAGAGGGGACTGCGAGAAAACGGGATAGCAAGAAATCACGGTATTCTTGTCGCTCTCTGCAATACGCTCGTAGGTGCGCTCTATTCAACGTGAACACGACGCAAACTGGGTGCATGATCCGCTCGATGCCATCAGGGTGCGTTTTCGATGCATACACCGCTTTTATTGAGTGCCCTTCCTCTATGGCTGACAACAAAACCGGAATCACGCCGGTTAGCACGCGCCGTTCAAGTTTGGGCATATAGGTGATGTGTGGTGAGACCAGCCCTTGTGTTGAAAAGACGCCCTCTAAATCATTATCAAGAAGAACAGGGGCAAAGTTAATAGACGCCCGATGTGCCCGCGACGCTGCGTTATAGGGCTGTACGTTTCGAGGGGCTAATTCTTTGTATGTAGAAATGTCTTGGTGCGCCCGCTGACGGGTCACTGCAAATGTTTCTGCAATCGCGTTCGATGTAATTTCACGATTCCATAACAAGCAGCGCTCAATGTATTTGAGTCGTTGGACTTGAGACCAAGGCGTATTTTCTAAAAACGTATCTAAAGAGTGGTCAGTCATATGGCCTATAGTCTGGTCGATAATGGTTGGTTGTAGTCGTTGGCCGATGCGATATCCGCAGGGATTGAGAGAGTATAGCACCGCACAATCTCCCAGTAATATAATATTACTCACACAGCGACATTTTCTCCAGTCCTTCGTAGGCACACAACACTCTGAGCGAATAGCCTGATTTGACGGTTACTAGAGATATGTTTTTGTTAAGTTATGGTTTTTAACTAATAGAATCAGTGCCTTATAAAAAGTTTACAGATGAATTTCAATATTTCTGTAAACTTTTTTTTACTCTTTTTTTGGTTATGATGTACCTTGTTTTTTTGTTATGTTTTGTCTCGTTTGGGGATCGATGTGTGAAGATTGAAAGAATTAAGATGTCAGGTGGTGAGAACTATTCAGTCTTATTGGGTAGCGATGGCTTACCTATGCCATATCCCAATTTGTTCGTGACTTTACATCATCGAAATAAATCTGATGCTAGCAATACCTGTTACATCGCCTTTGAGCACCTACGATACTTTTATGAAATTTGTAGTTTTCTCAATATTGATTTAGTTGAAAGGTGTAGGAGCGGAGAATTTCTAAAAAAGAAGGAAATGGAAACCATTGCCAAATGGGCTAAAAGTACAGTGAAAGCGTTTCGCGAGCATGTGGCGGTCAACAAAGCAAAAAACATCATAGTTTTATCTCCCCGCAAAAATAAGTTAGAAACGGCTAGGGCAACATTAGTCATTAATCATCGAGGCGACATTGAGTCTTCTACAGCCTATAACAGGCTAACAACATTCTCTAAGTACGTTGGATGGTTAGAGCAGGAATTTTTTCCATCCAAAAAATCAACGACAGAACAAAAATTACAGCAACTTCGACCAAGAAAGTACAGCCCAAAAGGCCACTCCTGGGATCATGATGAAAGCTATAAATCTCTAACCTCTCCGCAAGTTTTAAGAGTCTTAGATGTTGTTCGTCCTGACTCTCCCCAAAATCCTTGGAAAAATGAATCGCTTCGATTTAGAAACCAACTCATTATTAATATGCTTGAAGCTATCGGCTTTCGTCGAGGAGAGCTATTGAAAGTGCGTACAGAGGATATTAAAACCAACCCTAATAACGGGCTGCGCTATGTCAAGGTTCGCTCAGAAGTCGATCAATACGACGAACGATTGGACAGACCTGAGGGAAAAACTCTAGGGCGTCTTGTACCAATGGATAAGCGATTAGCCGATATGTACGACAACTACCTAATAAATCATCGTAGTAACGTGAATGGAGCAGAGCGGATTCCTTATTTATTTGTTACTCATCACCATCGTGGCTCTCAACCTAGAGCACTTTCATCTGCTGCTGTTAATAAGTTATGCCGTGAAATTTCTGAAGTCGTAGGTTTTCGGGTACATCCACACGCATTTCGTCATGCTTGGAATGACAAATTTAGCGCTCATGCAGATAAACGTATTGCGGAAGGCAAAACTTCTGAATCTAAGTCTGAGAGTGATCGCCAGAAGTTAATGGGTTGGAGTGAAGGCTCAAGAATGGCAAAAACATATAGTAAGAGACATGACGATAAGCGGGCATTTGAGGTTGGGTTAGAGCTACAAGAAAAAGATAGTACTAAAATTAATTCAATTGTTGGTGCTTATGATGACGATATTGACTGGTAAGAGATGTTAAGTATGGAGTTACAACAATTAGATCAAAATGATGAGTCTCTTTATGTTTCTTTGAGGGGGTTTGAATTTGACTTTAATCAAGATAAATGGGTATTGAATAGAAACATTACCATTAACTTAAGCTTTCTCGAGCGGTTTAACAGACCTTTAGCCGTGGATATTCGCAAGACATTTTTGTACTTCGCAGAAAATTACTCACCTAAATATGTCCAAAGTTTTGCTGAAAATATTAAAAAATATATGGATATAAGTGAATTTGATGAGTTTTCAGTACTAGGTTTTCAAAAAATGAAACTCTTTCTGTCTAAAGCTGGAGAACCGAATCTCGCTACAGTTAGAACATTTGTTCGTCAGATGCAATATTTAGGCTTAAGCGGAACTATTGACGACTGGTATGGACCCAGTTTCCTAGACAGTTTCTAGCTCCGTAAAATATCGCTTCTCATATTGCAGTGGCGATAATCCATTATTTGATCCATGGTGTCGCTTTGGATTATAAAAGCACTCGATATAATCA
>NZ_JBAKAS010000042.1:0-5688 GCF_038155025.1 Marinomonas sp. TI.3.20 | reverse complement strand
AGCTTAACGGGGACTGGTACGCCCGTACCAGTCTAGTAGGGGAGAGGGTTAGCCCCTAAAAGATGCCTGATCAATAAGCTTAACGGGGACTGGTACGCCCGTACCAGTCTAGTAGGGGAGAGGGTTAGCCCCTAAAAGATGCCTGATCAATAAGCTTAACGGGGACTGGTACGCCCGTACCAGTCTAGTAGGGGAGAGGGTTAACCCCTAAAAGATGCCTGATCAATAAGCTTAACGGGGACTGGTACGCCCGTACCAGTCTAGCAGGGGCGAGGGTTAACCTCTAAAAGATGCCTGATTAATAAGCTTAACGGGGACTGGTACGCCCGTACCAGTCTAGAAGGGGCGAGGGTTAAGCCCTAAAAGATGCCTGATTAATAAGCTTAACGGGGACTGGTACGCCCGTACCAGTCTAGCAGGGGTGAGGGTTAAGCCCTAAAAGATGCCTGATTAATAAGCATAATGGGGACTGGTACGCCCGTACCAGTCTAATAGGGGAGAGGGTTAAAGCCTAAATAATGGCTCTAAAGTATCACGGCTTACAGTCAAATTAACAACAGATAGCCTCTACGTCTGAGTTGAAATAATTATCCCATGAATCATGTGTATGTGCTTGTCTTTCATCTGATTCTAATTCAGCTTCAAATCGTTGTTGAGCAACGAGGGGGTGGATGTCCTCGCTAGATCTAAAAGCTTCGTTTATCTGTAATTGTTGTAACTGTGCCTTAGTTATCATGTCTCCAATTAACTCTGTAGATAGAAACTTTTGCATAACACTAATGATGGTTGAGAAATTGGAAGGCGTCAAATCATCGGGCGTCTCTACCTTGCATTCTTGTTTATGTAGTTCGTTAAAAATTAAACGTTGAATGTTAAGACCGAACTGGCCAAGATTAGATAAGCCTAAATAGAGTTGTTTGGTGTACATAATCATTCTCCTATGCATAGTTTGGGTATCGTGAATTCTAATAGATTCACTCTCTAGATGGGCTATTGTCGCTAATATAAAGAGGTTAGAAATCAGGTGTCGGATTTCACGGCTATCACCAATCCATTGGTTAAAGGAGAATTCTAAGGCGTTTGAGTGATATAAAAAAACCTGTTATTTAACAGGTTTTTTTATATCAATTGTTTTATATGATTGGCTGATTAAGCCATGTGTATGTGCTTGTCTTTCATCTGATTCTAATTCAGCTTCAAATCGTTGTTGAGCAACGAGAGGGTGGATGTCCTCGCTAGATCTAAAAGCTTCGTTTATCTGTAATTGTTGTAACTGTGCCTTAGTTATCATGTTTCCAATTAACTCTGTAGATAGAAACTTTTGCATAACACTAATGATGGTTGAGAAATTGGAAGGCGTTAAATCATCGGGCGTCTCTATCTTGGATTCTTGTTTATGTAGTTCGTTAAAAATTAAACGTTGAATGTTAAGACCGAACTGGCCAAGATTAGATAAGCCTAAATAGAGTTGTTTGGTGTACATAATCATTCTCCTATTCATAGTTTGGGTATCGTGAATTCTAATAGATTCACTCTCTAGATGGGCTATTGTCGCTAATATAAAGAGGTTAGAAATCAGGTGTCGGATTTCACGGCTATCACCAATCCATTGGTTAAAGGAGAATTCTAAGGCGTTTGAGTGATATAAAAAAACCTGTTATTTAACAGGTTTTTTATATCAATAGTTTTATATGATTGGCTGATTAAGCATTGTTCTCAGCGCACTCTAATTCTTTAATTCTATTGTAAATTTCTTCACGGTGGACGCTAATATCATTCGGAGCTTCTATACCTAATCGGACTTGATTTCCCTTTACTCCCAAAACTCTAACTTCGATATCATCTCCTATCATAAGAGCTTCACCTGAACGACGTGTAAGAATAAGCATTATTAATTCCTTTTATTTTCTTTTGTTGATTTTAGAAATACTATGTCTATATAAAAAATATGTAATAGTAACTTTAGCTTGATAACTCAGAAATTCAATTTTTTATTTGTACCCCTTTGTTAAATAATGTAGTTATATTATCCACTTAAAAAAAGGCAATATTGAATTCCTGAGGTAAAATCCCTATTACTAACCCGCTGGGGTTAAAGGCATCGCCTTTTGGGAAATCACGAATAAGCGTTATGTTTGATATAAAAAACGACCAACAAAGGCCGTTAAGGACTGATTGTTATTGTGCATAAACAGAATATCTGAAATGCCTAATAATAAATACACTATATATTAAATGAGCTAATGTGATAATTCCCAATATACAAATTAGCTCATTTATCTGCTAATTATGTAGCTATGCAGCTTGTTGACTTAGATTTGTGGCTTCAATATTTAAGAAAACTTGTTTTTTTGCCATGTTCAAAGCATGACCAATAATTTTTACAGCACTGTGCCAAGTCCAGCCCTGCCCAAGTACAGAATGTAGTAAAGTAGCGGATTCGTTAGGGCAGTTCCGTACATATTCGGCGTCGAATCCTTTTAGCTGTGCATGTTCTGTGTGATGAAATAATCTAGATTTCTCTGCGTCTGTTGGGCAGACAAAATAAGGGTCACAGCTCCCAGCTTTTGTGTAACTTTGACGTATCAGTAGTGTGCGAGTTTCATCGCCATGATAAAGTGGTCGTTTGAAGCCTTTTCCGGCTACCTTATCTTTTTCCTCTTTTAATTTTAGGCCCTCATATAATCTGTAACTCTTGTGATTATTTGGAATGTTGCTGTCAATAAAGTGTGATACTGGACGCCGTGGTCCAACAAACCAAGAGTCTTTAGAAAAGATATTTTCTGCATCGAGAATTTGTTTATTGTCAAATCCGTACAGAAATAAGCGTTTTCTTGTTTCCGTGCCGCCATAATTATGTGAATCTATAACACCATATTCAATTTCATAATTTAACGCCGTGAGTACTTCAATAATAGAATCAAATGAAGCTGTGCTCTTATAGGAATCGGTGTTCTCAATTATTGGAATGGATGGATTTAATTCAGCTATAAACCTAATTGCTTGCCAAAACAAATGTCCTGCTTCAGTATGACTTTCTGCATTCTTGGTCTTTAACTTAGATCGTCCGGCTCTGCTTGCGCCTTTGCACACAATTCCGAGCGTCATTATTGATGTTTTTATATTTTTATTTCGACTTGGATCAAACTGACAAATGTCGCCAATAAGTGAAATTGTGTCTTTGTTATATGCATGACTATTTTTTATAACGGAGTGGTTCAAATACCCATCGTCAATTTCAGAGACTAATTTTAAGACTGGAGTGAGTCCGTGATCTGAATACAGTTCGATCGTAGCTTGTTCGATAGTCCCGCCACCATGGAAAAGACTAGTAATGCTCATTGTGTCATTTGAGATGTCATTTTCTAATTGTTTTAGTCTATCTCTTTTATTCCCTAGCTCTTGATCAAAGGAAGGTGTAAAAGATTTAAATTTAGAAAGCCCTAAGAGCTCGCTGAATCCCTTTGGTTGATTTTCCTCTAGAGATTTGCAGTCAAATTCTAAGTCGCTACTGAAGGCCAGTAGAGAGTTGTTAAGTTGCGTTACGGTATAGCTTAAGCTTTTTAAAATTGCTACTAGCCCATCCTGAGGCGTGTTTTGTTTTGATTCGAAATTTTTAATATGGATGGCGAATGGATTAGATTTCTCTATGCTTACAAGGGCGTTGTAGAACTTCGCGCTTTTTGGTGCAATTGGGTTAAAATTTAAAGTGCAAATATCCGATTCTTGAGTATTGTTTGAGTGTGGAATGTTTGGAAGGTTATCAACTGAGATATTAAGATGGCGAGCAAAGTTCGCTTTGATAGACAAATTAAATTTAGAGATTCTACAACGTCTTTTTTCAGCATAGTCATTAATGCTTATTAAAATGTAATCTGTCTCTATTAGGGCTTTTAATCGTGTTTCAGGCTCCCATGATACTCCGATTTTTTTAAGCGGTAATTCAATTAATGTCTGAACAATGCTGCCTTTTTTTCGTCCGCTTAAATTTTGTGTGGTTTCTGTAGAGCGCGGTAACTTTTCAGCTTTGCGATTAAGTTTTATTGTTTTGTCATTTATATGCTCAATTGTAACGGTGTCGCCTTTATTCCAGTTTTTAGAATTTAGTGAAAAGCTATCTAGCCAAATAGCTGAACCGCATTTACGTGACATAACTTTAGTTGAAATAATTGGTTTCATAGGTACATTCCACTGCAATATTTATTTCATTATTATCCAATGTTTAGTTCTGGAATTAATGAGAATGAAGACCTTATACCTATAGACTAAATATGGGCGTTAAAGCTGAAAGCTTATGAAAGATCCGAGGTTTTTATTGGATGATTTTAAGGATGCCGCTAGTCCTCATCTTTAAATGAGGACTAGTCGGGCGATATTAATTAATTCGTGATAGTTTTTTAAATTTCGAAAGCTGGTGCTCTGTAAATAGATCTGTGATTTTGCAGTATTGATTATGACCTCGGGCTGAAGTGCTTACAGAATTTTGACGGCTATCACAGCCACGGTAAAGAACCTCTTCACCGCCAAAAAATTGGCTAATGACTATGTAAATAGAGTCCCCATGTAGCGAGATTTCACCACTACATGCAATTCCCGCCTTATTTGAGGAGATTTTGCATTCTTTTTCAATTCCTAAAATTCTAGATAATTCTTTGAGCACTTTTTTTGATTCAGAGTGAAATGAATTTTTTAGTTTAGGCTCGCAATAGCTCAAATCTTGAGACATAACATTTACAAGTTTGTTTGTGTTCATTGTAGTACCTCTTTACCAGTAATAATTAAGATGTAGCTATTATCCTTGAGTAAAGCGTATCTGAATTTGGAGGTGGGCTTTGAAGCTATAAACCTAATATATGGTTAAAGGGAACCTAATGTAGTTATCCACAGATGTTTTATTTATTTATCATGTTAGTAATTGTTTATACTTGTTTAGGGAGCTGTAAGCTGTTGATAAATATAGATAAAAATCATATCTTTACCACTCTTGTTTAAGACATCACCATGTATGTTTCAAAGATTGCCGAAATCCAACAAACATCACCATATATATTGAAAAGGTTGCAGAAGTTTTTGAAACTTCACCATGTTTATTTAAAATTATCCGTTTTCCTGTTCGAATAACTAATAAAACTGGAGAAACATTAGGGGGGTGCTTAAACTTTAGCTAAAGCTATAGTTGCATAACTACTTATAATTTCAAGTTTGTAGGTGTATTTTTCTCCATAGGTGGTAAAGATGACTAGCATTACCAGTATAATTGAATATTTGACTAGAGTTCGTCGCCTATCATGGTGAAGAATAACCTATTTCATCCTTAACAAAAGCTATATTTTCGCCATAGGTGGTAAAGATGGCTAGCATTACCGGTATAATTTAATGTTTGGACTAGAGTTCGTCGCCTATCATGGTGAAGATTAACCTTTTTCATCTTTAACAAAAGCTGAATTTTCGCCATAAGTGGTAAAGATGGCTAGCATTACCGGTATAATTTAATGTTTGGACTAGAGTTTGTTGCCTATCATGGTGAAGTTTAACCTTTTTCATCCTTAACAAATGCTGAATTTTCGCCTTAAGTGGTAAAGATATCTAAGATTACCATCATAGTTTCAAATATGGATTGGACCTCTTCGCCTATGCTGGTAAAGGTCGATGTATTCATACCAAATCAAAGCTACAGTTTTCGCCTTA
>NZ_JBAKAS010000041.1:0-7830 GCF_038155025.1 Marinomonas sp. TI.3.20 | reverse complement strand
GGTGTCCTACTCGAGCGTGACAGATTCGCCACTCTTATGAACGCCATGGTTGCCTTTGTGTCACGATATAGCTGGTGTCCTACTCGAGCGTGACAGATTCGCCACTCTCATGAATGCCATGGTTGCCCTTTTGTCACGATGTGACTGCTTTCATAGTTAATCGTGACAGATTCGCCACTCTCATGAATGCCATGGTTGCCCTTTTGTCACGATATAGCTGGTGTCCTACTCGAGCGTGACAGATTCGCCACTCTTATGAACGCCATGGTTGCCTTTGTGTCACGATATAGCTGGTGTCCTACTCGAGCGTGACAGATTCGCCACTCTCATGAATGCCATGGTTGCCTTTTTGTCACGATATAGCTGGTGTCCTACTCGAGCGTGACAGATTCGCCACTCTTATGAACGCCATGGTTGCCTTTGTGTCACGATATAGCTGGTGTCCTACTCGAGCGTGACAGATTCGCTACCCTCATGAATACCGTGGTTGCCTTTGTGTCACGATATAGCTGGTGTCCTACTCGAGCGTGACAGATTCGCCACTCTTATGAACGCCATGGTTGCCTTTTTGTCACGATGCAGCTGGTGCCCTATTTGAGCGTGACAGATCTGCTACTCTCATGGCCCCTTAGGTTGTCTTTTTGTCACGATGTGACTGTTTTCATAGTTAATCGTGACAGATTCGCCACTTTCATGGCCCCTTAGGTTGCCTTTTTGTCACGATGCAGCTGGTGCCCTATTTGAGCGTGACAGATCTGCTACTCTCATGGCCCCTTAGGTTGCCTTTTTGTCACGATGCAGCTGGTGCCCTATCTGAGCGTGACAGATTCGCCACTCTCATGAACACCGTGGTTGCCTTTTTGTCACGATGCAGCTGGTGCCCTATCTGAGCGTGACAGATTCGCCACTCTCATGAACGCCGTGGTTGCCTTTGTGTCACGATGTGGCCTCTGTCCTGCTTGATCGTGACAGATTCGCTACTCTCATGAACACCGTGGTTGCCTTTGTGTCACGATGTGGCCTCTGCCCTGCTTGACCGTGACAGATTCGCCACTCTCATGAACACCGTGGTTGCCTTTGTGTCACGATGTGGCCTCTGCCCTGCTTGACCGTGACAGATTCGCCACTCTCATGAACTCCATGGTTGCCTTTGTGTCACGATATAGCTGGTGTCCTACTCGAGCGTGACAGATTCGCCACTCTTATGAACGCCATGGTTGCCCTTTTTGTCACAGTGATGTGTAGATAAGTTTTATTGTGAAAAATTTGCAAATCCGCCTTATCGTGACAAAAAGGATATTATATAATTTTTTCTATTGCCTTTTTGTCACGATAAGTTATCTTTCATACTGCTCGAGTGATGTGTCTCCCTGATAGATCGTAATATGGATTTATAATGTCAAAAAAAGAGTCTAATAAAAAACAGTTGCTTGTATCTGAGAATGCTTTTAACAGAGATACGGCCTTGGTAACAAAGCGTAATGAGTTGATTGCTGGTCATGCAGAAATGTCATTGAATGAAAATCGCATTTTTCATGCAGCGATCGCTATGATTGACTCTCGAGCACATGATATTGGTGAAATTAGAGTTACGCCTAGTCAACTTGCTTACGCACTTAACACGTCAAAATCCAATGTGAGTAAATACCTGAAAGGGACGAAAGGCAGCCCGAGCTTACTTGAAGAGTTACAGACAAGATACGTAAGAGCTCCACTGATTTACGACACATCATGCATAACTGTTGATGGAAAAAGACTTTGTATAAAAGAGGACAGTTCATGTGTTTATATAAAGCTTAGTGATGTGCAAGATAAAGAATTTAAAGATAAAGACGGTTTAAGTGTCTTTTTTGATGAAAAGATTGGGCTGCATGTTTTTGATGAAAATGGTAGGAGTAGACCTCCCAATATAGATCGAATAGAAGATGCGTTAGAAGCAGAAATTAACTACCTTGGTCAAACTCTTACTTTAGATACGTCATCAATTAGAAAAAATGATGTCTGTGAAATGTATGTCAATGCTGAAAATATGCTTTGCGCTACTGCGTTAGCTCGCGGAAAAAAATCTAGCCAACTGAAGAATATTTCTATCTTTGATACCTCTGCCTATAACGCTGAAGAGGGATATGTAGTATTTGAATTTGGTTCTGCATTTAAACCATATGTGGTTGATATAAAAGAAAATTTTACTAAAAGTTATATGAAATATGTTATTAGTTTGACATCAAACCTTGCTGCTGACTTGTACGATATTTTTAGGAAAGAACTTCCTATCAATACAGTTAAGAAAGGAAAGACTGAAATATCATTTAAAAAAAATGTAGATGAACTTCGTGTTCAGCTTGGCATAACAGATAAATATTTAAGGTTAGCTGATTTCAAAAGAGCTGTACTTGATAGGTCTAAAGAGCAAATTAACGGTAGAACGGACTTAGAGTTCGATTATGAATTACCAGAAAGACGAAATAACCCGCGGGCGGTCTTTAAATACATTGTGTTTAAGGTTAAGGCTACGAAGGTGGAAATCGCGAAACTGGTTAAAGAAGATGGTTTAATGCAGGAGCTGGAAAAGTATTTTGACTCTAGAATAGCGAAAAGCCTCATTAATAAATATTCTGTTGAGCGTTGCTTAAACAACTTAAACCTATTTATCAAGGCTCAGCATGTAACTACTATTTCTAACCCTTCAGGCTGGCTAAGAGACGCTATAAAATTTGATTATCATGAAACAAATGGTGTGCTTTCTTTGACAGAGTACATCAACCCTGTTGAAAGGCAGTTTGTTAGTGAAATAGTTCGTGAAGAATGGGATTCTTGGGACCAAGAAGAGCGTGATGAATTTGTAAAATACAAATTAAAAGGGTCTTACGTTAGCATCCGTTTTTCAGAGTATCTTTCAGAGTTCGGGTTGCAAGAAGAGCATGAAAAATTTAGACCCAAAAAAGACACTGCTAAGCAGCAAATAGATCTACTTATGAGTTCAGAAATCTATAAGAAAACCCACTGATCTAATCCTCTTAAAAGTCCAGCGTAAGCTTACTTAATATGTACATTGCACCCTAGCCGTTTTTGATGGGTACAGATTTATACTAATAAAAATAAAGGGTGTAGACGAGGACGATTAGGTAAAGTTCCGAAGCATTAGGTATTTTTATTGCCATTATCGAAAACTATTTTTCAAAAGAACCTGTACCTATCATCTATGACATCAAATGTTTTGATGTCATAAGCTGAATTGAACTTAATTCTAGTATGCTTCATGCCCTCCAAGCAGTCTGCTCAAGAAGCCAAGGATCCTTGGCTTCTTGTATTTGAGTATAATATGACCTATAGAACAGATCGTTCGTCTAACCTTTTCTATTGACTCCGTTCATTACGATGAGTCCCTACTACTCCCCATATGACGTATTTCGGAGCATTTCGAGCTGTCATTTCTCGATTACCTGGCTGCTCATTCTGGTTTAATCCGACCACTCATTCCGCGATTATCCGGCAACTTTTAGCCTAACTCCAAAATAATTGTTCTTATTTAAATCAATAGCTTGATATTCTCTACTTCTAAAGCTAGAAGGTAAGAAAGCGACCTTGACCAAAAAGAGAATACCAATGAATATAATTAAAGAGGTTTTACTGCTGGAGTACGACAGCGGTCTCTCGAATTGTAGAGTCGCTTCTGGTCTAAATCTCGGTCTATCACGAGATCGGAATTGCCTACTCGTTTTAAACAAAGATAGTTAGTGTGGCTATTGCCTGAGCACTGTTGCGATACCTATTTAGCTTACGTCTATGCCTATGCCCAATTTTGTGAACGTTTCACTCCTTGGTTTAAAATTCAAAAATCTTCGTCAGAGCCAGGCAGAAAAAGTTTAGAGCGATAACAAGGGAAACTGACTATCTATGCAGGCCTAGACGTCAAAGAACGATTAAGCCAGCTAATAGAAAGTAAGTGTCTGAGCATCACCACCTAGATCGGCTTAAATTATTGCTTATCAATTTGTGATTAGCGTAAATGAGGAGTAGATCTAGGGTTATGTGAAGGCAGAGCTTTCAGAATGGAGACTCTGTCTTCTTTCAGGATGATTACGCGCAGCAAGGAGGCTGCAAAAAGTCTCTTCACTTACATCTTCTTAATGTTCCACGACAGCAACCCATCGATCTCATCGTGGTCACTTTCATCGCTTAATAATGACAGCTGTTTCGAACTTCTGCGTCAGATAATCGTATGGGATTAATCTATTCGCTTTGGCGGTATTCGATAATACTGTAAAGTATCGCGCTCGACTTGGCTCCCTTGCCTGTGTTGGCAAGGGAGCCAAGCTTTTACGACCAATAACTAAGGGCTTGATGGCCCGTTCGGCTCGGTTATTGTCGATGTTGATCCACCCCTCTGTTAGATAAAGGGGGAGTTTGTCCCATTGATTGAAATTATATTGGATCACTTTGCCTAAGAGACTTTTTGGCGGTACTTGTTGAGCGGATTTTTTCGAATCAAACTTTGTACGTTGCTAATATAGCAGGCGCTTTTTCTTGTTGTATTTTAGGGGGGCTTCAGCCGTCCTCTGTTGCTTGGCCAATACTTCGATGGCATACAGTTTTTTAATGTGACTAATAGCCACCGTCGCTTTGCCCGATTTCCCTTTGGGCATACCTTTTTCCGCTTCAATAAATTTTCGACGTGCGTGTACCCAGTAACCGGCTAGCGTTGCCTTCGTGGGTTCGTAGGCTGGGTAGCTATCCTCATTCAGATAACGATCGAACCCTTATAAAAATCGAGGTCACATTGCGCACTTCGTGTAGGTTGGAAGTCATATAACACAATATTGGGGATCAGGCTTTGTTTGTCAGGTTCATCTTTACCGGTCGAATAGAGCCACATGTAACAGTTCGAACGCGCTTCGTTAATAACATTAAGTGTCGTTTCATCCGCTGAATCACCGACTGTTCAAACAAGAGTCTATGGAGTCGATCGTAAAGGGGCTGTAACGCAACCGAGCATTTTAGCATCCAGTCGACATCGTTTGTTAACTCTGCTCAATGCCATATTTCTTGAACATGGTTTCTTGTCGATATAAAGGCAAGCTGTATTGGAACTTACCTGTGATGACCTGACTTAGTAGACTAGGAGTTGCAATACCTTTGGTGATAATGCTGGGCGGCATCGAGGCTTTCTTAATCGTTGTTTGTGCCTCAGTCTTTTCATACAGGTGACATGGGTACTTAGGACGAACTGTTTCGATGAATTTTAACTGAGCGGGAAGAAACTCTAACTTCTCAGAAGCGTCTTCGCCAATACGATTCATCGGTGCTCGGCAGCATGAACAGATTTTATCCGATTCCGCTATATCCACCAAAAGTGTTTCACGAGGTAAGTCCTTCGGCAAAGGCTACGCTTAGGTTTGGTACGCGTATATGAAACAGTTTGGTTATTCGCTTTAACCTTACCATTGTCTTCTTTAATGCCATCGTCTGACTCATTAAGCAGCTCGCCTTGCCCAGGAGATACATCAGCGTCTTTACCAAACTGCTTTTGTTGAGCTAAGCGCCATTGCTCAAGAATCCGTTCGTATTTTGACGCCCACTCAGCAAGTTGATTGTCTTTAACCGTTAAAGCCGAGTCTTTTTCACCCAACAAAAACGACTGCTCAAGTAAAAGAGCCTTAAGAGAGTCAATGTCATTGGGTAAGTCACCAGGAAGTATTTTCATGGCTTGCATTATACCAAGCGAATGTCCTAATCGTCATGATATCGATACGTTAAATGTGGGTGAGCTTCTTGTAAGTTTAGTGCAAGACCATCTAGCAACCAGTTCAGTTGACGTGGTGACTCTTGAATGGACAAATGCTCATCATCAATACCAGGCCACTGAAAATGACCTTTCTCTAGGCGCCTATAATGCGATCAAAAACCATTAGGCGCTCATAGTAAGACTTTGATTTTATCGCGCGATCGACCGAGAAAGATAAAAAACTGTTCGCTACATGGCTATTTTTCCAGGTTATACGTGATCATATTGCATAGCCTATCAATAGATTTATGTATATCGGTGGCCTACAAATGATAGTCATATTTAGTTGAGGGGAAGCCGTAAACATAAGCCTTTTATTCCAATTGTGAGAGAATAAGAGATTTTATGGTGTTTGGAAGGAGTTACTATGTGGGGGTTAGTCGACGCTTACGATAAAAAGTTCAAAAAGACAGGAAAAACTTGGACTGGATTCTCAGCGTAGCCAACTCTCATCTACAAATAAAAACAAAACCTTATCCCTAGAGTTATTAACGATTAGTTATTTATAAAAATACTAAAATACTGTCTTACAGGGTTAGCGTTCATTTCACGCCGTTCTTGACACTCAGAGCAAGGGCGATTTCAACGGGTTGTCTGCGAACAGTAGCTTCCATCGTCTTGGGATCAAGTCGGCGGTGTCTTTTGCTGGGTGCTGGCTTACTCGTTGCAAGACATCCGTCAGATAAACACTGGGATCGATGTCATGCAGCTTGCAGGTGCTGATTAGGCTTTGGATGAGGCCAACGTGTTCCGCGCCCAGTTCTGTCCAACAGAAGAGCCAGTTTTTCTTACCCATCGGGATGGGTCTTATCTCTCGCTCTAGGTGGTTGGTGTCCATGGCTACGTCCGGATTTTCCAAAAAGACCATCAGTTGGCGTTTGCGCTTTAAGGTGTAGCTCAACGCTTTCATCCAGCTATCGTCTGGCAATAGGTCGGCACGTCGACTTTGTTCTTCGCAGAAGGCAAAAAACTGGTCCACTAAGGGCTTGCTGTGTTGCGCTCGATACGCTTGTTTTTTCTCGCCTGCACAGCCTTTTTGTTGGATATGGCTTTCCTGTTTATACAAGGCGGCAATCAGGTTCAGAGCGTGTGTGACGGCCTCGGCTTCTTCCCTTTCGGCTTTCAGTAGTTGGCGACGCATGTGCACCCAGCACTGGGCATGAGTGATGTCTGGCGATTTTGCTTCGTAGCTGCTATACGCGGCATAGCCATCGGTCAGCAAGGTGCCTTGCCAAACATGATCCAGTAAGTCTTGGATGTGTTTCAGGCCACGGCTTTGGGAGAAGGTAAACACCACTTCGTCCTGCTCGCCATAGATGGGCCAAAAATACGCTTGCTTCATTTTGCCGGGTTGGTTGCCTACCCCAGGCTGGCGGGTGGCTTTTATCGGAGTCTCATCCATGGCCAGTACCTTGCTGTCCAGCACACTGATCAGTTGCTCTACCACAATGGGTCGTAACAGTTCGATCCCGCGTTTGGTGAGGTTCGTCAGCGTCGCACGGCTGAGGGTGATCCCAGCAGCGCTAAGCTGTTGATGCTGACGATAGAGCGGTAAATGATACAGGAACTTGTTGACCAGTAAGCCAGCGATAAAACAGACATCCGCGACAGAGCTGTCAAAAATACTATCCGGTTGTGGCGCGGTAATAAGCTGTTTGCTGATTTTGTGTTTGACCACTTGGCGTTTGGTAATTACCACTTCATAAGCACTGGTTTTTTGTACGATGCGGCTGACTTCTTTGAAGCCCACTTCTTCGTATTCGTGCGCATTGGGGCCTTGTAGTTCGTCTGCTAAGATGATCTTTTCACGAACCGGTATAGACTCGTCAAAACGCAACCCTGTGATAGTAATTTCATTGCCTTTACGAGACTTGGGGGCTTTTCCGCGAACACTGACGGGCTCAGGTTTATCCTGCTGGACCGTGGCGTCTTCCTCCAGCGTCGTGGGTTCTACTGGCATCGGGCCAACAATATCAGCGAGGGCTTGTTGTTCAGGAGTGAGTAAACCTCTGCGCTCGCTTTTAGGCCCGAATAATTCGCGCTTT
>NZ_JBAKAS010000040.1:0-8471 GCF_038155025.1 Marinomonas sp. TI.3.20 | reverse complement strand
CTCTGTCACTTGTTTAACCGCTTCTCTTTTAAATTCTTCAGGGTAACGTTTGGACTTCATAATACACCTCTTATTTAACTAGATTTTAACGTTAATAGGTGTCTAGTAAAGTCTGGGAAGTCCAAACAACTGTTCGCTACAAGGTTCTTTTTCCAGATCATAAGCCACAATATTGGATAAACCATCAATGGCTTTACGCATGTCAGTGGGGCCACAAATGAGCGTAACGTTCAGTTGAGAGGACGCGGTAAACATAAGTCTTTTATTCCTATTGAAGAAAGCAAAAGACTTTAGGGAGTTTGAAGAAGATTAAAATGTGTGGTTTACCGGACGCTTACAAACAACAGACTTTAGGAAGTTTGAAGAAAATTAAAATGTACGGTTTACCACACGCTTACTAGCAACCAATTCAACTGTCGCGATGAGACTTGAAGAGACAAATGTACATGCTCAGTGACCTTTTTCTAGCAGTTTATAATGGCTCACTGGGTGCTGAATAGCTTTACTCTAGTCAACTTCGAAATGAGCCTCATGCCCAGAATACCTAAAGACATTGTGCTGTGCAGCGATAGCCATTTGACCTTCGAAAAGCTGGCTGCTAAACACAAATTAGAACATAAAGTACAGAATGCATCAGATAACGAACATGTAAAAAAACAGCACTTACCACATTTACAACGTCAACAATTACCATCAACTGCTAAAAAATTGGCTTTCCCGATTTCAGAGTGTCACCACCAAATACTTACATCGTTACCTTGGCTGGTTTCGGTGGTTTGATAAGTATGCCTATACACCACAGCAAACAATTGATTTTGCAATGCATTTCATTACACCGGGGTAAGTTCAACAACTTTCTCGGAAACAGCCAGGTTTTAACGTTAATGGGGGTCTAGTAAAGCTTGGGGGGCCAACGAGATACTAAACTAGACCATAGATTCCTAAGTATATTGAGCTACATTTTTTAACTAAAATCATAAATGAGTGTAATGATTTTTTACAGTTAAAGCTTCTCCTTTAAAGCCACCCATTGAGATAGTTCATCAATTGTGTAGTTTTTTCCGTTAAATGCATTATTCATAATTCGATCAAATTCTAAAACATCATTGAGTAAATCTTTTTTAATTGAATTAGCAAAAAAACCATGAGCAGGAGTTGTTATGCTGTCTATGGAAAGGGGGAAATTCTCACCTTTATGGTAAAGCAGCTCCTTAGCTATCAAACTATCACATTTCTCCAACCAACAGAGTTCCTTTGATGTAAAGCCATTTAAGATGCCTTCCTGCTTCGAAACTACAAAAGATTGTATAGCATACTTTCGCAAAATACCGGGCTGTAAGGCTGTAGATGGATCAAAATAGCACCGAAAAAAACTGGATAAAAGATCATTTTCATAACAACTAGTAAACAGATCTGGCACTAAATGCCCGTGCAGTCTGGCACCAACTTCAATCATGTGCCAGCCACGTTCACTCAATAGAAACTCCATATGAGCAGCACCATGACTAATACCCAAAGCCTTAGCACATTTGACTGCTAGCTCTTTTAACTGAGCAAATTGTGCTGAATTCGGATCTTCAATAATTAGAAATTTCTTTACTTGCGGAAAACTCCAATCATCCATATCAGAGAGTCGGATATAACGACTAATTGCAGACACTACAATTTCATTACCACGGGTGACCATATCAACCGCATATTCAGTACCTGATATATACTCTTGGACTAAAAATTTATCATTACTACTCCAAGTGCAATTCATCTCTCCCCATTCAAGTTGTGAAATAGCCTTTTCCAAGGTTTCCAGAGTTGGGCAGTAACTGAAGGATTGTCCGCCGGCTGCTGATACTGGTTTTAAAATGTAAGGACCACTTGGGATAGCTGAAATTACTTTCTTAATATTATCCTTAAAGCCTATTCCAACACTCCTAATCTGGGGAAGTCCACAATCGCTAAGGCGGTTTTGCATACTTTCCTTATCACGCCTCCAAGCAGTAGTTGCTGGATCATTTCCGGGAAGCCCATAAAAGTTGCTAATCAATTCTGCAGATTGGACCCCATGCTCACCACCAGCAATAACAGCATCAAAGGAATGCTTGTCTGACGAGGGCAATTCATCCAGAGAAAAATAAAAATCACTATATAAGCTTTTATCAAACTGCCGCTCTCTATTCTCGGCTCCATTTAATGCGCTACTAACCTTATCCATTTCAATAAAGGCTATACATTCAATACCAAGCTTGTTTAGATTTCTAGCAAGTAAGTTATCATTTGTAACTGGATTGGTAAGTAGACATTTCATTATAATATGATCCTTTTAAATCGTAATATTAAAAACTGCAGTGGGGGCATGGGCAGCTAAAGCCGCCCAACATCCATGCGGAGCAGAGATATGGCGTACCCAAAACCTATCCCCCGTTGGCAACCAGTGTATTGGCCTCCAATTACTATCAGTTGTAGTTGGAATTGATTCTATGTCTGTTATATTCGAAGAAATAGAACCTCCAACGAGTTTTATTATTGCCTCTAATTTCACCCATGCAGCCACAGGTGTGTTACTTTTTTCTATAAGAGTCCGCCCAGCTAAGTAGTTGACCTTATACTCCCAACCTGAAAGGCGAGAGTTACTCTCTAAATCAATACCAATATTTATTTTGGACAGCGCAACAGCACACCACCCATTGGCATAGCTAATACTAGGATAAAAGTCTGCTAGCGAGCCTATGAAATAGGGCTTTCCTGAAGCTAACTTACCTAAATCCCTCTCTTGTAGCTCTATACCCGTTACTTGTCGAACAAGCTTTGAAAGCGCCCATAAGGCTAAACTTCCATTATGCTGAATACTTAATTTATAGAAGTCTTCGTGATGAAAGGATAAAGGAAAAAAGCTATACCAAATTGCTATCTTAGTACAACTAGTACAACTCATTTACTAATCCTTTTTAAAACGTCTGGTAAGCGAAGAAAATCCGATTTAGCGACCTGCAGTGAAAAATGGCTTTGCAGTAAATTAACTAGTTGGTCAATCGATTCAACTGTTTCCTTTTGGCGATATTCACCAATAAGTGAAATGACATTTCGGTTATGTATTAAAATCCCACCTTCCAATGTTGGCTTACTAACAATAAGACTCTTAGTAAAAATAGAATTTGGTGAGAGTGAATTGAAATAGTTGGCAGGTTCAAAGTCCTCTAGATCATAGGTTCGGAAGTCAAATAAATAAAGACGCTTCCACCCCCCTCTAACGCTACGCTCCAGAGCAAAAAACTCTTCTTTTACCAAGATAATTCTAAAATCATGAACTCCTTGTTTTTGGACCAAGCCTATTTCTATTTTTAGTGGGTATAGTGGCCCTTCTATGCCATACCCAACATCACACAACAAATTTTGGTTCTGCCACTCAAGAAACAAAACCATATGAGCGCGTGGGCTCGGAAGACTATCCGCTCTGGGGACTCGAGCCATACCATAACGGCAAGTTATACCGAGACAACGAAGAACACCTGCAAATAAAGCATTTTGTTGAGAGCAGCCTCCCCCCCGGAAGTGCACAAGAAACTTTCGCCTAATAGTATCTAAGTTAATAGTTGGTGCTGTACCGAGGAAATAATCTAACATCTCAAATGGAAACGTCTGAATGTGAGATAACATCAGCTGATTTAAATCAGAAAGTGCTACTTCATCTGGCTGAATTTTTATACCAATACGATCAAAGTATAATTCCATCCAATTTTTGGGTTCAATCTTACCCATATCAGTATCTTTAATTATAAAATCCATATTTAGCCTTAGATAATCTGCTCACCATTACCTATAGTAAGTACTGATCCAGTAGTATTTATCCTTCGCATTGCTAAATCAAATACAATCTGAGCAATCTCTTCTGGTTTTAAAATTTTTCTTGTTGGAATATCTTTAAGAATTTCTCTACGAAGAGATCCTGCAAAATTATTGAACATATCAGTTTCTACCCAACCTGGCGCTACGCAGTTCACAAATATATTAAATCTACCCATTTCTTTAGCTAGTCCCTTCGAAAAGCGTTCAATAGCGATTTTAGAACAGCCATATGCAGTATTTCCCAGTTTAATTTTGTGTGCAGCACTAGAAGAAATGTTAATTATATTCCCCTCACGCTGTTTCATCATTTCATCTAGAAAGACTAACGAAAAATTAACTGTTCCCATAAAGTTATTATTCATACACTCAGATATCCTCTGAATACCATTATCAACTAACAGCCCGTCTTCTGTCATACCAGCATTATTAATCAGTATTGCAGGAATACCTGTTTCTAAAACTAAAGATTTAAAAGATTCTATAGCTCTAATATCAGTGTTATTTACAGAAAAAGGTTTAATTAGGCCTTTAGATTCACTTTCAAGCTTATTCGCAGCATTTTTATTGTTTTTGTATGTTGCGAAAACCTGATACCCTGCATCGGAAAATTTCATAGAAATTTCACGACCGATTCCGCGAACTCCACCTGTAACAACAACGCATTTTTTCATAATAATCCTTTTAAATATGTAAATATTCGAAAACTATCAGAGCACTAACTCCCTGATTGGAAATATATCTACAAACTGCTTTTTTATATTTTTCACCTAAGGGAGATGAGACTATTTGTAATTTTAATTCCATATTAGGAATAACGGCATGATTAAAGGATGCACGGGGAACACACTTTATCCGAACCCCTCCCAAATTCGACCACTCTTCTAAGCAAAGTGCTGCGTAGGCTATTAAGCAGGCCCCTGGCATAATGGGCATTTTTGGAAAATGAATATCAAAAAGAAGATCCTCGGGAGTTATTTTAATGATAGATTCAAATACAAATCCATCTTTATATACATCACCTCTAGTAAACAAAGAATTCAATTCTTCCATAATCAACTTAACTTTTTCAGATAATAGTCTGGATATTGCTCTGAAACAATAATCCCCATCAAAATTGCAGTGCTTCTAGCTATAATAAAAAAAGGCCAATAATATTCATACATAATTGATAGTAATGACATCAGAAAACAAATTAAAAAAACAACTGTCCAAACTCCTGTTAAATGAACATTTATAATATTAAAATGTGGATCAGACCACATCTCAGGAGAAGTTTCTTCCTTAGCATACTGCAAAGTATAAGGCCTATTTAACAGTAGAGACATTCCTGATGCTAAGGTATATAAAGCAGAAACAACCACTATTGGATTTTTTAAAAACCAATGATCGGCAATAAATAATGCTAATAAAATTGAAGAAGAAAAATAACTTAATGAAATCCAATCTATCATGAAACCATGCTTGAGATTGTCATACGAAATTATAACAATAATAACTAAGCATGTTATTGATGAAAAAAGATAATCAAACCCAGATAACTCAAGAATTATGTCATGAAAAACCCAAACTATGAAAGGCTTTATTATTTTTATCATTATCCATCCTCAGTCACTAATGCCACATAAATAACAGCTATTCTGCTTGAATTGCCATAACTATCCTCACCACAAATAGATACTTTATAAAAATCTGCCACCTTTTCAACACATCCATGTAAATCAGTAATATTGGCAAAGTCATCGATGACTAAATCTCTTATACTAGCTGGTATAAATCTTTCGCCGTCAAGCATATCCTTACAGAAAAAAAGTCGTGTTCCTCTAACTGAAAACTGATTTAATACCTCCAAAGTAATTGCGAAGTCTCCATATTGATTTCGTAGTTCTCCAACCCTTTCCCAACAAAAAGATGAGAAGAAAGAGCCATAATTTGAACCTAAAACCGTCACAGGACATAAGTCTAAGTAGTTATTTGGAAATCTATCGCACGTCATTTTTAACGTCTCGTTTTTCTATAAAAAGGCATTTTCCTATTAAATATAGAGCAATGCTTCGACCAGAAAAAAAGCCTACAACTAATCCTGAACATAACTTATCTAATATTACATATATAGGTATGGAGGATAGCTCAGGCTTAATTGCAACTGTATACCCAAACCAAAACTTAACAGCAAAGAAAAAAAGGCTTACCAATAGAATACTTGGACTACCAGGTATAACTAAGTACTCTCCTTCAAGCGAAAATTGATACTTTTTTTTCAAAATAAAATAATACGCTACTCCTGTTGCTATTGCTAAGCCTCCACTCCAAGATAAAATTCCAATTAAAAATAAATCATTTTTCATTAAAAGGTTATAAATTGAAAGTACTAAGAAAGCACCTGATAGATGAAATATTGATTTACTTTTTAGGCGCTGTTTAAAACATGATGAAATCCCTAGATAAAGGATCATAGTAAAAATAAAATATACCCAAAGTGGCGTATGACGTAATATTTCTAACATTAGCTATTTCCTTTATTGATTGAAATATTAGTTTTTCGAAAATCAACTATATTTCCAGTCTTATTTCTCGAATTTTTTATCAATCCGTCATCACCTACGATAGCAATAGAAAGAGTACCTCTTTCTATTCCCTCTGATATCTCTGAAATAGAAAAAAGACTCTCACGAATTTTTGTATCATTTACTTTTATTGTATCGACACTCCAAGTTGATGCTAAGGTTAGCAAGTCAAAACCTTTATTATCAGTTTCAAGAATAATCTGTAGATGGTCATTGATATCTATAGCTTTTCTAACAACGTCACGAACACGTTCATAGCTAACTGCATTTCCAGAGATATTGAAACTGGAATCACTGCGGCTATCTATAATTAGTCCAAATTTTGAATCTGATGCTGGCATTTTCTGGATCCGTCCTTTATCTCCAATACGGTATCGTATTATTGGAACTAAAGGGAAAGTCAAATCTGTAATCAAAATATTACCATCATCATCAGTTTCTACAAAATACCAGTCATGCATGATCTCATGTAGGCCGTTTGGCATAGTGGGTACATTCATAGCTGCGAAACCGTATTCTACAGCTCCGAATAAACTATAATACTTTGCACTTGGCCAGATTTTTGAAATGATTTCTTTTTTTGAGGTGAAAAATTCTTCGCCTGTATAAATAATTTTCTTTATATTAAAATTTATTCCAGAATGTTCGGATTCTCTAGCAAATTGAATGATACTAGATGGAGCCCCCATAACTGTATTTAATCCCAAGTCACGGAATAAATTAAGCGATTCGGAATTACCATTAAGTGAATCGAGGGGACCTACTGGCAATATAGTTGCTCCAATTGGCTCAAGGAAGCGACACGCTCCCTCATATAAAACTCCCAAACCTCCAGGTGTAAATAGATTAATTACAACATCATCATCAGAAAAAACATGTTCCATTAAGTTAACTACGAATTGATGAGGATAAGCACCTTCAGAAACGTTCTCCCAAATACGATGGCCAATAATTAGAGGAGAGGAGGTTGTTCCTGAAGTAGATACAATATAGCAGCCTTTAAACTTGCCTTCTGAAATATACTTTTGACTAATCTGACGTAAATCGTTCTTATTTGTAATATTATATTTTTGTTTAAAGTCATCTAGCGACTTAATTTTTGGCATTAGAGGGATGTTTTCAGTATCATTATAGCCTTGAATCATTTCATTAAACTGGTCAATGTTGAACGGAGTATTTTTCATTAACTTAACCTCGAAATATTAATATTAGCGTTTATGTCGATAATCAATTATTTGGGGAGTTTTATTGCGCCTTGTTATAATCAAATTTAAGGGTCCGTTAACTAACAACTCTACTGCTCCTCTATTAACATCCTCTGAGATCTCCTTGATTGAGCACACCATATCGCGTATTTTATATATCATGTCAGGCTTGTTAGAGGCGTCATGATTAACGACAATTTTAAGAATATCCTTTCCGTTTTCGCCATTTTTGAGAATAATTTGGACATCATCCTCCCCTAAATTTGCCATTTCAGAAATATTCCTAATTTTTTTAACTATGCTTTCATGCTGAATTAAAGCTCCTCCGCAATTAAAAGATGTATCATTACGACCTTTTAATAATAATTTGGTTGTGCCGTCCTTCATTTTTATAAGTTGTCCTTTATCACCAATGCAATATCGGATGATGGGAATCAATGGCTCCTTTAGGTCTGTCACATACAGACTTCCATCAATGCCTTCCTCTAACATAAACCAATCTTCAAATATAAAATGAAGACTCTCTTGATCTTTTGGAGTTTCAACTGCAACAAGCCCACATTCTGTCGCACCATACAAACTGTAGAATTCTGCATCAGGCCAAATATTCCTTATGTATTCTCGCTTGGCTGGATAAAAGCTCTCACCAGAGAAAATAAGCTTTTTGATATTCAATTTAACTCCTGCTTTTAATGATGCCTGTGCAAACTCGATAATACTTGCAGGAGTTCCAATTGGTATGGACCCACTTTCATAGACATCTCATAGCTATATAATAATAGGTAAAAATGAGGTGAATTATGAGTGGAAAACGTTATACCGATGAGTTCAAAATTGAAGCCGTTAAACAAGTCACTGAGCG
>NZ_JBAKAS010000039.1:0-12222 GCF_038155025.1 Marinomonas sp. TI.3.20 | reverse complement strand
GCCGGAGCTTTAAAGCTTAGCTTACGACTCTTATGACTACGCGTTAATCTGCGTTAATCTGCGTTGATCTACATTAGCCTCGTTATTATTTAAACGGGGCTTTTTTTATGTTAGGTTTCCTGCCTTTGATTCAAACATACTTTATTTCTTAAAGGAAAAATCCACCCTCCCCTATCATATATTCTGGATAGCGTTAAAATAATGGTATTTAAGTGCTGAGAATTATTTTGTCTGATATTGATCATCTAGAGAAATATCTTAGCTTGGCTAAGTATTCTATTCCCGAGCTAAAAACAGTCGACAACTTAATAAAAAGTTTCTCATACTGGACTAAAAGATCAATAAAGTCTTGCGCTTCTACACATTATGAACAAACGCTTTTATGTCTCATGAGCTTACTAGAAAACCGATAGCATCTCAGTTCGTGAAAATTTATGACAACAATAATGTAATTGACACAGTAACCATCACCAAAGTAATAATCATATCCTCATATGAATTCTTTAAAAGTTGCGAACAACCACACATGCAGCAACCAAACTGTAGTGTTTCAATGTCAGTCACACTTTGCTCACAAAGAAATTCTTCGAAAATCTATTTTAATCAGCAGTATCCATTAAGGCCTATACCTTTAATTGTTTCCATTAGCCTATATAAGCCTGAATTCAAGTCCATCATGCATCTCTGGCTTTTACTAAATGCCAGTTTTACTACCCAGTTAGCATCTCAAAATTCTTACTGAAAAGGCTTCATAAAACACGAATTTTAGATAATTCTTCTCCATTGCTTTTTTCTAACACAATAAAGGCTCCATTTTTAGGATCTGGAATATTCGCCAAATCATTTAATGGTGTGGCAGTGTAATGCGCGAATGCTGTTTTGATGACCATCCAGTGTGAAACCACTAGTATGTTCTTACCTTTTTCTTTTAAAAAAATATCATCTAACGCTGCTACTACCCTAGATTTCAACTGCTCGAAAGATTCGGCACCTGGCAACCTAAACTGCCCTGGATATGTCCAGAACTGTTGATATTGTTCAGGATGCGACTGCTGAGTTTCCATCTTGGTTTTCCCCTCCCAGGGGCCAAGATTGATCTCTTTTAACGATTCGACAATAACAACATCAACGTTTCTGTCTTCCAAAATGATTTTGGAAGTATCTTGCGCTCTTTGCAAAGGGCTAACAAATGCTTTATGAATTTCATATTGCTCAAGTGACATTTTAGCTTGAGCTGCTTGATGCCTTCCGGTCTCCGTCAACACAGAGTTTTTTTGGCCTTGAAGGCGGCCTTCAGCGTTCCATGTTGTTTGACCATGCCTAACCAAGAAAATATTTGTTTTATTCAACATCTGACACTCATTCTAATTGGTTGAAATATGATTCTTTTATTTAATCTTTCTGCACTAAACCTAAAATTTCATATGAAGGATACTTACCTATCACTATTATCTGCCTGCTATACACCTTTGCAGCCCTAATTGATCCCATCTAAGATCACAAATTTTTTTTGGGATCTTTGTTTTAATCGTAACTTATTAATAACAATAATAAAATATTAGAATTCATGGATAAACCTTATGCATATACTGTTTTTTTATTGTAAAAATGGTCACGTGTGCGTATATTTATAAACATTAAAGCACACGTGACCATAAAAATAAGAAAGGAGATCATAATGTTAGAAGTTAGCCTGTTAGGTACAGTAGTTGCTCTCGTGGTCGCTATTGTCTCGATACTGAGAAACTATCCACCTGCATACGGCATGCTGTTGGGTGCAGCTATTGGAGGCCTGGTAGGTGGCCTTGAACTGTCAGAGACTGTGAGCGTGATGATCGATGGCGCCAAAGGCATCATGCCTGCTGTACTACGGATCTGTGCTGCAGGTGTGTTAGCAGGGATGCTCATCGAATCTGGAGCGGCCTCTCGAATAGCAAACACTATCATCGATAAGTTTGGTGATAAATTTGCCCTGCTTGCTATCGGACTGTCTGTTACCACCCTTACTGCTGTTGGCGTGTTTGTCGATATCTCGGTAATCACCGTTGCTCCAGTGGCACTTACCATCGGAAAAAAATTGGGTTATAGCCGAGTAGGTATCCTGTTAATGATGATCGGATGTGGGCACGCAGGTAATATTTGCTCTGCAAATCCTAACTCGATTGCGATTGCTGATGCATTCAACTTACCTCTCACCTCTGTGATGGCTGTCGGTATTATCCCTGCGATCGTCGGAATAGGATTCTGCTACTTCCTTGCGACGTATATAAACAAAAAACGTGGTGCCGATCTTGTTGATGACCAATTTTTTGAGTCTCATTCTGATACTAATTTACTGCCTTCATTTTTTTCCTCCATTATTGGTCCCATCACGGCCATCATCTTGTTGGCTCTGCGTCCAATTGCTGGCATTAACATTGACCCACTGATCGCTCTGCCTGTTGGTGGTGTTATTGGTGCTCTCGCAATGGGAAAAAAAGACAAGATTGGTTACTACTCAACGCAAGGTTTAGCCAAAATGGCCCCAGTATGCATCATGCTGTTGGGGACAGGTGCACTGGCTGGGATAATAACCGTATCCACATTAAAGCAAGATATGTTAGCTCTGATTGATATGTTTGGTCTGCCAGCCTATGTCTTAGCTCCAATTTCAGGTGCGCTGATGTCTTTTGCTACCGCATCAACCACCGCGGGCGCTGCAGTCGCATCCAATGTCTTTGGCCCTAGCTTGTTACAGCTGGGTGTATCTGGCCTGTCAGCTGGTGCGATGATACACGCCGGTGCTACCGTCCTTGGCGATATGCCACATGGCAGCTTCTTCCACTCTAGTGCGGGGGCAGTAAATATGCAGATCAAAGAACGCCTGCAAGTTTTACCGTATGAAATTGCAGCAGGTGCGGTACTTGCTATTACGTCCACTCTTATCTTTGGTGTCTTTTCAATTTTCTAAGGAATAATCGTAATGTTTGAATTAAAAGATCTACTTGAAAAATCAGGTGTTGTTACTGAAGGATCAATTTTCACCCCGTTAACGGGCGGCGTGTCTTCAGATATTTATCTGGTTGAAGACGGCGACAAAAAAATTGTCGTTAAACAGGCTTTGGAAAAACTTAAAGTTGAAGCTGATTGGCATGCTGATGTGTCGCGTAATAAGTTTGAGCTGCGCTACCTTCAATACGTAAACGAGTTCTTACCAGCATGTGTCCCTACAGTTCTGGAGGGTGATGAAGATTCAGGCTTCTTCTTGATGGAGTATCTGAGTGGTGACTTCAAAAATCTGAAAACGCAATTCCTAAACGAGGTTATTAACGAAGACGCTGTACTACGTGCTGTAGCTGCGCTGGCAAATATTCACAAGAAAAGTAAGAACGATCAGAAAGCGAAATCTTTATTTGACAGCACAGAGAATTTTATTGAGCTACGTGTTTCACCTTACTTCTACTACCTGAAAGAGAAGTTTCCATCCCTTGCTCCTCAAATTGATAAGCGTTGTGAGAATCTTCTGAGTAAAAAGTATGCCCTAGTACACGGTGATTTCAGCCCGAAGAATATTCTGGTGGATGACCATCGCTCAGTACTACTTGACTGTGAAGTTGCTTGGTATGGTAATCCGGCGTTTGATATGGCGTTCTTTATTAACCACTTGCTGCTGAAAGGCGTGCACACAGAAAACATGGCGTTTTTCGACCTTGCTCATAAAAGCCTACAGGAATATACAGAAAACTTTGAAGACATTAGCGCTGATATTGTTGAGCTTCTGCCAATGTTATTGCTGGCACGCGTTGCTGGAAAATCACCAGCTGAGTACCTAACGCCTCAGGCTAAGGCTATGATTGAGCCTATTGCGCTGCAGCTCATCAAAACAATGCCTAAGTCATTTCACGAATTAACTGACAAGTTTGTACATCGACTGGCTGCAAAAAGAGCAACGATTGAAGATATTGACGCATATCAAATTTACGATTCTCGAGGCAAACCAACTGTTGAAGTGGTAGTCACGCTAAGCAATGGCGTAAAAGGCGTTGGCATGGTTCCATCAGGTGCTTCTACCGGTCAGTATGAAGCCCTCGAACTAAGAGATGGCGACAAGTCAAAGTTCAATGGCAAATCGGTATTCAAGGCGGTAAATAATGTAACGAGCAAGATAGCCCCAGCTCTAATTGGTATGAGCCCAGACGCGCAGCGCGAGATCGATGATACGATGTTACGTTTAGATGGAACTCCAAACAAAGCATCATTAGGTGCTAATGCTGTCTTAGGTGTTTCTATGGCGTGTGCCAATGCGGCCGCGGCCAACAAAGGGCAGCCGCTGTTTAAACATCTGAGCTACCTCTACCATGGAGATGCTAATGTAGGTAACTTGCTGCCCCTTCCTGAAATTCAGCTAGTAGGTGGTGGTGCACACGCACAATGGCGTACTGACATACAGGACTTCCTACTAATTGTGAATGGCGCAAAAAACTATACGGAAACGCTAGAAGCCACTTTCCGTACGTATGAAGCAGCTGAAGCAATACTAAAAGAACGCGGCCTGCTTGTTGGTATCGCCGACGAAGGTGGCTTCTATCCGAACTTTGATAGTCACGAAGAAATCTTCGAATTTGTGATCGAAGCGATTGAAAAAGCGGGTTACGTACCTGGTAAAGACATTAGCATTTCCCTAGATATTGCTGCTAGTGACTTGTACCGTAATGGTAAATATCACTTCAGGCTAGAAAACAAATCATTCACATCCAGCGAGTTTGTTGAATTAATGGCGAGCTGGTGTGAGAAGTATCACGTTATATCTATCGAAGACCCACTGGCAGATGACGACCTTTCTTCTTGGGTCGAATTTATGAATCGTGTTGGCGACACAACCCAAGTCGTAGGTGATGATCTCTACACTACGAACATCGGTCGTATCAAAGATGGGATAGAAGCGAAAGCTTCTAACTCCGTCCTGATCAAGTTGAACCAGATCGGTTCGGTGTCTGAAACTTTAGACGCTATCCGACTGACACAAGATGTCGGCTGGTTACCTCTTGTTTCAGCCCGCTCTGGTGAGACAGAAGATGCCTTTATTTCACATCTATCAGTCGCAGTAAATGCTGGTCAACTAAAAGTGGGCTCGTTTGCCCGAAGCGAACGTATGATCAAGTGGAATGAGGTTCTACGTATAGAACGCGCATTAGGAGATGCTGCTCGATTTGAAGGTGCAGAACTGTTTAAAGTGAATACAACACAGCGTTAAAGCTAACAACAAGCCCGCTCTGCGATCAAGCCTCTAGTCAATCATGATTAGAATGCAAACGGAGCGGGCTTTTTATACCACTCATCAAGGCTAATCGCTCACCACTTTATCCACATATCGGAGTATTCAATGGCTAACAGGCTTAGACGCACAAAAATCGTTACTACTTTAGGCCCGGCAACAGATCGAAACAACAAGTTAGAAGAAATTATTGCAGCTGGTGCTAATGTTGTTCGTATGAACTTTTCTCACGGCAGTGCTGAGGAGCATATTCGACGTGCGAAACAAGTTCGTGAGATTGCTGCGAAACTTGGAAAACATATTGCTATTCTTGGCGACCTTCAAGGCCCTAAGATTCGGATATCGACCTTTAAAGACGGGCAAATTCAACTGTCCATAGGCGATAAATTCACACTGGATAGTGACCTACCAAAAGGTGAAGGCGATCAATGGCAGGTTGGACTGGACTATAAAGAACTGTCAAAGGATGTCGTGCCGAATGATACTTTGCTACTTGATGACGGGCGCGTGCAACTCAAGGTAACGTCCGTTCATGGCGGTAAAGTCCATACAGTAGTCGTCGTCGCAGGCCCGTTGTCTAACAATAAAGGAATCAATAAGAAAGGAGGAGGACTGTCTGCTGACGCCTTAACAGATAAAGATAAAGCAGATATTTTTATAGCAGCCAAAATGAAGGTTGAATATCTCGCCGTTTCTTTCCCGCGTAATGGTGAAGATATGAGATACGCCCGTCGTCTAGCTTGCGAGGCTGGCCTGAATGCAAAACTTGTCGCCAAAGTTGAGCGTGCTGAAACGGTTGAATCAGATGAAAACATGGATGATATCATTCTTGCTTGCGATGTCGTCATGGTCGCTCGCGGAGATCTGGGGGTTGAAATCGGTGACCCTGAACTCATAGGTGTGCAAAAACGACTAATCCGTCGTGCACGCAGCCTATATCGCAATGTGATCACCGCCACCCAAATGATGGAGTCAATGATTTCCAGCCCGATGCCCACCCGAGCCGAAGTAATGGACGTCGCTAACTCTGTGCTAGATGGTACAGATGCCGTTATGCTGTCTGCTGAAACTGCAGTCGGTGACTACCCAGTGGAAACTGTTGCGAGTATGGCAGAGGTTTGTTTGGGCGCTGAAAAAATGCCTAGTATTAACATCTCTGCACATCGCCTCAACCACACTTTCACCTCGATAGAAGAGGCCGTGGCATTGTCTACCATGTATGCTGCGAACCACTTAGAGGGTGTTAAAGCTATTGTTGCCTTGACAGCATCCGGTAGTACCGCTCTAACAATGTCCCGTATCAGCTCTGGCCTGCCAATTTTTGCATTATCAAATAATGAAAATACTTTAAACAATGCTGCCTTATACCGTGGTGTAACTCCTGTCTTCTTTCAACATGACTGTACGGGGTTAGATATTGTCACACAAGCTGTCGCTGCGCTAAAAGAGATAGATCACCTAATGCAAGACGATCTTATTATCGTGACCCAAGGTGACATGATTGATACTGTTGGTTCGACCAATAATCTACGCATCATTAAAGTAGATTAATTCAAAAAGATGTTACCTCTGAATCATAAAGCCGTGTCTATACAAACGCGGCTTATTTCATCAAGTTGCGCTATTACTAGTCGTATAATTCTCTGCAGATGAGGTTGAGTCAAAATGCCCCACATAACGAACGCTTGATGGTGGGCAGCGATCTTTAACTATTTTATGACACATTTGCGCAATCTTATCGAGTGGTAGAGTTAGTCTGCTTGTTTTGCTGAGTTGCGCCCCCCACGAAAGGCCACCAAAAAGCACCGCTTCTACACTTCCTAAAAGCTGACGTTCAATAAGATATTTCAACGCAGCTTGGGTTATCACTTCACTACCAAAGATGATCGCAGAAAACCGGTGCTTGCTAAATAGTGATTGTAACTCCGAAGCTACTGCAGTATGGCTGTATAAGGATGTGGACGTCATATTGCTTGGAATACCATATCGCTCACAACCCGAAATAAAACCCTGAAGACGCTCAATACCCGTACTGGTATTTAACTTTCTTCCCAAATAAGCAATTTGTGTATGCCCTTTTGCATACAATTCATCAACAACAGCTCCCATACTTTTTGTATCGTCAATGCCAATAAACGACACGCCATCGTCATTAATTGCTTTTCGTATGAGTTGAATGCCATTGCTCGCTTTGATCATTGCGATTGACACATCAGTAATGTTTGGACTTGGTACCAGTAAAATTGCAGCGGGGCGTAATGACAGAAGCTGTTTAATAGCCGTTTCTTCTAACTTTTCGTCATCTTTGGTCACTGACAAAATCACATTCACACCATCTTCTCGAAAAAAATCAGTCAATGCGCTTGTTAGCCTAGCATAGAACGAATTATCTATGTCAGGGATTAATAGCCCTACGGTTTTCAGATTACCGTTCTTAATTATGTTTGCTGCTTGGTTTACCACATAGCCTTGCACTTCGGCCTCCGCCTTGATCCTTATTTTTGTTTTTTCTGATATTGAAGGGTGATCATTGAGAGCTCTAGATACCGTGGAGTGGGATACACCTAATTTTTTTGCCAAGCTTTTTATTGTTATCACTATTTTTACCAGCTATAGAAACCAAATGAAGTTATATAGAACATTATACACTAATTGAATTGATATAAGGTTCATATCTATTTGCCGTAAAGCTTATGGGAGAAGTGTGATAGCTCTTAAACAGCTAACTATACTCAGAAACCATTTTCGGAAAATCGAATATTGGAATTCATACATAACTTAAAGTAGGATCCCGCTGAGACTTTACGGACTCAAAACTCTGCTCCATTTTTTCTTCAAGCACAATCCCCAGAAGATGCTTCATCAACCCTTGCATCACCCAATATCTGTAACTACTTAGATTTACACTAGGTAGCTTAAATACGAGATACAAGTGATAAACAAAATTTTTCTTTATGCAACACTCAGATCGTTCGACACCAAAAGAGCAAAAGCCTTTTTATAGCGTTATATTCCACTTCAAAGCGCTTAATCTGCTTTTCTAACTCGCGAACTAGACGATGCGCCTCGCAATTCTGGATACCCCATATTTCATACCTCCAATGGCTCCAACAGCTGTTGCGACGCTATAATTGTCTAGGACAAGCTACATGACTTCTTAACGGAATTCAGGGTTAAAATTAGGCTCTCTTAGTTTCGTCATTCGGTATTGAACCACCTATAAAGTTCACGATATATAGCTACAAAAAGAATAAAATAGTAAAGTTGAATTTATAAGCTCCTAAGTATAAACTTGATTTTAGTGACTCCTCTATCCTATGAGAAAATTCATAAATTTAATTATAAAGTAAAATGATTAGGAATAAATAGTGATATCAAATGACAAAGAATCTAAAAACCTTTCAAAAAACCTTAAGACTCTTTGTAGCTATTACAAATCTATTTCAGATGTCTGCCGTAAAACTAATATAAATAGACAACAATTTAATCGATACCTTAATGGAAGCACATTCCCTTCTTATAATAACTTGAAGACAATATGCGATTTTTTTGGTGTTGATCAAGATGAAATCATAAAAGACTCTGTTGACTTTAAGAAACTAATAAGTGAATCGACAATAAATAATAATAAAAATGATACACCTGAAGCTATTTCGTCATATTTAGATATTTTAAAAAACTCATCAAAATATGGCCTAGATCGATATTGTGGGTACTATTATCGATATATTCTATCAGGTGGATTTCCTGGGAATATCTTAAAGTCTTTGATCAGAATATATAAAAAGGATGATTTCTTCTACTATTGGCATGTGGATAACCTAACGTCTCATTCACCGGCTATAAAAAAATCAGCTAGATTTAGATATGATGGTATAGTATTTATGATATCTGAAAGAATCTACATCACAGAACTTGAATCTAAACTAAAGTCTGCAATTTCCGAGACTATTTTAATGCCTAGACCAAGCTATCAACATGGAAATAAAAACCTTTCAGGCATAACCTGCTACTCTACTTCGGATATATCACATCAACCAGTGTCTTCGAGAGTATTTCATGAATATTTAGGTGAAAACATCAACATTCGTCAAAAGCTTAATGAGTGCGACTTATTCCCTACTGACGATAATTCTATTTCAGAAGATATAAAGGAAGCTATTTTCAGCCCCCCTCTTTTCCCTACGGATATTTTATCAACAAACTAATTACCTAGGCTCTACTAAGCGAAAATATGAATAAGTCGCACGCATGTTTTAATCCTAGAGCCTGACCATGCTACATCAACTCACTTTTACCGACAGCGAATTCAGCAACAAAACACGTAATGGATTTTCTTAACTCGAATGGATGTACTGATGCCGTAGGATCAGCTTGAAGCGGTGATAGAACCCTTCTATCCAAAAGCTGGAAAAGGAAGAAAACCGTACCTGCTACCTACGATGTTTGGGCTCTCACTGTATGCTGCATTGGTACAACATGAGCGACCCGCGCTTATGAAATCACATCCATGCTTTTTTTACTGGGTTGTCGTTAGACAGTGTCTGCTTAAAACTGGAAAGCTGACCACACTACCCTTTCAGCTTGTCCACATCAAAAGAGCGGACACTTTTTTTAAAATGTCTTTTTCCATTTCAAGGCGTTTAGCTTTCTTTTCTAACTCGCGAATTCGACGCTGCTCATCTGTCATTGGTGTTATTTTTGGGAATTCGCCACGTACTACTGAGCGGAGTTGTCTAATCTATTTATTCATAGTCGATTCCACCATTCTCATCACCTCAGTTGCTTCTGAGACACTATAATTTTGTTCTATAACAAGCTGTGCCGCTTCTAAACGGAGTTCAGGGCTAAAATTAGATTTTCTTGATTAACCTGTAAAGTTATGAGGCGAGTTTATCATCTCTAATCAGGCGACCAAATTCACTATGCCCCTACACCATCTGAAGTATCTGGTATAACTATTATGACCTCTATTTGACGAAATAATGCGTTGTAATTAGTGCCCACTCCTTGCCCCTCTGATTAAGAGTAAAAACCATACACCAGTGCTCAATACGAGGACACTCACTCAAATACGATAAACAAAAAAATGACTTATTATTGGCACTCTGATCACATTGGGATTTTAACTACGACAGCGCTGACCAATATCCCCTAACAAGTAATTTCTTTATTAGTCAGTGAGTTACACTGATAAAGAAAAATACACTTTAGATACATTAAAGTAACTTAGCAACCAATGTGGTCACAGAATGATTGTGACCATGTACATCATGGTTTTTTTCTAAACCAAAACAAGCGAAGGTCAAAAAACACTTAAAAAATAACTAAAATGGTTATTTAATGAGAAATACAGAAAAGCGGAATATTAAGAATGGTCACATGGTGGTCACAGATTCGCCACATGGAAAATTAAAGTGATATTTTGATTTATTTGAGAGAGATGAAAATAAAATATTAGACAAGAATGAAAATTTAGAAACTCAATAAAATCGGTGATTTACAGGAGTAAAACACTTTTAAATATAATTTATCAAGTGGTGGGTGTGGAGAGGTTCGAACTCCCGACATTCGCCTTGTAAGGGCGACGCTCTCCCAACTGAGCTACACACCCGCTCTACTTAAAAAGCAAAATGGTTTTACATCTTATTAGATGGGAAATTATGAACTTCCGGTGTCACGCACATTGCTAGGAAAAGCTTCCTAACTTAGTTATACACTTACTGTTTAGATAATATGAATATCTAATAACTCTTTGCCAAACTCACCTCTTTGAGAAAAGAAGTAATTGGCGGAATGGACGGGACTCGAACCCGCGACCCCCTGCGTGACAGGCAGGTATTCTAACCAACTGAACTACCACTCCAACACAATCTAAAACTCTCGCTTATCTCTCAATAGGCCCACTGTTTAGTAAGTGGTGGGTGTGGAGAGGTTCGAACTCCCGACATTCGCCTTGTAAGGGCGACGCTCTCCCAACTGAGCTACACACCCGCATTAAGCTAAACCCTACTAACCAATAACTTATTGCTTAAATAAGTAATTGGCGGAATGGACGGGACTCGAACCCGCGACCCCCTGCGTGACAGGCAGGTATTCTAACCAACTGAACTACCACTCCAACACTATGTGTTTTAAGTCCCAGCAGACTCATCTTTTACATCGATGCGATGGTGGGTGTGGAGAGGTTCGAACTCCCGACATTCGCCTTGTAAGGGCGACGCTCTCCCAACTGAGCTACACACCCGCATTAAGCTAAACCCTACTAACCAATAATTTATTGCTTAAATAAGTAATTGGCGGAATGGACGGGACTCGAACCCGCGACCCCCTGCGTGACAGGCAGGTATTCTAACCAACTGAACTACCACTCCAACACTATGTTGTTTTAAGTCCCAGCAGACTCATCTTTTACATCGATGCGATGGTGGGTGTGGAGAGGTTCGAACTCCCGACATTCGCCTTGTAAGGGCGATAAATCAAAAGAACCTTAACTCACCTCAACCAACAACGAGGGAGATTCTAACTAACTCTCATTAAAAATCAATAGTTTAGTTAAAAATTTATTGACTAAAAATAAGAACTTAATGTTTTCGCATAACTTCAGCAAACCAATTTTTGAAAAAAATGGTCACAAAATCACTCTGCGAAACCAACAAGTCATTTACGAGCCATATGAGCTTCGCTCGACAACGGGCGCAGATAATACAGTAATGATTTCCTATGTCTATAGTTATCAATATTTTTCTTCGTCTCTTCGTAGATAGGTAGAAAGCTTACATACATTTTTTACTGCTTTTAGGCTACATACTTTATAAGCAGTATCTTCATAAACATCCGGCTGTAGTGGTCAAGTAAAACTGGCCACGGTTTTATAGTTTCTCCAGTACAGTTCTTCCGCTTTATTCGGTGGCAACATTCTATTGTGTTGATGCGGCCTGATTTGGCTGTAGTATCCTACTATGTAA
>NZ_JBAKAS010000038.1:0-12448 GCF_038155025.1 Marinomonas sp. TI.3.20 | reverse complement strand
AGTCGTCGCGTTCATGGCTCTCGTGTTTGGTTGTTTTTGGCGAAATTATTGATCACCAAGGGCCATGAACGTTCCTTTCTTGCGTTAACTAATTGTTATTTTTATCAAATTTGTGGGGATACCTCAGCATCTGACCCCAAATGGTTCCTTATTCGCTATCTTTTACTCGTTGCAAGAGTTTAGATAGCACCTCAGTGTAGGTGGCTACCAGAGGTTGCTTCTCTTTATGTTGGGCGATTAATACGAAAAGAAAGCTCATAGTAAAAACTCTATTTTCGTAAGTTCTGATGTATTTTTGGTTAATATTCACTGATGGGCGGCCCTCAGGAGAGGCGTAAAGGATCATATTTCTCTGATTGGCTAATTTTAAAATGTACTTACTTAGTTTGCCTATGTTAGCGTCTGAGACCATCGAGTCAATTTGGCTTTGGAAGTCATACTCATTACCGCTAGGGTCTGTTATCGAGATGTTTAAAGGCACCTCTGAAAATTCAAATCAGCCATCAATTCCCATGTGAATTAGATTTATCCTGAGTTCAAGCTGATCTTTATTCAGCCCTGAAATCAGGATTTCATCAAGAGCATTCGTTTCGATGATGAAGTTCGTATAGGCTTCTATTAAGAAATAGACTGCAGCCTTATGAGGGTGCAGTCTATGATTAAGGTTATATGGGCAGTTATAACCTCTTTCTTTGATTAATTTAATCAACGCTGTTGCCGCTTCTTCTTCCGCGGTGATAAGACAAAATGCTGACATATTGAAATCTATCTCATGTATCAGCTTAGCCTTGCTTATGTAATCCCAAGCGTTAAGAAGTGAATGACGGCTGCTGGTTTTTTGCTTTTCTATGTGTGATTTGAGACCGCCTATCTGTTTCAATCGGTCTATGTCTTCCTTTGACTGAGTATCCATAACATCCTCATTGGTACTATACACTTGAAGTATAAGATGCTATCAATAAAAGCTCTTAAACTGTATAGCCCGTGTAGTTATTCCTTTAAATTTCATTCTACCCTGTTGTATCTCACAAAGATTAGTATATGAATTTTAGAGACGGGGCTATTTTGGAGTAAAATGCCCAATAATTTTGAACATATACTTCTTCTAATGACTTGTTCTTTCCTGTGCTACTAAATTTGGAACATCAAAGTTATAGCGTAGAATCATCGATGTTATGATAAGTATTTGGCCTGTCCCCAATCTAGGTCTAACATTCTCCTTGCACTGGCAAAACCTAGTGCCGGAAATCTCGCTCCGTTTATACCGTAGCGGCCTAAAGCACGCGCAGCATATTTTTTTTGTGGCCGAGATTTTCCTGTTAAGGTGGGTCTTTTTTTTGAGCAGTATTCGTGCTGGCCGTCCCTACGGGCGGTAGTCTCAACCTGAATTTAGATCCGCCACCTTGAATTGGGGGGCTCTGGTGGGGTTATTTCAGATGGGAGTTCTGCTCCCAGTCGTTCACTTGGGGAGTTAATCAAGGGTCGTGATATCCCTGCTATAGATGCTGAGTTTAATAGAGCATTAGCTAATGTTAATTCTCAACCCAGAGATGCAGTATCTGCAGCTTGTAATATATTAGAGTCTCTTCTTAAGGTTTATATTACCTATGAAAATCTTGTTATGCCCCAATAGCAAGATTTGCAAAACCTATGGAAAGTGGTTCGCCACCATTTAGGGTTTGATCCAAAGTTACTTCAAGATGATGATTTAAAAAAATTCTCACTGGAGTTTTATCTATTGTGGATGGTATTGGAGCTTTTAGAGCACATGCAAGCTCTGCTCATGGAGAGGGTTCAAAAATCTACAATATCAAGCCTCGCCATGCGAGGCTTGCAATACATTCGTCACATACAATAGCCCTATTTCTCTTAGAGACTTGGGATGAACGCAAGAATAAATAAAATTGCTTATATTTTAAATTTACAAGGAACCAAATGTTAGACTTCACTGAATTATCAAAAGATGGTCAAGATCTTGAACAGATGGTTAGAGAATTATTGTTTAGTCTTGGGCATAAGATTTATTGGAGTGGTAGAGGGCCTGATGGAGGAAAAGATTTAATATGTGTGGAAGAATACAAAAGCGTCTTTAAAAGTACTTCAAAAAAGTGGCTAATCCAGTGCAAACATAACGCTAAAAGTGGTGCTAGTGTTGGGGTTGGTGATTTGGATAATATTATTGATAGTTGTGGCCATCATGAGTGTGATGGCTATGTTCTCGTTACATCAACACAGCCTTCATCTACTGTAGTTCAGCGTTTGGAAAGTATTAATGATAGTCCTCGCAATAATTTAACAGCCACTTATTGGGATTCTGTTGAGTTAGAGCGTATGTTGTCGACTCCGAAACTGTGGGCTATTGCCCAACGTTTTTTCCCTACAAGCGCCAAAGGTTGGCAGATATATGCGAGTGAGAGGCCAAACCATTGGACGGCTAATTTTAAAGGGTACTACTTTCATATCACAAATAGAATAGGATCTGATTGTGATATTTACTTAGATGTTATCGAAAACAAACTTAATGATATCGAACAGTATACAAAACATGAGTTACCTGAGAATCATTTTTTGAGATTGAGATGCGTTTTCTATGATGATAAGTGTGGGGGCTTTAGATGGTATATCGATTACATGCACCCATTCGAAGAAAAGGCTATTGGTACTGCGGAACAATTTGAAGAAGCGTTCTATGAAGGTGATGCTGATGGTTATGATTTCAAGGTGCGCGACTATTCAGAACATAGCGATCATTATGACCCGGATCACTATGATTTTTATGATCGATACATGGGACAGTTTATGATGGGTATGTTCCGGCCTCGATAGAGTACGAGTCAGAGGTTACTGTTGACCTCAATAGATTCCAAAGAACTGGCTATGTCTAGTGATCAAGTTTAGCGAAAAAGGCAAACAGCCCAGTCAGTATTTTATGGGCTGAGAAAAACAAATCCACGAGCAAAAACACTTTATCTCGACTTCCGTGAACTAAAAATCAGTACTTATATGCTTGTTTAGAAACAGAGGCGCTGTATACAGGAAGGGTATCTTGTATACAGAGTGTTTGTTCTTATTCGCAAATCGTATCAGTTTGTTTCAATAATGTGGCGGTGTAATGGCAATGATATGTTTTGTCTAGCACGGAGGCCGTAAATTCAACATGCTCACCTTGTGTTTGTTTATTCGTGATCACAATATTGTCTGGGTTAGCATGAATAACGGAACTGACTTTATTTTGTAGTGTTTTCTCTGGCGTTAGTGAATTATTAAGAGACGCGCAAGCAGTGAGTAGCGTTGTTGCTAGGATTAGACTTACTGTCATGATGATTTTCATTAGAGAGTGATTCCTTATTCTTGGCGGACGAAAGTGAAACTCCCTAAACGGGAGGGTGTCGATACCCAGTTTGATAATTATAGTGACTTATTGGTGTCTTTTGAGCGCGTTTACTGGGACTTTACTTTGTGACTATGTCTAGTTATTAGGAGCATAAAAAACACAGGTCACTTCAGTACGCTGTGTTTTTTATCGAGTAAAATAGTAACTGTATTAGTCTTGTGATTGTTCTTGTTTGGCTTTTTTCTCGGGATGATTGTTAGCTTCTGTTAGCCCAGCTTCGCGCTGAACCGCCGCTAGTACACCTCGTAAAATCCCCAGTTCTTGTTTTTCAGGACGAGAGCGGTTAAAAAATCTATGTAGTTTATCCAGTACCTTGCCAGGGTGATTACGCACAACGAAATTGATCCCGTAGAGGGTTTCTTCTAAATGTTTATAGAATAAATCCATGTCTTTTTTGCGTGGGTATTCTGCTACGGTTTTGTCGTAAATGGTCTGATCTTGATTGGCCATCCAGATTTCATAAGCGACGATTTGAACCGCTTGAGAAATGTTTAGTACTGGGTATTCGTCATTGGCATCGATGTAAACTTGGCGATGGCACTGGGCAATTTCTTCATTCAAAAGCCCGGTGGTTTCACGTCCAAAAACGATGGCTACTTGGTGTTCTTTTGATTCTGGAATGACGGTTTGCGCGCATTCTCGAGCATTCATAATAGGGAGCTGAAAAGTGCGATGACGAGCGCTAGTACCGACCACAAGGCTGCAGTCGCTAATGGCTTCTTCTAGTGTGCCTACGATGGTGGCATTCTCTAGCAGATCAACCGCTCCAGCTGCACGACTAGTGGCTTCGTCTGAAGGGTAGTCGTTAGGGTCTACTAAATATAAATTGGTCAGGCCCATGTTTTTCATGGCGCGGGCAATTGCACCGACATTTCCTGGGTGAAAGGTGTTGATTAAAACAATCCGAATATTACTCAGCATGGGTTATTAATTACTCAGTGTTTGATCGACTTTTCGTTCGGGTTTGAGCGTGAGCGATTGCTCTGTGCTGGCAAACTCGACATTATTTAAGACGACTTGGTTGGTGTCATTGAATAGGAATTGATTGCAGGTGTGATGATACAGGGAACCTGTCTCCAACACCAATCGATAGCGGCCTTTTGGTATGAAGTTGGCCGCAAAGGCTTGCCCCGCCCGTAAATAAATGGAGAAGGGAGGGAGGCCATCGTAAGACTGAAAGCTAAGCAAACTGGCTTGTTCTAGCTGATTTAAAATTCTCAGTCGACTTTTGCCATTGGCGTTGCCGATCAGTTGTCCATGTCGTGGCGCTATGCCTGGTTGTCCTATACAGCCTGTTTCTACCGCATGCTGCGCCGACCCAAAACCAACGTTTTTTGCTTGCACCCAGCCACTAATACCTTGGTAACGGACAGTTAACCAGTCACCTTGTGCTTTGATACTTTGAATATTCGTTAAAGCGGGAATGTTAATCAGTTGTTGCGTTTTGGTATCGGGTTCAGCGAAGAGTTTTGTGGTTGCTAATGTGTAGTTAGTACCGACCCGAAACTGAGGGTATAAGCCTGAAATGTAAGCGTTAGGGGGGTGTTCTGCTTTAGTGTTCTCGTGAGCTTCTTGCCAATATAAGGTGCTATATATGCCTGCTGCGAAACAAGCAATATACGTAGCGGTGCGAAACGCTGCTTTGGCAGCGTATAAGCGAATGGGGTGGCTGCCACGCTCGTTTTTAACGGGATCTGGATCGTCGACAAAGGATTGGTATGGGGGGATTTCAAAATCATCAAAAGAATAGGATTCGTTTGTACCTGAGGTGTTTGCATCTGATGAGTTGTAACCTGAAGCGTTGTAGCCTTCAGAAGTAAAGCCTTTCGACGATTTGAACGCTTCTTCATAGAGTGCTTTAACGCGCTTTTCATTGAGCGTATTTCTAGCTGTTTTTATGGCATCTTCGCGAGTTTTGTCTTGTTGGGCGTTGTTGCGTCGCATTTCTTCATAGGCGCGTTGTCGCTCTTTAACGAAAGCTTCTTGCTCTTTGTCTGTGTTGGGCGAATAGCTGCTGTATTGATTATCACGTGAGGGTCTTGCTTGAGCGAAGTCGTAAGGCTTCCAGTTGGGTGCGGCTGAGCCTTGTTTTATGTCATCTAATACATTTTGATAGGCTGCTTGTAAGCGCTGGAAATGTTCTGTTGTGTCGACTCCAGGATTTTTATCCGGATGGTACAGTCTTGCCAAACGACGGAAAGCGCTTTTCGCTTCTTGTGTGCTGGCGTGAGTAGGGATTTCTAACAGTCGATAATCGTCTATAATGCTCATGCTATCCTAGAAAATAAGCGTTTAGGCAAGGTGTGGGACTATGCTTAGCATTATGCACGATTTATTAGGTACGACAAAGGCGCAATTTATGAGCCAAGCAAGGAAAGGTAATCTCGATACGGCATTGGTTTATAGAAGTGGTAACCCTGCCCAATTTGACAGTGCCATTGATCGAATTGCTGTGCGATCTCTTCACTCTCGATCCCTTCTGCAACACTTGTGACTCCCAATTCAGCGCTAAGTTGAATCATATTCCGACACAGAATGGCGCTTTGATTATCGGTTAATATGTTTGCAACAAAGTATCTATCTACTTTTAATTCGCTCGTCCGCAAGGCAATGAGGTTTTGCATTGAGCTGTAACCAACGCCAAAGTCATCAATAGATAATTTAAATCCTGCCTGATGTAGGCGATGTACATTGTCAGAAACGACTTTGCTATTTTCGAATACGCTGGTTTCTGTCACTTCAATGATAAATTGTGATGCGGGTAGTTGATAATGAACTTGTAGTGCTATCACCCGATCTGCAAAATTTTCATGCAGCATATCTAATGCGGATATATTTAGCGACAGCGTACGGTCGATGAGCAGTTTAGGGTGTCTGGCTGCCCACTTAAAGACTTTAAGGATGATGAAGTCAGTGAGTTTGTAAATCAGTCCCGCTTGTTCTGCCAGAGGAATGAATTCTCCAGGCGATATCATTCCTAGTTGTTTGTTTTCCCAACGAATTAACACTTCACCGCCAATGATTTTTCGAGTACTAAGGTTTACTTGTGGCTGGACTTCAAAATGAAGGCAGTTGTTTTTGAGATCTTGAGTGAGCAGTGTTAATACGTGCAGCTGGTGGGCATAGTTTTGTTTTAACGTCTGGTTAAAAGGTTGCCAAGTGCCGATATTAAATTGGGCGTGGCGACAGGCAATCAGTGCATTTTGATACAGAGAGTCGAGAGTATTACTTTGAGATGGAAAAAGTGCACTGCCAATATTGTATTGGTAGTGAAAATCTAGGTGTCCAATTAAGACTGGCGTACTAAGAAAGGTTTGTACAAATTCAATGTGTTGATTCACTGATTTCTTTGACAGGCTGATAAAAGCCACTTTGTTGGTAGAAATACGAATAAGTTTTTTACTTGTGTTGTTAGGCAAACGTAACGACAACACCGAATCCATCGTGGCTAACGCTCGATCTAAATTTTGAATTAATGTTGAAGTTGCTTGTTCTGCTTTCATGGGGCCATAAGCTTGGCTTAGTTGGCTATGGCTGGTGATTTCTAGCATCACTAATGCTAAGTCGCTTTGGTTGATAGGCTTAAGTTGTTCTTCGATGATATTAAAATAATAGTAACGATTAGGCAGCCCAGTACTGTCATCGGTTTGAATTTTAAGAGTGGTGTTGAGTTCAATTTGCTTAGCATTATCTGTAAAGGCAATGACGAACCCCAGTAATTCCAAAAAGGTGCAAAGAGGCAGTGCTGTTTTTGTGTAGTCGTTAAAAGGGATGAGATTCCAGTACATCATAGAATTGATGGCACTGCCGATGCTTAACATGGCGATGGCGAAAATATAAAAGCGAGCCGCGATGAACCCTTGTTGATACGATCTAATGCCAAAGCGAAAGCAAAATACAATCATGGTAATTTGCATGACGGTAAAAAGAATAGCCGACACTTTTTCTGGAAGAAACATACTAATAAGAAAATAGGCAAAGAAAATGCTATTAATTAAATTACGTTTATTTGACAAGCTCTTAGTCTGTTTATTTGGCAAGAAACCGATGCTAAAGCGGTACAAGCTCCAGACGGCTAGTACAAAAAGAGTCACTTTGGTGTTAATCAGCCAATGCTGTATGAATTCAGGGAAGAGCCAGCGGCTTGCACCTATCATCATGGCTAATGAGAGTAATGCAAAACAGTGAAACGCTAAGTAATAGCCAAAAGCAGCATAGCGAAATTGTAGGAAAATAATAAAGTTATAGGCCAATAGCACAACTACGCTGGTTAGCGCTATTGTCCAAAATATCGTTGTGGTGAGCTTCTCTGTGATTGCTTGGGAATCTTGGAAAAAATGTATAGGGGTGAGTAATGGGCCTTGGCTATGTTTACGGATATAGAGAGTGTTGTTTTGATCTGGCTGTAGTTTTATGTTCAACCAAATACCATTGTAATGAGTGGCTTCCGTTTGCCAGTGTTGAATGGCTCCACGGCGCCAGTGTTGTACTAAATTGCCATTTTGAATGAGGTAAAAATCTAGCTGATCAATTAAGTGGTTACTCATTTGAAGATTAATGCTGGTTATTTCATTAGGTGTTGGGAAGTGAATTTTGTGCCATATCGTCTGATCCGAAAAGCGTTGAGATTTTTTATAGTCGGCTGTATTGAATGTGGCGGTATCAACAATAGATGAAAACGTTTCATCGCCTGTTTGGAAGTATGTAGGCAAAGGAGACAGTGGGATTTTATCCACGTTATAGGCTCGCGCAAAAGAGCAGAACAACAAAATGAGAAAAAAGACAAAATACTTCATCCAATTGAGTCCTAATGATGCGATTAGCTGTGAAATACTGTGTAATCAGGAGGAAATCAGTCGATATCTTTCCTTCTGATGGCGTTTAATGTTCTTGCATTCCAATCCCGTTTCTTAAACCATAGTAGATATATCAACATTTCGTTAAATTTTTGGATGAATTATGACAGAGACACTTACTCATTTAGACCATCAAGGCAATGCTCATATGGTTGATGTGTCTGATAAAAGTATTACTAAGCGGACGGCAACGGCTCAGGCGATTGTTCATATGAAACCTGAAACATTGACCAAAATTATAGAAGGAGGGTTGCCAAAAGGAGATGTGATAGCGACAGCACGTATTGCTGGTATTCAAGCTGCTAAAAAAACCTCAGACCTAATTCCTTTGTGCCATCCATTAATGCTTACCAAAGTCAGCGTAGACATTACTATTTTAAGCGATCATGAAATTCAAATACTGTGTACGTGTGCATTGAGTGGAAAAACAGGTGTGGAAATGGAAGCGCTCACCGGTGCCAGTGTCACGGCACTTACTTTATACGATATGTGTAAGGCGGTTGATAAAGGCATTGTCATCGATAATATATGTTTGCTTGAAAAACATGGTGGTAAAAGTGGCGATTGGAGTAAATCGAATGACTGAGATAACCGTTGTTTTTTTTGCTTCCCTGAAAGAATCGCTAGGGGTTGGTCAGTGCCAAGCAGCTGGTGAATTTCCTATGACAATTAAAGAGCTTAAGCAAATATTGGCAGCACAATTAAACAATGGTGAAGCATTGCAGGCATTAGGCATTCAAGCTTCAATAGATTATGAATTTGCACGCGATGCAGATGTTATACCGAGTCGAGTGAAAGAAGTCGCTTTTTTCCCTCCAGTAACTGGGGGCTAAGATGATTTCTGTGCAGCAAGAAGATTTCAACGTAGCGGAGCTTTATCAACAGTTATTACTTGAGAATAAAACTGGCGCTGTTGCTATGTTCGTTGGGTTAGTTCGCGAGTTTTCTGATCTTTCACCAGATGATTGTGCTTTTGAGCTGGAGCATTATCCCGGTATGACAGAGCACAATTTGCAAAGTATTGTGGACGAAGCAAAGTCTCGCTGGACATTACAAGACGTAAGAGTGGTTCATCGTGTCGGTCGTTTATCGATAAGTGATCAAATTGTCTTTGTCGGGGTGAGCTCTTCGCATCGAGCCGAGGCTTTTAAAGCGTGTGATTTTATTATGGATTATCTAAAAAGTCGTGCGGCTTTCTGGAAAAAAGAAACTCAAGGAAATAGCAGCCATTGGGTAGAGGCCAATGAGAAAGATGGAATAAGCCTAGATCGTTGGAAGTGACCTAGGCATTTTATTTGAAGCCTATTAATTAATGTGGGCGCAGGGTCTTCTTGCGTCCACTAGCGTGCCTTTCTCTATACTCTGTATCAATGTAGCGGTCAGTTGTCGCCATGCTAGCATGCCCTGCGTCTTCTCTGACATGTTCTTTAGGGCGTGTTTTTACGTCTTCGGAAATGCCGGTATGACGTAACCAGTGAACGGTAGCAACACGAAGATCATCTGCGTCTGCGCGCATTCCATCGTCGCACATTCTTTGGTAGGTTGTATCAAAACAAAATTGAACAATGTTTCTGACTTGTCTTGAGCTTGTCATAGGACCTTGTCCACGGTTTTTAGGTATCAAGGGTGTTTTTTCAGCGATAGTTGGTAAGTCTGGCAAATCTCTAAATCGTCGGTAACGGGCAAGTGCTTGTAACATGTCATCAGAAACGGCAATCAGTCTTTCTTTATTGCCTTTCGAAAGTACTTTAAACCACCAATGACCATCGGTGTCTTTGGTGAAGTCTCCCATAACAGGTGCAGAACGTTCATCGGCAACCAGTTCTGAAATTCGCAGGTACATGCCTAATAACGCGTTCATGATAAACAGCGTCCGTTCATGCATATTAGGGTCTTCTTCAGCGAGTAATTCCGCTGTCTCAATAACATAATCCCATTGTAAGTTTGAAATACGCCTTACCTGACGACGCGTGACTTCTTTTTTGACGAATTTACTTTTTTGCCTAATTAAAGCGACTGGATTTTGTTGAATAGCATCTTCTTGCATTAAAAAACCATAAAAAGAAGAGAGTATAGAAAACGTCGCTCGAATGGCGGCTTGGGATAGTGAATGTTGTTTGGCTAACGGTACTTCACCATTACGAAATTCGAGTTTACTAATATGGCTGACAAACGGTCTCCATTGCTTATTGGCAACACGACTACCCATATGCAACTTAAAGCGCGCTACATTTTTTGTGCCTATCCATTCTTCAGGTGGTGATATGCAAAAATGAATAAATTCTTCAATCTGCTCCCTACGTAAATTAGTAGTAGGGGAGGATTGCACATACCAAGACCATAGAAGAAACCGTTCGACCTCTCGGCGATAAGCATTAAACGTCGCTTGTGACCCGTTATAGCTATAAATAAAGCAGAGTGCGAGTTGTAGGTCGCGTTTGAAATCAGGCTGCTTAAGCAAAGGTGTGTTACCGACCATGTCTGACACTATGGCGTCGAACTGTGTGAAAGGGTTTGGCAGGTGTTCCAAATTGTCTATGAGTGCAGATGGTGTCATGGTTTCACTTTATCTAAAAAGATGCCGTAAGAATGGAAGAAGGCTTATCTCATATTGTAGTATTAAACTTTTGATTTATATAGTGTTTTTATTTTCACGCATAGGTTTTCAGGAAATGCGCTTATGCTAGGTTTATTTTCGTTTGTCATTGTTTGTGCTCATTTCGAGTAATTTAGCATTTTAATTTGAATAATTGAATGTAAAGAGAAAGCTACTTTAGTGAGCTCCTTATTATTATATGAAATGTTACCATTACCTTAATTAGAAATAGGCAGATGAAATGTCGCTGCCAAATGAAATATATGGATTCGAACGTATTATGAACAGCTTTTCTAAGAGTGTATTGTTGCTAGTAGCCGCGACTAGTGTTGCTTCTACTGCATTCGCTGCACCTGGTGAAACAGCCTTTAATAGGGCTAGCCGCGCACAAGCATACATAGGCTCTTTAGAGTCACAATTTGACAGCATCGAAGTAAGTGTAGATACAAATTCTACCACTCTAGCCACGAGCATTATGTCAAAGAATACTATAAGTAGAGAACGTATTCTTCAGCTTCGATCTAATTGAATAAGATTAATCGAACTGAAATAGTAAGATTTCAAAAAAAAGCCTAATCATTGATTAGGCTTTTTTTATTTTATTCGATCTTAATTTAACCTTTTTCGCATTTATATTTGAAAATTTGAACATAAAGAGACAATGTGTTGATGCTACTATTTATTTAGAATTTAAGTGTTAATATTAAAAACATAGAAACAAGGCAGACATGACGTCAGCCATGAATATTATATTAAGGTGATTAATTATGAATACTTTTACTAAAAGCGCACTAACTGTACTAGCGGCAGCATCAATCTCTTCTGTTGCTCTTGCTGCACCAGGCGATGCAACTTACGGTGATATTTATCGTGCGCAAACTAATATTCATGATTTGACATCACAAATTGAAAGTTTAGGTCATAATGTAAATACTAGCGCTGATGTTAATGCGGCCATTGCTCCTTCTGCTAAAGCAGCAGCATTAAATGCCAAAGTGAGCGATTTAAGATTGCAACTGAGCGCTTTACAAACTCAACGTTCTGAGTAATCTCTGAATATGAGTTATCGATAAAAGACCAAATTTAATTTGGTCTTTTTTTGCTTCAAATTCTTATATAGCTCCCAGTTCTTTAGATAGCCCTCAGCTCTGAAATTACCCCATCTTAGCGCAACCTTGTTTAACTCCTCTTAATCCAGACCATTATCAGTGATCAATTCAACCCCCTTGTCTCTTGATTCAACTGGTTGCCCATAAATAAAGAAGACTCTATTAGTTACGGCTCTGAGAAGTGTCTCCGCCTGTTTGTCGTCGTTATTTAATTTTAGCTAAGTCTTGCTGTGTCTCTTTTATAGATGATGCTGATATTGCCCCACATAAAACCTTAAGCTCGATCGTTTTATTTTTTGAGAAGTGAGCTTTCCAGACAAAATTTAAGTTAATTTATCGCTTAGGTTTAGTTATGTATACAGAGCATCTTAATTCTCCCTTTTTTGCATTTATATTTGAAAAGTTGGATGTAAAGAGATACCGCTCTTTGGTATCTATTTATTTTTATTTTAAGTGTTATTATTTAAAGCATAGAAACAAGGCAGACAAAACG
>NZ_JBAKAS010000037.1:0-13164 GCF_038155025.1 Marinomonas sp. TI.3.20 | reverse complement strand
AATATAACCTCAATCAATGGGACAAACTCACCGTTTACCTAACCGATGGGCGAATCAACATTGATAACAACCGAGCCGAACGGGCGATCAAACCCTTCGTTATTGGTCGTAAAAACTGGTTGTTTGCCAACACAGGCAAGGGAGCCAAGTCGAGCGCGATACTTTACAGTATTATTGAAACCGCCAAAGCGAATGGATTAATCCCATACGATTACCTAACAACGTTGTTTGAAACGCTGCCATTATTAAATGATGAAAGTGACCAGAAAGAAATGGACAGTTTACTGCCATGGAACATCAAATAGAGACAAATGAAAGGACTCTTTACGGCATCCTTGCCGCGCGGAGATCATCCTGAAAGAAGACAGAGCCTTCATCCTGAAGGCTTGAACAATCCCTTGCTCTCTGTCTACACATAACCTTAGATCAGCTTCTCGTTTTACGCCAATCCTATATTGAAAAAAGTAATAGATAAGAATTTAAGCCTGTCTAGGTGGTGATGGCCTTACGCTTACATGGCTTTACGCATGTCCGTGGGACCACAGATCAAAGTGACATGGTGCTGAGAGGAGGATGTAAACATAAGCCTTATGTTCCTGTTGAGAAAACAACAGACTTTATGGTTTTTGGAAGGAATTACTATGTGGGGTTTAACCGACGCTTACTGTCTATCTATAACCTTAGACCCACTTGTCGTTTTACGCCACTCAGAAATGGAAAAAGTAATAGATAAGAATTTGAGCTTGCCTAGATGGTGATGCCCGGACGCTCACGTATCACTGTATTCTGCTTTGGTTGATTTAGAATGTCGGTCATAGGGAGGAAGCGCTTTTAGATGGGCAGTAGTAAATTTAAACTTTTTAGACATATGATTATCTCCTGAAGATTACTCAAGAAAATCATATATGATTAAGGGAAAGAGTTATTACGTATAAAGATTATTTTGGTGGGTTTAATTACGAAAGTAGCTATAAATAGGTTCTTGAATGATTCTGTGAATATGACACACATAAAATAAACATGACCTGTATTTTTTAAGTCGCTAAGGGGCACATTGCGTCCTATGAAGTTTACGACTAAATACAAAAAGACCACCATCTAGATAGGCTCTAAGTAATACGTATAACTTTAGTTATTAACTCAATACCACTATTTTCTCCCCCCCCCCATTTTTTTAGCGCAAGCAATGTTACTTCGCAAAACGGGGGTTATGGTAAATACTCATTTAGACAACCTTAACTAAGTATTAGAAGTTCTCAGGCGTGAAATTATATATTTCGCAATAGAATTGCTAAAGATTGTCCCTTGTAAATCAACCATCCTATAAAAGACAATTGAAAAAGCATATACAGATATTATTGTTGATATTGAGGATAATATTGCTGATACGTTATACATTCCTGAATACTGAAAAAGAACATTGAATATAAATACGCCAAGCGTTGAAAGAATCGGCATATGAATTAAGTACACAGAAAAGGAAACTTTGCCCATAAATACTAAAAATCGCCCCGAAAACAAAGAATTTAATTCATCATTAAAAATGATGGCATAAACAATAAAAAATCCTGAAATAAAATTACATAGAGTGTATGTATATACTCCCAAAAAATCAAAAATAAATGAATATGATGCACTGTTATTATGAGCACCGGCAAAGTAAAGCCCTACAATAGCAAGGATTACAGCCTTATTAGTTGATATTTTTGTACCATATATGCTAAATAAATAGCCCCCATAAAAAGCAATAAGCCCTAACCCAAGACTTGGGCTAATAATTTTAGACGTTGCAAGGATAACTGTTAATGCAAAAGCTAACCCAACTAAAAATGAAGTTTTTGAATTCATTCTGTTTAAACAAAGTAAATAAACAACAAAAGAACCGAATAATTCAATCTTCATAGTCCAAAGAACTGGGTTATATGAGCTGCGACCTGAAAAGAAGAATATATCTAAAGTTCCACTATATATTGCTCCAGTTAATGAATGCTTGCCATTACCATATTCATTTATCCATCCACTAAGCTCGTTGCTTGTAATATCGAAAAGACAAAAAGATATATATGCAATTAAACAAGATGCTAACGCTGGAATCATAAGTCGAGGATATCTTTTTATACCCATGCTTAATATTTTAGTAGGTGTATTTCCTTCTTTTAAAGCAACTTCAGTCAGAATGAAGCCACTAAGAACAAAAAATATATAGACTGCTGAAGTACCTGAAAAGAAAAAACCGAAGGGTGATTCATGAATTAAATTTTGCATTTCATTAGTAATTAAATCAGCTTTTCCTTCAAAATCATGAAGGTATGGAAAAAAGGTCAAACTAATATGTGATAATAAAACCATGAAGCAAGCAACGCCTCTGATACTTTCAACAGCTAAAAATTTACCTTGTGTCTGCACTAAAATCCCTTATATTTAAACTATTAATCAAAAAAAATATCGTCATACTGCTAGCGAAACAGTTTGAAAAATTAATACTGTAATTGCTTTCCCTTAATTACTATTAAGGGAAACAGCTAGTTTTTTGTATCGAAAATAACAGTTTAGTTATTAAGTAACCAAAAAAGCGCTAAAACAAACTATAAACATAGTCTTAAAAAACCAGTTTAAAAATTATAACTTTATACTCTTATTTAGCATCATTTACAACTCTAAAAGCTTGAAAGACCATGCTAGTCTGTAGGTATGTGCTATTTATGTGCACATTGAGATCCAACTGATGCAAAGTAGCCCCTTATAAAACATGATTGTTTGCAGAGTAAATCCAACACTATATAACGAGATATAAGCCACTTCGAGAGGTTCAAAATCCGTTGCCTTCGGGTGTGGCGGTTCGAGTCCGCCTGCTGCTACCATTTAGATGAAGCCCTAGCTAATTACTTAGTTAGGGCTTTGTCGTTTCTAGGGTTTATGCGGTTTTAGCACCCAAATTATTGCTCTTCATCCGATATTTAGACAAATATGCGGGCCCTCGTTTTAAGAAAAAATCTACCCCCCGGTCCATAGCCGGTCCTTTATGTACGTTTTGTGTGACTTAGTAGATCCAAGTAAATCCTGACACTTCCGTTTCCACCCAAAATCTAACACTAATATTAACAAGCACTTACTCAGGTTTTCTTTCCTGCCTCCACCCTGACCTTATGAGTAACAGTGACATGGTGCTGAGAGGAGGATGTAAACATAAGCCTTATGTTCCTGTTGAGAAAACAAAAGACTTTATGGTTTTTGGAAAGGAATTACTATGTGGGGTTTAACCGACGCTTACAGTTATTTAAAGAGTTTATTTTCTCCTAAATTACAAGCCCTTCTTCCCTAATACCACACTGATTGTTCTTATCAAGGTTTCCATTTCTAGCCAGATGCTCCAGTGCTTGATGTAGTAGAGGTCATACATGAGCTTCTGTCTTGCGTCTTCTGTGTTGGCGCCATAAGGGTAGAGTACTTGCGCCCAGCCTGATATGCCCGGCCTAACAAGATGGCGTTCATGGTAGTAGGGTATTTCTTTTTCGTAGTTCTCTACTAGGATATCCCATTCTGTTCTTGGCCCTAGTAGATGCATTTCTCCTTTCGCAACGTTCCACAGTTGTGGCAGCTCGTCTATACGTGATTTACGCATAAAGTTACCAAAAGGAAATATCCTAGGGTCTTTTTTTTGTGTATAAGGGTCGAATTTTGCATTTTCATGCATACTACGAAATTTAATAGCCTGAAAACTCTCTCCTTCTACTCCTACACGACTTTGTCTAAAAAATATTTTACCAGGTGATTCTTTTTTAATTTTATAAGCTGATATAAGAATCACAGGAATAGATAATATCCCTAATATTAAAACAGCGGACCAATCGATAATTCTTTTTAAAGAATACTTTGTCGCATTGTAGCGACGTATATTGTCTAAATAGCTTAAGTCTTGCTGATCATAAGGGATGTAACATTTGCGTAAAAAGGCTTCCATAAAATGATAAAGTTGGATGACCCGAGTGCCTTTTAAGTTTATATGAGTTAAGTTTTTTATTAACTTTTCGTTAGCCGGCTTTTCTAAGTTTAATAATAGGTAATCTGGTGTGATTTCTTCGATGGTTGTTTGTAGTGTGTCGATTTCATTAAAGTCGATGTAGGTTAGCTCAATAGATTGAGACGTTAACATGGCTTGTTCGTGTTCATTAAACTGATAATTTCGTCCTAATACTGCGATCACTATTTTATTTTTGGATAGCTTTCTGTTTAGGCTGTTTACGAATATTTTAAGAGAAACCACAATGAAAGGGGTGAGAATGACGGAAGCCGTCATGATAAAACGGTCGAAGTTCAAGATTACCAAATAAAAGTAACTGACAGCCATTAGTAGAAAAACAGTAAAAAACCAAGTCTTAAAAGTGATTTCCAATTTTTTAGAAATACAGCGTTCATTATATCGGCTGTAACCGCCTTGAAACGCGGTGCCTAAAAAGAAAAATAGGCCGCTTAGTGTGGCAAGGTAGCAGTAAGACTTTGTCCATGGGCCTCCATCAAAACAAAAATGGATTAAGCCCAGAAGAAAAGGAGGGATAAGTAAATCGATGAGTCCATAAATACAGAGTGCCTTTCTGTTTTGGTACTGTTGAAATGAACTTTTTTTCATGTGCATCCCTTTTTTGAAAAAGTAAATCAGAGTATTCGAGTTATTTAATTGCGAGGAATAGTAGCAAAAAAATCATCGAAGTGTTCTGTTTCGTAACTATTTTTTATAATTTGTGATGGGGTTGTGTAGATGGTTTTTGGGTTAGTAATTTAAGGTTTTGTTGAGAAAGTCAGTCATGTTAATCACAGGTGTCTCGTCTGGTTGGTTTTATTGGTGCAGTGGCATTCAGCCTAAAGGCTGACCTACAAATGACAGGTCAAGAGCAGGTGATGAGGTGTGCCTTTGTGGGCTGGCCTTTAGGCCAGTAACTCATGAATTGATGAAACCAACTATCGGTTAAAGTCGAAATGACTGGTGATGTTTTGGTGGTTGAAAAATCACTTTGATCACAGGTGTCTCGTGTTGTGGGCTCATATATTCCGTGGCATCTGGGCGCTCTTTTTTAAGGTAAGCAGACCCACAAGGTCAAGTGACAGAGCAAGATCAAGATCAAGTGTAAAACCCCCTCCAGCTCCCCCTTGAAGAGGGTGTCGCAAAAGGTGTAAATTATTTTATAATTATTGGAACAGCATTAAAGATAAATAGACCGACTATGATTTCAAATTCTCGTTTCAAAGTTCACAGAGAAAAGCAATTCGATTTATTCAGTGAGCTCGGTAACGCCAAGCATAAAAAAACATCACGTTTGCAAAATAACGTTGTTTTTGTCGATCCAGATCCTAGCGATTTATACCTTGGAATGGCGCCCCTTAAAGATCATTTGAAACAACTAAAACAAACCTCTCCTCTTATTATTAGGTCTTTTTTATCTGAGTTAGATTGGTCGTCTTTTATTGAACCGTACAAGCCAGGAGGCGCACCGCCTTATGCTCCATGGTCCATGCTAGGGCTTATTTTATATGGGTTGATGAATGGGCAATCCTCTCTTAGACAATTAGAAAGTTTAGCTCGTCTTGATCTCGGTGGCATGTGGGTAAGTGGTGGCATTTACCCTGATCATGCGACGATAGGACGCTTTATTTTATTACACCAAGAACGATTAGGCGTTGAGTTTTTTGAAGCGGTAACACGGTCTATTTTGAATAAAACAGGCTCTAAAACCCACTCTGTTGCAGGAGATGGAACCGTCATAGAGGCCGCGTGCTCACGCTATCGTTTACTTAAAAATGAAGCAATGGCAGAACGTGCTTTATCGTTAGAAAAAGCGGCGAAAGCCAACCCCGAGGACATAGCAAAACAGCGACAATCAGAACAGGCGAATGACGCAAAAGCTCTATTGGAAGCACGGATTGAATCAAGAAAGGCGAAAGGGAGAAAAATTGACAGCACCCGCATCAACCCCTTGGAACCTGACGCGGTTGTCCAGCCACAAAAACACAGTGGTTATTCAGCTTCTTATAAACCGTCCATCTTAGCTAATGAACACCGCATTGTTGTGGCACAAACCGTTCACCCTTCCGCTGAAGTCTCGGTTATCCCTGAGTTATTGAATCAATGCGAGTCGTTATCAGGAGAAACGCCTCATGAACTGATGTTGGACGCAGGCTATTTTTGTGATCAGAGCATTCAAGAATCCCTTGATCGAGACATCAGCTTACTCTGTCCAGAAGGCAATGATGGTAGTCACGCCAAACAGTACCGACGTTACCCCAAAGGCCAATTTATCTACAATGAACTAGAAAATCATTATCTCTGTCCTGCAGGCCATGAAATGCGGCCTATCTCGTTTTATAAAGGATCTGAGAAATACAAAAGTTATGTCCTGTATGGAACGCCTGATTGTAAAACATGCCCACTGAAAGAGAAATGCACGAAAAGCCAGAATGGAAGACAAGTAAAGCGCTATCCTAGTGATGAGATAAAAGATGGGCTTCGGCAAGTCATGTTACAACCCAAAGCACAGCAGCGCTTTAAATATCGAAAGGCGATGGTGGAACCTGTCTTTTCGGTGTTGCGAGGTGTTCATGGATTGACCCGTTTTAAGAGAAATGGGCTAAAAGCGGTTAAATTAGAGTTTGCGCTGCATATACTGGCTTACAATCTCAGTCGTTTAATCGCGCTTCTGGCCATTTTATCGGGCTTTTGTATCACACTAATCCTCATGCATAAGATTTTAGTAAGTAAATATTATTACCAAATAAATCAATGGAATGATCGATTTACTGGCTAAATACGCCTGTCAGTAAAACGATAATCCATTAAGTAGTACCTTTTACGACACCCTCTTGAAGTAAGGGGAAGCCAGGTCTAGTGACAGGTCAAGGTCAAGGTCAAGATCAAGTGCAAGGCCAAGAGCGTCATGTTAATCACAGGTGTCTCGTCTGTTTGGTTTTATTAGTGCAGTGGTCATCAGCCTTAAGACTGACCTACAAAGTAACAGGCCAAGAGCCAGGTCAAGTGCAAGGCCATTTGGTTGCATCCAGTTTTATGGGCTGGAGTACTTAAAAAAGCAGCGAGTTTAACTTGATTATATTCACTCAATCGGAATTACTACATCCATATCTGAATGGGCTTCTTCTAATAAGTCTTTTAATGTCGCTTTGGCTTGTTCATCGCCGTGGACGATGTGGATTTTCTGTGGTTTGACGCGGATGCGTTTGATGAAGTTGAGTAGGTCACTTTGGCCTGCGTGGGCGGAGTAGCCGCTGATTTGTTTTACGTTGGCTTTGATGGGGTATTTTACGCCGTCGAAGGTGGCGTAGCCGTTGGTTTTGTTGTGGTAGCGCAGGATGTCTCGTCCGGGTGTGCCTGCGGCTTGGTAGCCAACGAAGAGTACGTCGTTTCTGGCGTCTCCCAGTAAGGCTTTTAGGTAGTTGACCATGCGGCCGCCTGCGCACATGCCGGAGGCGGCGATGACGATGGCGGGTCTTGTTTGGCGTTTTAAATAGTCGACGGTTTGCAGGTGGTATTCGTGGCTGTTTATGGTGGTTACTTGCTCAAAGCTGAGTGGGTGTCTACCGGCGCTAAGGCGTACTTTGGCTTCTTTGTCCCAGTAGTGTTTGAGGGATTTATACACGGCGGTGAATTTACTGGCGAGGGGGGAGTCGATGATGATATCGATGTCTTCCCAATTAAGTGGTTTGCCTGAGCGTGTGTGGCTGATGGTTTTTGTTTTGTTCTGATGAATAATGTGTTCGAGTTCGTAGAGTAGTTCTTGGGTACGGCCAATGCTAAACGCGGGGATGAGTACGGTACCTGCGTCGCTTAGTGCGTGTTCGATGCTTTGTTGTAGGTTACGACGACGTATGGCGCGGTTTTCGTGGTTGCGGTCGCCGTAGGTGCTTTCTATTACTACTTGGTCTGCTCGATAAGGAGACTTTGGTGCATTGAGCAGGGGTGAATAAGGGGCGCCTAGATCTCCTGAAAACAATACATCGTGGTAGCGTTTGTTGCGTGCTTTAAGAGAAGGGCTGGTTACTCTGAACACGCCATAAGCTGAGCCTAGGATGTGGCCTGCTTGATACAGCTTTAATTGAACGCTGGCATTTGAGTGGTGGGTAAGCGGAATAGACACCCATTGCTTATAATCGAGTGGAACAATTTGCGACGCGAGTCTTTTTAGGCAGGCTCTGATTATGCTGGCATTGCGCGTAACGCCGACTTTTAAGGCGTCTTCTATGACCAGTGGTAGTAGCTCGGCGCTGGGTTTTGAGCAATAGATGGGTCCGGTGAATCCCGCTGCAAGTAAATAAGGCAAGCGGCCAACATGGTCTATGTGTACGTGGGTAACAAACAGCGCTTGCACGGCGGTTATGTCGAACTCGATTTCCAATTGATTAGAACCCGCCCCAGAGCCAGAGGTCTCTGCGCCTTGGAATAAACCGCAATCGACCAAGATGGAATGGTCATCGTCAATAAACAATTCATGGCAAGAGCCAGTCACGCCTTGTACTGCACCGTGGTGTTTTATAGTTAGCATACAAATCCTTGTGTCTTTCTGTGATTTTGGTTGAAACATGGTTTCAATATAGACGAGAAAAACACAAACCCCAAAGTCGATGCTATTAGATTGGTTGTCTAATTTTTGTGTTTCTTACCACATTGTTTGCATGATTTAGATAGCTGTTTTACCATTGTTCACTCGATGAACGGGTTTATCCTAGATGAGACAAAATAACGTCAATGGTACGAATGTTAAGTGTTACTCTTAAAAAGCTTTTCCTAAAAGTTACCTATTTTAATGGTCAATATAACGCGACTAATGACGTTGTGCGTGATCAGAATAAGGTTGCTTGCTATGCTGTCTGATGAATACCGCTACAAAATTTTAAAAGAGCTGCAGCAGAATCCTAACCTTAGCCAGCGAGAGCTAGCCAAGCGTTTAGGCGTCAGTCTTGGTAAAACAAACTTTTGCATTAAGGCCTTGATTGAAAAAGGATTTTTAAAAGCAAATAATTTTAAAAAGAGCTCAGACAAAGTAAAGTATCTGTATTTACTGACGCCCAAGGGCATAGAAGAGCGTGTATCCCTCACTCATCATTTTTTACAAAGAAAGCTCAACGAACACGAAGAGTTAACAAGTGAAATTGAAGCATTGCGTAGAGAAGTCGCAGATGCGGCTCAGCGCACAAGCTAGAGATTGATGGCGAAAATCGTATTTTTTGCTGAATGATATATTTGTTTATAAAGGGTCTTTTTTGAAAATTATCCCCGTTATTTTATCTGGAGGTACTGGCAGTCGCCTATGGCCAGAGTCTCGGGAATTTTATTCAAAGCCGTGTTTACCCTTGGTAGACGAACATTTCAGTTTATTACAAAGCACCATATTAAGGGTCAGTGAACTCGCTTTTTATGACCCTATTGTCGTTTGCAATGAATCCCACCGTTTCCTGATTGCCCAGCAGCTACAAGAAATTGGCGTCACCCAAGCGAGCATTGTACTTGAGCCACAAGGTCGTAACACTGCTCCCGCGATTGCCTTGGCCGCGCTAGAAGCCCAATATAAAAATCTAGACGATGCCTTGTTGCTCGTTTTGCCGGCTGACCATGTGATTCGTGACGTAGCTGCGTTTGAAAAAGCCATTCAACAAGCGGCCGAGCTAGCTAACCAAGGGTCATTAGTGACCTTTGGCGTGCAACCGACTCGCCCAGAAACTGGCTATGGTTATATTCGCTCTGGTGCCGACTTTGCCGTCGCGGAGTTTGTTGAAAAACCAGACGAAAATACCGCACAGGCTTATTTAGATTCCGGCGATTATCTTTGGAACAGTGGTATGTTCCTGTTTAAAGCGAATACCTATTTATCAGAGTTGGCTCAGTATAGAGCCGACATAGCAGAAGCTGTTTCTACCGCTTACCAAGCTCGCAATCAAGATATGGATTTTGTTCGTATAGACGCAGCCGCTTTTGCTGCTTGCCCTGAAGACTCTATCGATTACGCGGTAATGGAACCCTCTAAAAATGCAAAAGTCGTCTCTTATGCAGGAGACTGGAGCGACATAGGTGCATGGGATGCCTTGTACGATTATGCGGATAAAGACGCCGACCAAAATGTCTTGCTTGGCGATGTTATGTCAGAAGGCTCAAACAATTGCCTTGTGCGTTCTGAATCTCGCTTAGTGGCCGCCGTTGGCGTAAACAATCTTGTCATTGTAGAAACCGCCGACGCCGTACTCGTGATGGACAAAGACAACGCCCAAGACGTGAAGAAGATCGTTAAGCGCCTCAAAGCAGAAGGCCGTGAAGAACACATGTTCCACACCACTGTTCATCGTCCTTGGGGTTCTTACCAAACCGTAGACCTTGGCGAGCGTCATCAAGTGAAACGCATCATGGTCAAGCCCGGTGAAAAGCTTAGTGTGCAAATGCACCACCACAGAGCTGAACATTGGGTCGTGGTATCTGGTACAGCCAAAGTACAAAACGGTGATAAAGAAATTCTACTGACAGAAAACGAATCGACTTACATCCCTGTTGGCGTTGTTCATGCGTTAGAAAACCCAGGGAAAATCCTTTTAGAAATTATTGAAGTGCAATCGGGTAATTACCTCGGTGAAGACGACATAGTGCGCTTTAGTGACAGATATGGGCGATGACCATAGGTGTCAGTTCACCATTAGGGCAGTAACTCATGAATTGATGAAACCAACTATTGGTTAAAGTCCAAATGATAAGTGATGTTTTGGTGATGGTCTTTGTAGGTTAGCCTTTAGGCTAATAACTGGAGATTGATTGAACCCAATCATTGGTTAAAGTCCAAATGATAAGTGATGTTTTGGTGGTTGGAAAAATCACTGTGGTCACTGGTGTCTCGTCTGGTTGGCTCATATATTCCGTGGCATCTGGGCTAAAGCCCAGCCCACAAGAACAAGACCATTTAGTTGTTGAAGGATCACTTTAATCACAGGTGTCTCGTCTGTTTTGTTTTATTGGTGCAGTGGTCATCAGCCTAAAGGCAGACCTACAAGAGCGAGCCCAATCATTGGTTAAAGTCGAAATGGTGGGTGATGGTTTGGTGATGGTTTTTGTAGGTTAGCCTTTAGGCTAATAACTGGAGATTGTTTGAATTCAATCATCGGTTAAAGTCCAAATGATTGGTGGTGTTTTGGTGGTTGGAAAAATCACTGTGGTCACTGGTGTCTCGTCTGGTTGACTCATATATTCCGCGGCATCTGGGCTAAAGCCCAGCCCACAAGAACAAGACCATTTAGTTGTTGAAGGATCACTTTAATCACAGGTGTCTCGTCTGTTTGGTTCGTATATTCCGTGGCATTCAGCCGCTCTTTTTTAAAGGTAAGCAGGCCTACAAGTGACAGGTCAAGAGCTAGGTCAAGGGCAAGAGCATCTAGGTTTTTACAGGTATCGGTTAGTTCGTTTATGTTTTCGAGCAAAAAAATGGCCATCATGTGATGGCCATTTTTGGTTCATTTAAGTACGCTAAATTGGGTTATTTAGTGTCTTTTTTGTCTGTTTTTGCTGTGTCTTTTTCTGCATCTGGTTTTACGATGGCGTGAAGTTCTACAACAAATTTAAGCGCTGCGTTTGGTGGGATAGGACCTGTTCCACCTGGGCCGTAGGCAAGTTTCGCTGGGATGTATAGCTCGTATTTAGAGCCAACAGGCATTAGCTGTAGACCTTCTGTCCAACCAGGGATAACTTGGTTAAGAGGGAAGGTAATTGCTTCGCCACGTTTGTAAGAGCTGTCGAATACTTTGCCGTCGATTAGGCTGCCTTCGTAGTCTACTTTTACGGTATCAGTGGCTTTAGGTTTTGCGCCTGTGCCTTTGGTGATTACTTTGTAAAGTAGGCCGTCTTTAGTCGACATTACGCCTTTTTCAGACGCTTTTTCTTTGATCCAAGCTTCAGATTTTGCTTGGTCGGCAGCAGCTAGTTTTGCTTTTTCACGCTGTTCTTGTTCCATACGTTCTTTTTGGTACGTTTGGATAGTTTGGGTAACTTCTTCTTTCGTCATTAACCCTTTTTTACCAGCGTATGAGTCTTTAAAGCCTTGGTAGAATGTCGCTAGGTCTAAGTCTTTAAAATCCTGTGACATACGGCCACCGAACATAGAGCCGATGCTGTAAGCAAGCTTTTGTTCTTTTGTTTTAAGTGTCGTAGCTGTGGTGTCTGCTGCGTACGCAAAAGAAACGGAGGACATAACCAGCGCCGCAATGAGAGTTTTTTTCATAAAAAAGCGTTCCATTTGATTGTTTATTATCGCTGTGCGATTAATTTGAGTGTAACGATTAATTGTATATACGGAATTTGAGTCGCATGCCGTTTTTATCGAGCACAATAAGAGGCAGAACTAAGTTGAAACATTTAATGCGCCTTATGCTGAGCAGGATCAGATCCGTTAGTACTGTTCTAACATAAGGTAGGGCATTTATGCCAACTTTATGTCGGACTCTCTACCAAAGTGACCCCTTCACCTGCACACTTTGTTTCTGCTTTAACGGAATATTAAATTCTGCAAAGCATAAGACATGGTTCGAGAATAAGCGGTGTTCCTCTGGTACGACAATGAGTTTTACACAAGCATGACGGTGTTTGCGCAAGTTCTTGTCTTTACAAAGCCTATTTACGAAATAATGACATAATTAAGGAGGGGGTTGTAGTAAAACCTGTGAAGGCCAACGGTTTTTTGTGTTGGTATTAAAGCCAAGATTAACCAAGTGAAAGTGCAAGACCCACAAGTGACAGGACAAGTTCAAGGGCAGGTGATGTCTTGGTCTTGGGTTTTGTAGGTTAGCCTTTAGGCTAATAACTGGAGATTGTTTGAATCCAATCATCGGTTAAAGTCCAAATAACAGGTGATGGTTTGGTCTTGTGGGCTGGCCTTTAGGCCAGTAACTGGAGATTGTTTGAATCTAATCATCGGTTAAAGTCCAAAAGGTAGGTGATGGTTTTGTTAGTTGAAAAATAGAGTCATGTTAATCACAGGTGTCTTGTCTGTTTGGTTTTATTAGCGCAGTGGTCATCAGCCTAAAGGCTGACCTACAAATGACAGGTTAAGTGACAAGTGACAGGTCAAGTGCAGCTGATGTCTTGCCCTTGGGTTTTGTAGGTTAGCCTTTAGGCTAATAACTGGAGATTGT
>NZ_JBAKAS010000036.1:0-14007 GCF_038155025.1 Marinomonas sp. TI.3.20 | reverse complement strand
ACGCTCTGTCACTTGTTTAACCGCTTCTCTTTTAAATTCTTCAGGGTAACGTTTGGACTTCATAATACACCTCTTATTTAACTAGATTTTAACGTTAATAGGTGTCTAGTAAAGTCTGGGAAGTCCACTTTTTAGCATTCACGCCTAATGGCCAATCAAGCAATGGCAATAATTTTTTGAACTCCCCTGCATTGCCACTACGACCAAGTGGATGATAAAACGTTTTGGGTGTTCTAGTTCCTGCTGCGTACGTTTTATAGGTGGATTTACCTCCAACATTGAAATGTTCGTCAAACGCCGCCTCAAGCCCATTAACACACTTTTCAGTTGTTGCGTTTTCGCAAGCTTGTCGTATGTAGTTTACCGCCTCTATGTAAACCTCCTCCCACAAATCGGCCGTGACACGAACCCCGCCAATTCGATAGCTTTCCGTAGTGTGTGGCTTTTTGGCCAGGGAGTGATAGATACTGTAAATAGAAGCAAGAACGGTAACTGGTATACCGTCCAAATGATTGGCTGTCCAGTCAGGTTCTGGCCACAAATCTTTCAACACAATCGCTTTGCTTGCACCATCTCCTTTAGTTGATATTTTTACTTTTGGAGTAGGTGTTTCTTTTTTCGCATAAGGTATGTGTTCGCCTACATCAACCAAAGATTGCATTACTCACCCGCCTTTCGAAAACAAAACTAAGGTGACCTCCAATTGGTCGCCATTTGATAAAATTCTAATTTTCGTTTCTTGTAAAACCGCCACCATAAAATTCACCTAAAGTAACATCCTCAAGATCAAATTTTTTCATTATTAGTTGTCACAGGACAATTGTTAAGTAAACTAAGGCCTTCTAAGTACCCATTAAATAACACAGTTAGGTATCTTAATTAGCGATAATCAATATCACGACCCATTATTCAACTAGGTAAACATGCAAGATACTTAATTTTGTGTCTGTATACTTAATTATTGATCGCCCACAACAAAACCAGTTAAAGACGATAGTCTTAGGAGCTCATTGAACTGAAGCCATCATCGCATTATTCCAATGTCTCTGTTTTTTTGCCTTTGTCTTTTTTAAGGCTCTCAAAACCATTCGGAATAGCCGTCCGGTAACAGGAAACGCATGCATCTCCATCCATCACATCTACGTGAATGTCTTTAACAACCGTACAAGAATGAGTGACTTTCACATGATTAGAGCTCATGTTGGACAGGTAAACGGGCTCTAATTTCTGGGCAACGCTTTCACAACTACTCTCCTTTTCAAACACAAAAGGATAAGTGACTACTTGTACATGTCCATCCCCAATAGATATGAAAAAAGAAAGTATTATTTCGACTAAGTGCATTGCTAATATCCTTTTATAATTTAATGAGAGGAGGACGCATTATTCCAATGTCCTGTTTTTGTTAAGCAATGTCCGAAGCTCTGTTCGGTAGTAACCAGAGGGAATGATTGAAATGGCATCGGCGATGGTGTCTTCATCAAGACTCGCTACTCTAAAAGCAATAGGCTCCAAAATGTCATCAATTCTTGCTTGTAGTTTTTCAACTTGATCTGACATTTCATATTGTAAAACTGAGAGTTACCTGTTTTGATTAAGGTGTCGAGATCTTAAATCAAATAAAATGAAGTGGTTGTAGTTTGATTGCAGCTGTGTATGTTGCTCGTTTTATCTTTGTCATTTTATCACCCAATTTAGTATGTTTAGATCATACCATTTGTTTCTTAATGGGTGGCCAAATTAACTATGCCACTTCAGAATGAATCTAAAATTACCTAGTAACTACAGTCCAACTATCTCACAACTAATTTAACTCGGAGGATTTTAGATACTGAATAAAAACATCAGATATGCCAATAGAGAAGTCAATGAGATGTGTTCTAGTGGTTTTGAATAATAAATATCCTTCTTTACCTTTGGATAAATAACTAGATGAAGCAATTGTATATTCTTTCTCATCAATTATTTCATGAAAGCCATTTCCATCGACAAGCTTAAAACTTAAAATGTTAGGCTTACCTTCGATAAGTAAGTAGTCAACATGAAGTTTGTCAGAGTATGGGTAGCTACCAGTTTTAGAAGAGCAAGAGTAAGCATTTTTTAATGCACTCGCTATTGCTACTTTGATATATTTCCCCTTTAATGAAAATGCGTGAAGATTTATTGAAAAAGGAAGAATTTTCCCTGAAATATGTGCAGCAGTTATTTCTCCTAACTCTAAACCATGTCTTATTGCTCCTGCATTTATTATGGCAAAATCTGCTTTTATATGCTCACCACTATTAACATGTTCAAGCATTGCCTTTGCTACTAGTGGAGCTAGTTGGCTACCTCCGTTGTTGGAAGGTATTCTAGTATGAAATTTCGGTGTGTAACAATTTGTTAGTATGTTGTGTCCATAGGATTTTATTGAAGGAAGAAAATTATTATTAATAATCTGATCTATTACATGATTATTGTCTAATAAAGCTATATTAGTTTGCTGATCTAAATATTCTATTATCATCTTTGATTTTTGTGATGAAAAATCATTCTTGCTATATATAGAGCTCCTGTCGACTAACAATTTATTATTTCCAGAGAAGTCTGTTTGTTCTAAATATGAGCGTGTATCTAGAGTAACATCACCAACAAATAAACAATTGTAACCAGCATGAACTATCGAAGTACTACCAACTTTATATGGATACATACCTGTGGATTCGATCCCTATGTTGGAAAAATCACCTAAAATCGTATGGCTATGTCCTCCGACAATAAGATCTATATCAGAAACAAGACTAGCTAATTTACAGTCTTTATCAAATCCTAAATGACTAAGTACAATAATTGGGAACTCGTGTTCTGCCTTGATTCTTTCGACCGTTTGTCTTGCTACAATTATTGGATCTTCAAACTTCAAGCCATCGGAAGGACTTGCAATTTCATGCATAGAATCAATTGTTAGTCCAATAACCGCAAGAGATGTATTATTTTTAGTTACTATCAAATAAGGTAATTCATAATCAGAATTTCTCTTACAAATTAGCTTACGACTATTATGTTTATTAAGCGGTGTTCCAGACGAAGGAAGATTTAAATTAGAGCATATAATTGGAAAGTTAATATCGTTTATAAATTCAGATAAGCATTCATCACCAGTGTCAAACTCATGATTACCAATAACCATAGCATCAAAGTTTAATTCATTTGATAAGCGTGAATTAGCCTTCCCTTTAAAACAGTTGAAAAATAAAGTTCCTTCGAAGCAATCACCCCCGTGAAATAAATAATTTGAATTATTATTATTTTCTTGTGAACAATTCTTGTTATCAAGATAAGACTTTAATAAAGAATATCCACCCGCCATAACCCTGACAGTTGTTATTTTGTTATCAATTTTTAATTTAAGTGTTAATGCCTGGCTCTGAAAATGAGAATGTGTATCGTTGATGTGCTGAATAGATAGTTTTTCCAATTGGCCACCGGATTACATAGGTTTTAATAGAGGACAATTCCAATCATATATTATGTTTACTTATGTATCAATATGTCACGTGTAGGGAATATGCGAACAAGTCCTTCTCATGAGACAATTCATTCTTAACTTCCGAGCTCGATCATGTCACATCAGCTCACTTTTGCCGACAGCGAATTCAACAATAAGCGTCGTAAAACACGCAAAGAAATTTTTCTTTCTCGGATGAATGAGTTGATGCCTTGGGATCAGCTTGAGGCCGTGATTGAGCCCTTTTACCCTATAGCAGGAAAAGGAAGAAGACCGTATCCCTTGTCCACCATGTTTCGCATTCACTGCATGCAGCATTGGTACAACATGAGCGATCCCGCCATGGAAGATGCACTTTATGAAATCACCTCAATGCGCCTTTTTGCTGGATTATCTCTGGATGGTGCTATTCCTGACCACACGACTATTATGAATTTTAGGCACTTACTGGAAAAGCATAAACTCTCCCGTCAGCTATTTAAAGAGGTCAATAGGTGGTTGTCCAGCACAGGTATTTACTTAAAAGAAGGCACGATTGTTGATGCCACCATCATTGAAGCGGCTAGCTCAACTAAGAATAAAGCAAAAGCACGTGATTCTGGGATGCACCAAACACAAAAAGGTAAGCAGTGGTTCTTTGGGTTAAAAGCTCACGTTGGCGTCGACGCCAGAACTGGCCTAACGCGCACAGCTTAAGTACGACAGCGGCTAACGTACACGACATCACAGAGACTTTTTAGGCTTGTTACGGTTTTTTGATTTTTCATGAGTTAATCATAACGAGGCTGTAGAATTACTCTTCCTCAGCCAGCTTAATTAATTTAAATCCACAATATTTCACATTCTCCTAAGATTCAATAGGTTATTCGATTTTCAATCATAGATTGATGATATCGAGCCATAAAGAACATGTGGGCAGGGGTCGAACAGTAAGTGGTAGATTAGTGAGAGGGGTTTACCTTTCAGTTAATGCAGGCTATTTCTGAGTTTTTCGATGTTATGAACGAGGCAATACATTTTCCACTGAGTATTCACTTTTTCTTGGCCGCGCAGCGTGAATTTGTTTATGCCTTTATTGACTGTGATGTTGCCAAACACAGGTTCAATTGCACCAAGTCGTTTACCGTATTGTCGCCGCCCTATTGGACTGTCTATTTTGACTTTCATTTTGTCACCATAGCTTAGTTTTTGGCGCGACTCATCGTTTTTGAATTGAACTTGTCTTCCTGTTTTTATTGATGGCTTTCTCATGAATTGATGCTGTAGTGGGCATACCTTACAGTCCTTTAAGTAACCACAGAATCGAGTGTATTTTTGACTGTAACTATTTACGTTTACTCCACTTCGCCACATTTGATTGCCCGCAGGGCAACGACACGTTTGGGTTGCTTCATCATAATGGAAGTCATCTGAGGTGAATAATCTTGGCCTGCCTTTACTTCGTTTTAATCGTCGTTTTTCTTGCTCCGTTTCATACGTTTCACTCTCCTTAAACAGTGGGTTACGCTTTCTGAATTGATTGTCATCAATATAACTGTCGAACCCACTTTGGGCCATAAATTCCAAATTCGCTTCACTGTTAAAGCCACTGTCTGCGGTGAATTTGATTGTGTGTTCATTTGGTTGTTTTTGCTTGGTGAGCTTATCTAGTTGCTGCTTTAGTTGAGTAATCACTGGCACTAAGGTTTGCTGCTCACCAACCGAACCCCATGTTTGGGCTTGTAAGATAATTTGATGTTTATCATCGTTGATCGCAATGCCGTTGTAGCCTTGAACCGTACCCTTACTGGTTATCATCTTCGCGCTGTCAGGATCGGTAATATTACTTTTAACAGGCTTACCTTTGATACCTGTTTTTTCTTGATGTGTCGCCAGATATTCCGTGATTTTTTCTGCACTTTTATCCAATTTTTGTTGTTGCTTTAAGTCATGCTGAACGTCATCTTCACTTAATCCATCTTGTGTTTGGTGGCGTTCGAGTATGCGTTGACTAGCACGACGTAACTTGGCTTGTTTTCGCTCAAGCTCTTCAAACGTACCGCTCCACTCTTTAGCGTTTGACCCTGTTCGATAAAAAAGAGAAACAGCCATCGATGGAAAACATATTGCGTCCGATCAACCCTTCACATCACATATCATCAGAACTTGCGTAAACAGCAGTTCATTTGGTCTTTCCTGCTTGTAATGAAGTGAGCAACAAAATGCGCAATAGACGTGTAATGCGGTTGCGCATCCCCAGACAAACTCATGAAGGTAATATTGGTTTCACACGCCCTTGCAATACGGCGGCTACTGACCAACCCACGCGAATAACCAAACAAGACAATCTTCAACATTACTGAAGGAGGATACGCCGCTGCACCGCCATTATCGTTGTTATACCACTCATCAAAAGACGACAAATCAAGGTGTTTATCAACAATATGGGAAAGCGCGTACTCAAATGTACCGGGGGTGATTTGTTGTGCAAAATTAATAGGAATGAATTTACTTTGGCAAGACAAGTCAGGTTTATAGTTAGCCATCACGTTTAACTCTGAGCGAATAATAGTAATTAGATAACAGACGAACAGCTCAAGCGAGGCTGTTCCTTGTACAAACGAAAAGACATAAAAAAGAACATGGAAATGTTGTTTTAAGAGTAATTCTACAGCCTCAACGCCCTATTAAAAATTTGGTCCATAGTAATTAAAACCATTCAAACAAAATGGATGGTTGATAGAAGTTCATTTAAAAAAATGAGTCAAGAATCATGGCTGAAACCGACATAAGTAAGATTACCGGCAGGCCATTAGTTGCTCCGGTCAGCTTCAAAGTTTTAAAAATAAACAACGTACGCTGCGGTGGTAGACATCACAACTAAGCCAACTATGGACCCTCATGCCGCCATCTTGCTTGACTAGAGCGGCTAAACCAGAAAATTTTAACTTTGACAAAAGTTCATGTCGCCAAACGATTTAGTGTAGTTGTGTCGAATCATAAACTGATCATATAATTGAGAAAACAACGTGTCAATCCGTTTTCTAGCCTTACGATAATGGCTAGGAAACGCTTTAAAATGGAGCTGATTTTTGCGCATTGGTGTTTTAGATTAATCAAAGAGTGCTCAAACAAATCATGTTGCCATTGCGGACTTAAATGGGTATTTTAACCCCTAATAAAATCTAGTACAGTACCGTACTAACTTAAAATGACAAGGATGTTATGACACTCTCTCGAACTTCACACCACGAATCCGCACTGTCTACCGATCTACAACCGAGCGAAACGCCGGTTATAATTTCCGATCGTGCCAAGCTAATACTGGAACAGTCTCGCGATGCAACCGACACGATTAAGGTGTATCAATCTTCATACAACGTCTTTGCCCGCTGGTTGAATCACCATGGTATTAAAGAATCTGCGGTGACGGCAGGCGACCTGATCAGTTTTTTAGCGGATCAATTTGACGGGGTACTCACAAGCGTTCGCCTTGGTGCCAAAACAAAGCCAGCCAAGCTGGTGGACAAATAGCAATCGCGACTCTTGATCGACATCGAGGGGGAATCATTAAAGTCCTAAAGCATATGAATATCTTTTTTACGGAAAAAGAAAACATGGCCATAAAGGACTTTATGAAAAGCCTGCGCATGCAGGGCGAGCAAAGAAACCCCAAGCGTAAACGTGGCCAAGCCGCGCCCTTGTTCCCCATCGATGTCGATCGTTTGCTGAATTGTCCTGATATTATGATTACTCTATCGCAAATAGTGTTAGCAACTACAGAGTAACTGGGTGCCTTGAGTTATTGGTTGGCTATGAATCGAAAGACTCGGTTTCAAAAGCTATTATAGTGGAAGGGTTGAAGAAGAAAAGGTTTGCTGTTGGTAATGCGAGGGCACGGCATTATGGAGAGAGAAATATGATAAAAATCTAATAATTGCCACTGGAACAGGCTTCAGTTACGGAAAAGCAATTACTGAAGAGGCTCTGAATAGTTCAAATGATGAATCTACTTGTTTTGTATGGATAGATTCGAGGTTGAATAATGATTTAAAAGGGGAATTATACAACAAATCTGCAATTAATTATGTAATTGAGGGCGTTTCAACTTTCTGTGAAGCTAAGCCGATTATAAATAATTTCTCAAAAAATGCTCCAGATGCTCAAGTTTATGTATCAGGTTCAGAAAAATTGGCTCATGGCATAAAAGAGCATTTGATTTCAATTGGATATAACGAATGCCAAATAGTTGGCGATAGGATTTAAAGGATTTAATATGTTAGAGGATAATTATGCTTCAAGAATCTCTTCTGATAACAGAATAGTGTATTTAAACGGAAAAAAAGTAGATCTTATTTTAGAGGAACCAGTTTTTAAAGGTGCCATTAATAAGATAAAGTCATATTATCGCCTTCAAGAAGAGAAGCCGGAAGTTCACACAGCAATAGATAATAATGGATTAAGATACGCTATTAGTCTTATGCTCCCAAAGTCACAAGAAGATCTTCAAAAGAAAAGAATCTCTTATAAGGAAGTTTCTGAACTTTCTTACGGTATGTTGGGGCGAACTCCTGATTTTATTAGCTCTGCAATTGCGATCATTGCTTCTAATTCAGAAATTCTAGGAACCAGTGAAAAAGCCAATTTTTCACAAAATGCAATAAACTATTATGAGTTCTGTAAAAGAAAAAATATATTTGTTGCCCATGCAGCTATTAACCCACAAATAGATAGAAGTAAAAGTATTGGCGAAATTGACAACAAATATTCTGGTGTAAAAGTAGTTAGAGAAACAGATAATGGAATAATTGTTTCTGGAGCCAAGATGATAGTTACATTAGGAGCAATTGCTGATGAGTTGTTAGTATTTAATATGCCCGGTCTACGTACTGGCGATGAAGATTTTGCAGTTGCCTTTAGTTTGCCTGTTGGTGCGGTTGGCGTTAAACAAATATGCAGAAAGGCTTTGAATCACACTGAATTAAGTAGGTTTGATCATCCGATCGCTTCTGCATTTGACGAAATTGATACATATTTAATACTAGAGGAAGTCGAAGTACCATGGGATAGAGTACTCGTATATAAAGACGTTGGGATGTCGAATGCTTTTTATGACAAAACTAATGCAAGAAATCATACGGGGCATCAAGGTATTGTTCGTGGTCTTACTAAAGCTGAAATTGTTACTGGGACGGCAATTAAGCTTGCCAAAAATATGGGGTTGGATAAGTTTCCTAATGTCTTAGAGAAATTAGGGGCTATGACTACTAGCCTAGAACTAATGAAAGGAGCTATTCACCTTTGCGAGTATACCGCAAAGGTTGATGATAAGGGGGTCTACTCCCCAAATTTCTTAACCATTCAAGCATTGCGATACCACTTCCCTCAATGGTATCAAACAATGGTTCAAACAATTCAATCTTTTGCTGCTGGATCTATGTTAGCAGTCCCTCATAAAGAAGATTTTAACAATCATAATGCTTCTATGTTACTCGAGGCTTTGAATGGTCCACTAATTGATGCTAAAGAGCGATGTGTTTTACTTAATCTAGCTTGGGATCTAAGTGGCGATGGCTTTGGACAGCGACAGCAGAGCTATGAATTTTATCATGCCGGTGATCCTATGCGAATTGCCGGAATGCACTACCGTGATTATAACGTAGAGATATGTAATAAGCTAACGGATGAAATAATTTGTGATAGTTTAATATGAAGTGCTCTTGCTTAATAAATATAGAAAAAGAGCAAGTTTTACTTGTTAAGCCAGTAGACAAAAACTGTTGGTATTTTCCCGGTGGGAAAGTTGAAAATGGGGAAAATTACTCCGAAGCTCTCATTCGAGAGGTGCGAGAGGAACTTGGTGTAAGCTTGAATATTTGTGATATAGAAAAAAAAATTACACTTGAAGTTCCAACTCATGATTATTCTTCTTTATTTACTCTTTGCTGCTTTGTAACCAACGGTGAAATAGAACCTAGTGCATTGAGTGAAATAGAAAGTATCAATTGGTTTTCAATATTTAATGATTTAGTAGGTGGTGCTCCTGTTGCGCCTGCCGTAATTATTGTTTTAAGGGAATTTGGTTATGATATATAACAGCAATGAATTATTTAAGAAAATGGACGAAAGTGGTATTGATATAATAGTTGCTTCCACAAAAGAAAATATAAATTATTTTACTGGTTACAGCCCAGTAGTTAAAACATTAAATCCGTATCATGGTCAAACATTTGTAGTAATTTCAAAGAAAGAAATTGATAAGATCTCTATTGTAATTCCGATAGCAGAAGTTGATCAGATACAAGATTGCAAATCACAAACCTTAGAAGTCAAAACGTTTGGTACATTTTATAGAGAACACTTTGATTGCGAATTGACAGAAGCAGAGAGGGAACTTAAAGAGTTATCAAATATTGAGAATAGCTATGAGGATGCAGCTTCAGCATTGGAAAATATTCTGAATAATAGTTCTGAGGGCCAGACTGTTACTATTGCAATTGACGAAGATTCGGCAGGCAAAAGTATAATTGATAAGATCAATTCAATAAATACTTTTAATGTGGTACCAGCTTCCTCACTTATAAGGTCTGTTCGCCGAATCAAGACTAGTTATGAGGTTGAAATGCTAACTCAATCTGCAAGAATAAATGAATGCGCTATTAAAGTTGTTATTGACAACTTAAGTGAAGGGATGACTGAAGAAGAAATACGAATATTGTACGAGACGGAAATTGTACGACAAGGTGCGATCCCCTCTTTAACTATGATTAAAATTGGCAGGTTCGCTGTGGGTGGGCAACAAACTCAAAAATCACATATTAAGCTTAAAAGTGGTGATTTGATTTGGTTTGATTCTGATGCCAATTATCAAGGTTTTTGGTCTGATATTGCGCGAGTATATCCATATAAAATAGTAACAGATAAAGCAATACGCTTTTATTCAGCGTTGGAAGCCTCTATGAAGAAAGCAGTAGAGACAATAAAACCGGGAATGAAAGCTAGTGAAGTTTTTCATATCATGATGTCAACAGCTAAAGATAATGGTATGGAACATTATAGGAGACATCATGTAGGACATGGAATTGGTCATGAACCTTATGAATTACCAATATTGTCACCAACAGACGAAACCGTACTAGAGGAAGGTATGGTAATTTCGATTGAGACGCCATATTACGAATTAGGATTTGGAGCTTTACACATAGAAGATCCTATTTATATAGGAAGAGATAGAAATGTATTGCTGACTTGTAACCCAATCCCATCTTTAAAGGTCGTTAATTAATGATTACTACAATTTGTAATGATATCGCTGAGACGATTGGGAATACACCCGTAGTTAGAATTAGACATCCTCTTATTCCAAAAGGAAAAAAACTATTTGTTAAGCTAGAGCAGTTTAATCCGAACTTAAGTGTTAAGGATAGAACAGCCCTCGGAATGATTAATAAAGCTATAGAAACTGGCCGCCTCAAAAAGGGAGGGACAGTGATTGAATCTACATCAGGTAATTTAGGTAAATCACTTGCAATGCTTGGTGCTAGTATTGGTTTTGAAGTGATCATCGTAGTAGATCCAAAAGTAAGCTCATCTGCATTAAATTGGTATAAAGCATTTGGGGCGGAAGTTTTAATTGTTACTAAGCAAGACAGTTATGGAGGTTATCAATCGACAAGAATTGATACTGTTAAGAAGTATGTAGCCGATAATCCAGAGGTTTACTGGCCAAATCAGTACGATAATAATGATAATCCAAATTATCACTACCATTTTACTTCTAAGGAAGTCGCCAGCATGAATGTTGACCTGATATCTGGAGCAATAAGTACTGGTGGTCATATGAGTGGTATCGCCAATGGTGTCAAAGAAATTAATGAAGATATTCGTATTGCGGCTTGTGATGTAGTCGGTTCTGCAATTTTAAACAAGCCATTTAGTCCATTTCTGATAAATGGCGCAGGACTTTCATGGAGATCAAAAAATATTGACGAGTCAAATATAGACGTTACAGTAAATATCACTGATGAAGAAGCAATTTCAATATGCCACGAATTAGCAAGGACCAATGGTGTTCTTTTAGGCGGATCCTCTGGATTGAGTGTCATGGGAGCCTTAATAGGGTTACAACACAGTTCCGTAAATTCAGCAATGGCTATCTGTCCTGATTTTGGTTCTAACTATCTGGATCAATTTTATGATGAAGATTGGTTAAAACAAAAAGGGGTGAAATTATTAGAATGTCACACTTTATTTGATCGTATTTCAACTTATGCTCAAGAATGGGTTAATAAATTATGAATCAAGAAATATTAGGCTATATTGCAGCCTCTTTAACCACGGTAAGTTTTCTTCCTCAAGTTATACACACAATTAAGCTAAGAGATACATCTAGTATCTCCCTAGGAATGTATTCTCTATTCTTGGTTGGAACTATGTGTTGGCTTTCCTATGGTGTCGTTTTGAATTCTTATCCCATGATTATAGCCAACACACTAACTGTCCTTCTTTCTTTTATCATTTTTGTCATGAAAGTCTGTGATGTCCTTAAAAAAGGAAAGGAAAAGTTTGACGTGATTCATAAAGTCCTCCACTTCATGCCTGCTGAACTAGCTCATGATTTAGCTATACAGGCATTAAAATTTTATCCAAAGCGTAAATCATTTAAATCAAATAATGTTGACTTATCTAGTGAAATTTTTGGATGTAGATTTACTAACCCTGTAGGATTGGCTGCTGGTTTTGATAAGCATGGTCAGGCTATAAATGGATTAGCAAATTTAGGCTTTAGCCATATTGAGATTGGATCTGTTACACCTAAATCTCAATATGGAAATCCCAAACCAAGGTTATTTAGACTTAGTTCTGAAAACGCGATAATTAATCGTTATGGATTTAATTCACATGGTTCAAAAAAGGTTAAAAGTCGTTTTTTAAAACCTAGTTCAGGTTGTGTCACAGCTATTAATCTCGGAGTAAATAAGAATGATTTTGATTATGGAAATGCATTTTTAGAAGGGGTTAAATCATTTAATGATAAAGCGGATTATATAACGTTAAATATATCATCTCCAAATACAGACGGGTTACGTGATATACATGACCCAACAGTTCTTGAGCCTATCATTGAAAAAATAAGATGTTTTCAGCGCGATTCTAATTTGGTTAAACCTTTAGTGGTTAAAATTTCCCCTGATAATGAGGCCGCTCTCGAGAAAGATCTTTTAAAATTTCTTGTAACAGCAGATATCGATGGAGTAATCGTAAGTAACACAACCACTGACAAAAGCATGTTAGAACATAAGTATAAAGATATATCTGGTGGGTTGTCAGGTTTACCTTTAAAAGAGAAATCATTTCAATTCTTAGCTAGGGCTGCAAGTGTTCTATATGGACATAAAACTATAATTTCTTCAGGTGGTATAGCAACTGGTGATGATGTTTATGCAAGGTTGAAATTAGGTGCTGATTTAGTTCAAATTTATACTAGTTTCATATACCAAGGACCTAGTGTTATTGACTCTATACTTCAGAGGTTATCAGAGTTGATGATTGCAGATGGTTACGCTTCAGTTCAGGATATTAAAAGAGAGATTATTTATGATAGATAAAACTTCTAAAGAATTTGCAAAATATCTGGTGGATGAAGATATAGCCACGTTTGGTGAGTTTTTGCTTAAATCAGGACGTAAAAGCCCTTACTTTTTCAACTTTGGAAAGTTAAATAATACGAAACGTCTCCAAATAGTTTGTTCTTTCTATGCACAAAAAATAATACAGTTAGGCATTGATTTTGATGTGATTTTCGGCCCTGCTTATAAAGGGATACCCTTATCTATTGGTGTTGCGAATGCTGTTCAAGATTTAACTCACACTCCTGTTGAATTTTGTTTCAACCGGAAATCTGTTAAAAAATACGGTGATGTAGGTTCTCATGTAGGAGCAAACCTTGAAGGGAAAAGAGTACTAATTACTGATGATGTAGTAACTTCTGGAATTACAATTAGTGAAAGTGTTAAGTTAGTTGAAAAATTAGGTGGTGAAGTTGTCGGTTTTATTGTTGCTCTTGATAGACAAGAAAAAGGGGTTGATATAGGTATTTCAGCTGCTCAATTTTGTGAAAATAATTATTCTTTTCCTCTGATATCTGTTTCTAGTGTAAGTGATATAATAGAGGTTCTAAAAACAGATAGTATGAACAACGCAATCGTTGATAGTATGAATAGCTACCTAAGAAAATATGGAGCAGAGTAGCTTTTTATCTTAATTTATCTTAAGTTGTACTAGCTCAGACTTCATCTGACAGTTACCCACTTTTTGTATGGTGTTTGTCAGTTTAAATTTGAGCTAAGTTCTTTTCTGCCCAAATTTGTTTCCCATCAAGTAATATTTCAAGCGGTGTTCGGCCACAGCATTGTGGTATGGACCCACTTTCATAGACATCTCATAGCTATATAATAATAGGTAAAAATGAGGTGAATTATGAGTGGAAAACGTTATACCGATGAGTTCAAAATTGAAGCCGTTAAACAAGTCACTGAGCG
>NZ_JBAKAS010000035.1:0-15165 GCF_038155025.1 Marinomonas sp. TI.3.20 | reverse complement strand
CCGACCGTTTTATCACGCCAATACCTGTAGCTGCTTCTATGAATATTGAATAACTGACATAGATGATCAACGGGAAAGCCCTCTTGCAGTCGATGAATTAACGCAAACCTTTCAGTTCGTCCGACATTAAGAGAGCGGAAGCCTTTTTTAAAATGTCTTTTTCCATTTCAAGGCGTTTAACTTGCTTTTCTAATTCGCGAATTCGACGCTGTTCATCTGTCATTGGTGTTGCTTTGGGGGATTCACCACGGATCTCTAAGCGGAGCTGCCTTACCCATTTATCCATGGTGGATTTTCCTACTCCCATCGCGTCAGCTGCTTCTGCGACGCTATAATTTTGTTCTATAACAAGCTGCGTCGCTTCTAAACGGAATTCAGGGCTAAAATTAGGTTTTCTTGGTTTAGTCATTTGTTCACCTGTAAAGTTATGAGATGAGTTTATCATCTCTAATCAGGTGGCCAAATTCACTATGCCACTACAGGCACAATGATCATGTCTAATGAATCTGTCACCTGCTAAGTTCGAAGAAAAGTATTTTTTAGAAGTTCCTACTGTCTAGCAAACTCTGGGAAGTCCAAACAACTTTCTTGAATTAGAATGGTGAGAAAATAAACAGAGCCATAATCAGAAGTTGTGATTCACACCAAAAAAAAGTAGCTTTACCGTTTTTTTTCCTGTCCATATACTCTAGAAATGCGAAATCATTTGAGATTCAACAACGCTAAAGCGTGCGCATAAGTCAAAGAGGCATAGACCTCCAATCGGTGAGAACGATAAGAACATTGACGTGCTTAAAAAAACAGCCGTCAATCATTGCCGACATTAGAATATTACGGAGTGAACACATGAGTAGCCAAACAACATTGGAATTAATCAATCTGCGCAAGCCTCGCCATGCCCTAACAAGAGAGCTTTACACCGACGAAGGCGTTTTCCAACAAGATCTTGAGCTGATATGGCACAAAGAGTGGATTTTTGCAGGACACACATTCGAGATCCCAAAATCAGGCGAATACTTTACATTGACGATTGGTCAATACCCTGTTGTGGTCGTTCGAGACGACAAAGGCAACATACAAGCCTTCCATAACGCTTGTAGACATAGAGGCTCACGCATATGCCAAAATTCAAAAGGCAAGAATGCTAAACTGGTATGCCCGTATCACAAATGGACATATGGCCTTGACGGAAAATTGCTATTCGCTGGCAATATGGGAGCCGACTTTGATACATCCAAACATGGACTTACTCCCGTTCACTGTGAAATTGTAAACAGTTATATCTATGTTTGCGTTGCTGAAAATGCACCAGATTTTGAGCCATTCAGAAAAGCAATGTCACCATTTACAACCCCACACAACTTAGACAATTGCAAAGTTGCTTTTGAGTCTAACCTAATTGAAAAAGGCAATTGGAAACTTGTTTTCGAAAACAATCGCGAATGCTACCACTGCGATGGAAATCACCCTGAACTACTTAATTCTTTTGTTGAGAACCTATCCGTTGCTGGTGTTGGTGGTGAGGAAGATCCAGAATTAGCCGAACATTGGAATAAATGCGAAGCAGCAGGACTACCAAGCCGATTGGTAATGGATGAAGATGGTCAATATCGAATGACACGTATCCCACTATCAGACAAAGCTGTTAGCTATACCATGTCAGGTAAACCAGCAGTTAAAGGCCGCCTCGATGAATCCGGTGTTGATGACATTGGTGCCTTGCTTTACTTCTTATACCCTTCTACGTGGAACCACTTTTTAGGTGATCATGCTCTTAGCTTTCGAGTATTACCATTAAGTTCAGGAGAAACGCTAGTTACTACTAAGTGGTTAGTGCCAAAAGATGCAGTTGAAGGAGTCGACTACAATATTGATGATTTAACAAAAGTTTGGCTCGCAACAAATGATCAAGATCGCCAACTTGTTGAAGAGACGTTTAAAGGTGTTCAGTCTCCTGCTTATAAACCAGGTCCATTCTCAGATATTGCAGAGAATGGGGTCTGCCAATTTGTTGACTGGTATTGTGACACTATGAAAAAGCGCCTTAGTTAAATAATAGGCATCCTCTCCTATTTAATCTCTCCCTCATTTTTGGCCATATTTACTATGGCCATTTTTTTGCCTAAAACACAGCCACTACATACGAATAAAATAAGCAACGCTCTTTATATTGATAACCTGCAGTTATTCAAAAAAGAAAAAAAAGGTTGATTGTTGTCTATTAAGTTAAGTGGGTAACATTTAAATCACACAAAAGCAAAACCCTAAAAAAACTCTTTACCAAAAGAATATTCAAAAGTGAGACAGAATATGAAATTTCAAGGAATATATACGCCAGTCATTACACCATTTCGTGATGACGCATCAATTGACTTTGATGCATATGCTGCGCATGTCAATTATCTTGTAGAGTCCGGTGTTCACGGTCTGATGATCGGAGGAACAACTGGCGAATATTACGTAGAAAGCCACGAAGAAAGGCTTCAGCTACTTACTAAAGCAAAAGAAGTAGTGGGGAATAAGGCACAAATCATTTTTGGTACAGGGTCCATTGATCCTAAAGCTTCAATAAAGCTTGCAGAAGGTGGAGCAAAAAATGGTGCAGATGTTTTGCTTGTTGCAACCCCTCCTTATTCACTTCCAACTCAAAGAGAATTGGCATTACATGCGTTAACAATTGATCGCGCAGCCAACCTTCCAATTATGCTCTACAACTACCCTGATCGCATGGGCGTAAACATGGAAGCGGAGTTCTTGGACAGAGTAGGAAAATCTTCAAATTTCTGTGGAATTAAAGAAAGTTCAGGCGATATTAATCGCTTACATATGCTTCTTCGCGATTACCCACATATCCAAACTTCATGTGGCATGGATGACCAAGCACTAGAGTTTTTTGCATGGGGAGCGAAAAGTTGGGTTTGTGCTGGCTCGAACTTCCTACCAAAAGAACACATCGCTCTTTACGAGGCATGTGTCATTGAAAATAACTTTAATAAAGGCCGTAGAATCATGTCCGCAATGATGCCTTTAATGCATGTCCTAGAACAAGGTGGAAAATTCATTCAAAGCGTAAAACACGGTGTTTCATTGGATGGTCGTTTTGCAGGCACTGTTCGCCGCCCACTTCGAGACCTAAATAAAGATGACAAACGCGAACTAGCTCAAGTTATCGGCACTCTCAAAACCTCAATCGCAAACATTCTCTCACAAACTAGCAGCCCAAGTTTATCTGCAGAGAAGACAGATAAGAAAGCAAAGGCAGGAGCGTAAAACATGTCAAACGTACTAACTTTACAAGAATATGAAGCTATTGCATCGTCTCTTACTTTGCCTTCTATGAGCTTCATCGACGGTGCATTTCGTCCAGCATTATCGGGCAAAACTTTTGAGTCAACAAATCCAGCCACTGGTGAACATTTAACAAATATCGCTGCTTGCTCAAAAGATGATGTTGATTTCGCGGTATCTAAAGCTCGCAAAGCTTTTGACGATGGGCGTTGGAGCAAACTGCATCCAAACGAACGAAAAGAAGTTCTTATCAAACTGTCTAAATTAGTAAAAAGAAATCGTCACGAACTGGCTGTTCTTGAAAGCTTGGATTCTGGCAAACCCATTTCTGACTGTGAAAACATAGATATTGAAGAGTTTATTCACATCCTAAATTGGCATGCTGAACTTGTCGACAAAATCTATGACCAAACAGCCCCTGTTGGTTCTGATGCTATCTCCATGATTGTAAGAGAGCCTATTGGCGTTGTTGCTGCCGTCCTACCTTGGAACTTCCCTCTACTCATGTTGGTTTGGAAAATTGCGCCAGCGTTAGCCGCAGGATGCACCATGGTTGTTAAACCTGCAGCTCAAACCTCCTTAACCGCTCTACGCATTGCAGAACTAGCTATGGAAGCGGGACTTCCAAAAGGTGTATTAAACATTGTCACTGGCGGTGGTGCTGATGTAGGTGAACCTTTGGGGTTACATATGGATGTAGACATGGCGACCTTCACAGGATCAACTGCAACAGGCCGACGTTTCCTTCGCTATTCAGCCGATTCAAATATGAAAAAAGTAGTACTTGAGCTTGGCGGAAAAAATCCATGCATCGTTCTCGATGACGCGGAAGATATCGACTATGTCGCACAGCAAGTGTGTTCTGCTGCTTTTTGGAATATGGGAGAAAACTGCTCCGCAGGATCTCGATTAATAGTTCAATCAGGTATTAAAGATGCCCTGCTTGAGCGTATTAAAGCTAATGCTCGAGACTGGAAAGTCGGCAACCCTCTAGATCCACAGAATGCTCTTGGTGCAATGATAGATAAAGGCCATTTCGCTAAAGTGGAAAGCTACCTTAAAAAGGGTAAAGAGTCTGGTTACGATATCATTCTAGGTGGTGAAACAATTGATGGCACTTTCATTCAACCTACTATTTTTGCTGGTGTAAAAAACTCAGATGAGTTAGCGAGAGATGAAATCTTTGGCCCAGTTCTTTCCGTTATCACAGTTAACAGCTACGACGAAGCTATAGCTATTGCTAATGACACTGATTACGGGTTAGCAGCTTCAGTATTCACGTCAAACGCGAAAAAAGCATTAAGAGCAGCGCAAGCAATTAAAGCAGGTACAGTTACTGTTAACTGTTTTGGTGAAGGTGACGTAACCACACCTTTCGGTGGTTACAAACAATCTGGTTTTGGTGGACGAGATAATTCAATCCATGCTCATGACCAATATACAGAGCTAAAAACTATCTGGATTGACTTAAGCGATAGTGCAATTGATGGATCAATTGATTGAATAAAGGTTAGCTGAGCTCGCATAAGAATCGCGCTCTTTTAAACTAAAAACTCGGTTTTTAAGAGCGCATTATTCAGTAGATTTTGGTGCTTATGATGGAAAAAAAGATAATTTCAAGACTCCCTAAAGATCCAGGTCCAGCGGCATGGAATAGTATCATTCAACCAGGACAAAGTTATCCGAAACTAGAAGAAACTATCTTTGCTGATTGGGTTATTGTTGGAGCTGGTTTTACTGGATTAGCGGCGGCAAGAAGACTGACTCAGCTAATTCCAGACGATGAAAAAATTATTATACTTGAAGCTAAACAAGTTGGTGAAGGTCCTGCTGGGCGGAATAGTGGCTTCATGATTGACCTTCCACACGAACTAACCTCTGATACGTATGCAGGTACTCATGACAAAGATTTAAACCAAATTCGCTTAAACAGACATGCGATTGACTTTGCTGCTAAAGCGGCAGAAGAATACCAAATGCATTCCCAAGTTTTTAACAGACCCGGTAAAATTACAGGCGCTTCAACTAGCAAAGGTGTTGAGCATTTAAAAAGTTATAGCCGTCATCTAGATGCGATTGGCGAGAAATTTGAGTTAAAAACAGAAAGTGAAATGCAAGCCATCACAGGAACTCCTTTTTACCTCCAAGGTTTAAAAACCTATGGCGGAGCCATGATTCAACCAGCTGCATTTGTAAGAGCTTGCGCACAAGGGTTAACCCCAAGAGTTTCAATTTATGAAAACAGTCCAGTAATCGAGTTGAATTCAGGCGATGAACATGAAATAAAAACGCCTAATGGTAAGGTAAAAGCAAGAAATATTATCCTTGCTGTGAATGGGCATATTCAGTCTTTTGGATTTTTTCCAAAACGCTTATTGCATGTATTTACCTTTGCATCAATGACTAGGAAGCTTTCAGAAAAAGAATTATATAAATTAGGTGGAATCTCAGACTGGGGGCTCTTACCTGCAGACCCTATGGGAACAACCGTACGAAAAATTTCTGATTACTCAGGTAGCGGAGATCGCATCATAATCCGAAATCTAGCTACTTTAAACCAATCACTGGTTGCAACAAAAGCAGATATGAGAAGAGCGCTAAAAATGCAAGATCAATCATTTATAGATCGCTTTCCTATGTTAAAAGGCGTTGATATGGAATATCGATGGGGAGGAAGGCTTTGCCTTTCATGGAATTCGGTTCCAGCGTTTGGCGAAGTTTCTAAAAGGGTATGGTCGGCATGCTGCCAAAATGGCTTAGGATCAGTAAAAGGTACTTTGTCAGGTATAATGGCCGCAGAACAAGCGGTATTAGGCAAGTCTGATTTACTAACAGAGTTCTTAAACCAAGAAGCCCCCAAGAAGTTACCACCTGAACCATTCTTATCAGTCGGAGCTAACATGACAATGCGTTGGAAGCAATTGCTTGCCGGCAAAGAATTATAATATCCATTTTAATAATTACCTAAAAGTTTAGGAGCTATCAATGAGCGACTTTAATACTTCAGATTTTATGAACCTGATGAAAACACAAACCTGGAGTAATGGCCGTCACTTAGTAAGATGCGCAAAAGTTATTCCCGAAACACATGATGTTACTACATTCACATTCAGCATGAATGAACCTGTCATGTTTTTCTTTAAACCTGGTCAATTCGTTACTCTAGAATTGGATATAGCCGAAGAGCGCATTATGCGCTCATACACTATATCTAGCTCTCCTTCTATTCCTTATAGTTTTTCCATAACTGTCAAACGTGTACCTGGTGGTGTTGTCTCAAATTGGCTACATGACAACCTAAAGAGCGGAGACCAAATTGCAGTACATGGTCCCGTTGGTAACTTTAACTGTATGGACTTTCCCGCAGAGAAAGTCTTACTTTTATCTGGCGGTGTAGGGATTACTCCTGTCATGTCAATGGCTCGTTGGTGGTTTAACACTGACTCCGAAGTTGACATGGTATTTGCGCATAGCGCACGTTCTCCAAAAGATATTATATACGCCAAAGAGTTGGAGTATATGGCAACGCGCATTGATAACTTTAAAATGCACTTAGTCTGCGAAAAAACTAATATTGGTGAATCTTGGGGGGGTTATAGAGGATATATTAATTTACATATGCTTAATCTAATTGCTCCCGATTTTCTAGAGCGCGAAGTATTTTGTTGTGGCCCTACCCCTTATATGAAAGCAGTTAAATCTTTGCTTCAAGAAGCTGGGTTTGACATGTCCCATTATCATGAAGAGTCATTCGGCTCGACACCAACAAAAGATGTTGAACGAGCTGAAAAACACGCTGACCAAGCAGTACTTGAAGAGCAAAAACCCAAAGAAATGGTGCTATTGCGCATTCCAGATCTAGACATAGTGAAAGAAGTTGAAATGGATCTAACGCTAAATGAAGCCGCTGCCGAGGCAGGCGTCAATATTTCAAAAGCATGTGGTCTAGGTATGTGCGGTGCTTGTCGGGTTAAAGTTTTAAATGGAAATTTTGAAATGAACCATAACGGCGGCATTTCCGAAGAGGAAGTGTCAGATGGATACGTACTTTCCTGCTGCACTCGGATCAAAAGCGATATAGAACTTGAAATCTAAACAAGTAACTTGCAATAAAACAATTCTCCCTAAGTTATTTTCCTTTGAACGTTAGGAAAGTGCCATAAAGGCACTTTCCATTTTTTTATGCGCAATTAAATCTCTTAACTAGCTTTTGGGTTTTGCAAGTGTTCATAGCTATCTACGAAGCGACGATATTTGTGTTCACCACAGGTATAAGCTTGGTATTTTCAGGATTCTGCTCAGAAACACACGTTGATACAGGCTCTACAACGGCATCAAAATCCATATCCATGAAAAATGGAAAAGAATATCTTTCCTTACCGCTAGTATTAATAACTCGATGGTAAGTCGAAATATACTTGTCATTTGTATAAGTTTGAACCAAATCTCCAATATTTACGATGAAAGTTCCATCGATCGGAGGAGCACTAATCCAATCACCAGCACGATTTTTAACCTGCAAACCTCCAGCAGAATCTTGAGCAAGAATGGTAAGGAAGCCATAATCTGTATGTTCACCAATACCGATTTCATCACGAGTAATATTACCGCTTTGAGGTGGATAATGAAGTAATCGCTGGATAGATATAGGTTTTTTTTGAAGCTTATAGAAGTAATCTTCTGGCAAGTGAAGACTGAGAGCAATTGCCCCAATCAGCCGGTGCGCCAGCTGTAACATCTCTTGGTGGTATTCTTCCATTCCTTCTTTAAAACCAGATATCGTTTCAGGCATTAAATTCGGACCGAAGAAAGGAGACACATCTTTTTCATTGAGCGCGAAATCAAAACATTCCTTGAATGTCCTTAGTATAACTCGGATCCACATTCTCTCCATACATAGGGATATAACCACGTAACGCTGCGCCACTATTTATAATGTTTATTTTATTCTTCTCTTCTAAAGGGAGGGAGAAAAACTCTTGCGAGTACTTGTTAATTTTTTCCATAAGGTCTTTTTTTATTCCATGATTTTTAATATATAAAAAACCGATTTCCTCACATACAGCGCCTATTTGATCAGCAACTTTTTGAGGATCAGACCTATTAATAAGTGGTTCAATATCAATGATGGGGATCTGTTGAATATCAACAGTCGAGGCCTGTAAATAGCTATGAATATTCGATGTCATACCCTGCTCCTTTGTGTATTTTTTAGGGACAGAGCCATTATTAGCTTTATCAGGAGATTTCGGATATAAGAAATACGAAGAAAATTAGCAATTTTTAGCTATCTTAAAGAAGAGGGATAAATGCCATATCTGTTTTTAAAGCATTGTCCCATATAGCTATGAGATGAAAATCCACAAGCATTTGAGATTTCCGATATTGGTAAATTTGTTTCTTCAATCAGTTTATAAGCATGCTTAAGCCGAATATATAGATATTTTTTATTTGGAGTAATACCTAAGAATTTTTTAAAAATCATTTCAAGACGTCTAACTGAACAACCAATCATTTCACATAAAGACTCTATGCTATATGGCTGTTCAATATTTGACTCCATTAATTCAATTGCAGCACCTAACGCAGGTGACTTAATTCGGAGTGCTAAGTACTTGTTACTCTTATTGATTTCTTCTAAGGTACGCACTCTATCAGCTTGAAATTGAGAGGATATCTGCTGTGTCAATTCTGTTCCAAAACGTAATCCTATTATATACATCATCATATCTAAAGCGGTCGTTCCACCCTTACATGTATATAATCGGTTTGAAACTGTATAAAGGTTATCCAGAACTGTAATTTTAGGGTATAACTCCTGAAAAATGCTTTTCTGTTCATCTGTCACAGTACAAGTACTATGCTTCAACACCCCCGATTTAGCTAATATAAAACAGCCACTAGACAGAGAAGCAATTTCTCCGCCAGAAGAATAATGCTTTCTAAGCAGTTTACTTAATACATCATATTCATAAGTTGGTGCAGATTTATATGCACAGAGACAAATAATATCTGTTTTATCAAAATCGATTATATGCTTATCAGCCATAATTGGCACACCATTAGAGCTAACAACACACTTTTCACTAGGATCTATCGAACCACTAAATATTGAACAATTATATATCTCACTCTCATGGACAAGATTCGCAACACTAAATGCTTCAACCGTCAATGAAAAAGACGTCAAAGCGAAACCAGGCATAAGAATTATTGATACATTTATAGTCAAAAAAAACTCTTTAATAAACCATTATCATTAATATAAAAAAGGGTAAAGCCAGTTTTGGCTTTACCCTTTAAGCTAAAAAGTAATGTTACTCTTTAGCTGCTTTTCGTGCAGCAGCAAGCCAAGAGTCATACTCCTGTTGATGTGCTTTAATCCAATCTCGAGCATGTCGCTTAATATCAGCCAAAGACTTTTCACCGTTTCTCATCTGTAAATTTTCAATACTTTCAGCTTTTGGTGTAATTTGGAACTGAGATAGAAAAGCTACTGCTGCAGGGTTTTTCTTAGCAAAATCTTTATTAACTACAGCCATTACTTCATCTACAGCAAAACCTAGGTTTTTCCCTTGGAAAGTGGTGACGACATCGTTCTTACCGCCAGGCAGATCGGTATAAGGTACAGACAGCCAAGTTGTATCTTCCCCAACTTTAAGAACTCCACCAATCCATTGTGGGCTCCACGTATAAAACAAGACTGGTTTACCCTGCTTATAACGTGTAATAGTATCAGCCATCAAAGCAAAATAAGATCCACGATCCTGAGTTACAGTCTTCTCAAGCCCATAAGCTTTAATCTCATGGTCAATTACCAATTCACAACCCCAGCCTGGGTTACAACCTGTAAGATCAGCTTTTCCATCACCATTAATATCAAATAGTTTAGCAATTTTTGGATCTTTTAAATCTGCAAGTGAGGTAATATGGTATTTATCGGCCGTTTTCTTATCAATTTGATAACCTTGAAGAACGCCTGGCATAACCACACCGACTTTCATTATAGTATCGTCACCACCAGATCTTTGATAAAAAGTGTCGTGCAATTTATTCCACATATGGACAGTGAAATCAGCATCTCCATTACTAAGAGCAAGAAACATTGTTGCATAAGCTGTTTCTTTAGGTTCTTGCACATCATAGCCAAGAGCCTCAAGTCCATCTATAGCAATCTGGCCTCGGAAACGTTCTTCCAATACAGTCGAAAATATAGGAGTTACTTTTACTCCTTCACCTGGTTTCATGTCACTTGCCATAGCTGGAGCACATACCGCCATTGTAGCCGAAGCTAATAATAATGGCTTTGTAATAAACGATTTAATGTGTTGACTAAAGTGGATCATATTGCTTCCTTTTATGTGTCTATCGTTATTGTTGAATCACTTTTTTCATAGAGCTAGTGGTCTTTTTTTGGATGAAGAACAGAAAATACCTCTAACTAGGCCAATAGGACCTGTTTTGTACCAAGCTTTTCCGCTACTTTTACCTGCTTTTTCCCCCATTGCTTGAGTTAAACGGTCAAGAAAAATTGCTAACAACACAAGGCCAAGGCCTCCCACCGTTGCTAGCCCCATATCTAAGCGCCCAATACCACGCAATACCATTTGGCCTAAACCTTCAACAGAGATCATTGATGCAATTACCACCATTGATAGAGACATCATTAAGGTTTGGTTCACACCTGCCATAATTGTTGGCATTGCAAGTGGCAATTGAACTTTCGTTAGCATTTGTTTAGGCGTACAACCAAAAGCTCTGGCTGCTTCAATTTTGTCTTCAGGAATTTGGCGAATACCAAGATTAGTCAGGCGAACTAGTGGTGGAATAGCAAAAATGATAGTGACCAGCACACCTGGAACATTACCAATACCAAATAACATAACTACTGGAACAAGATACACAAAAGCTGGAAGTGTCTGCATAGCATCCAGAATAGGTCGAATTGTTCTTTCTAGGCGATCGTATCTTGCTGAAAGAATTCCCATTGGAATACCAATCACAACACAGAAAAACAAAGACGTTAGCACCAATGACAACGTCACCATTGACTGATGCCAGACACCAATTAAGCCGAGAACAGATAATGTAAATGCACAAAACACTCCCATTTTGGGGCCTGAAACCTGCCACCCAAATAAAGCGGAGAGAATTATCGCGATAGTTGGAGGTATATAATTTAGAATTGCATCAATGAACATTAGAATTTGGTCTATTGGCCACCGAGCTGCTCTAAATATATGCCTAAAATTATGCACTAAATAATTTAATAAATTCTGAACCCAATCCCCCACAGGAATATTTAAAGTCTGGAAAGGGTCTAAAAGACTTACATCGATCATATTTGATTCCTTTTAAGTGATAATTTTAGTTTTGGTTATTAGATAAAGTTTCTAACAATATCTTTTGGGAGATAGTCCCTTGATATTTACCTTGTTTATCAATAACAGGAACTGGGTATGGTGATTGTGCAACGATCGTAATAACGTCTTTTACTGGAGAGTCTGCATCAATTTTAAATTGTGAACCTATCTTTTCTGAAAAAACATCCTGTATTGTTGCCTTAGTGTTTTTATCATTTGGATATACGCCCATATAGTTATTATCCGCATCAACAATATAAGCGTAATCATTCAGATCTTTTTCGAAATTATCAGGAGAGTTTATTAGACATTCAGAACTACTAGCAATATCGCCAGCCTTCTTCATTTTGGCAATATCAACACCTTTGAAAAATGAAGCAACATAGTCATCAGCAGGATTTTCCATGATCTCTTTTGGAGTACCTATCTGAACAATACGACCTCCCTCCATAATAGCAATCCGATCACCAATACGAATTGCCTCATCCAAATCATGAGAAATAAAAACGATTGTTCTCTCTTGCTCTTTTTGAAGGCGAATGAGCTCTCCTTGCATTTCATATCGAATTAGTGGGTCAAGAGCAGAGAAAGCTTCATCCATCAATAATATTGTAGGATCATTTGCGAGAGCTCTAGCAAGGCCAACACGTTGTTGCATACCACCAGACAACTCACTAGGCATACTGTAGGCATAGTCTTTTAAGCCTACCTGTGAAAGCGCATCAAGAGCCCTTTCGTGACGAACCTTTTTCTCAACACCAGATATTTCTAGACCAAACGCAGCATTATCAATTACAGACATATGAGGCATTAAAGCAAAAGACTGAAACACCATACTCATGTTCTTTCTTCTAACATTAAGCAGGTCTTTATCTTGCAAATTCGTAATGTCTTTACCGTTTAATTTTATGGCGCCCGCGCTTGGTTCAATCAGACGATTTAGTAGGCGAACAAGGGTTGACTTACCTGATCCAGACAGTCCCATGATAACGAAAATCTCACCTCGTCTTACAGAGAAGCTGGCATCAAAAACACCAACAGATTGCCCAGTTCTATTAAAGATCTCTTCCTTACTAATGCCCTTGTTAAGCATACTCATCGCTTTGTCAGGTGCTGTTCCAAACACCTTGTAGACATTATTAACCTCAAGAATCTCTTGCGTGTTATTCATATGTTCCTCGTATTTTTCTTGGCAACAAAACTAAGCCGATTTTTATTTTTTATGATTGACAAAAAATGCCTATCTCTAACTTAGAAACTTTACCTAAGTGAGTCCAATCACATATTTTTAGCCTTATTAATAACCTGAGATAATGATTGTTTTTTTTGTATCTGTAGTGGCATAGTGAATTTGGCCACCTGATTAGAGATGATAAACTCATTTCATAACTTTACAGGTGAACAAATGACTAAACCAAGAAAACCTAATTTTAGCCCTGAATTCCGTTTAGAAGCGGCGCAGCTTGTTATAGAACAAAATTATAGCGTCGCAGAAGCAGCTGACGCGATGGGAGTAGGAAAATCCACCATGGATAAATGGGTAAGGCAGCTCCGCTCAGAGATCCGTGGTGAATCCCCCAAAGCAACACCAATGACAGATGAACAGCGTCGAATTCGCGAATTAGAAAAGCAAGTTAAACGCCTTGAAATGGAAAAAGACATTTTAAAAAAGGCTTCTGCTCTCTTGATGTCGGACGAACTGAAAGGTTTGCGTTAATTCATCGACTGCAAGAGGGCTTTCCCGTTGATCATCTATGTCAGTTATTCAATATTCATAGAAGCAGCTACAGGTATTGGCGTGATAAAACGGTCGGTGAAACACCTGCTCGTATTATGCTTAAAGAAAAAGTTCGAGTCGCTTTTGAAGTAAGTGAAGGCGCTGCGGGAGCGAGAACGATTGCTGCTATTGTCACTCAGGGTGGTACAAGCTTAAGTCGGTATGTCGCAAGTAACTTAATGCGCGAACTCGCTTTGTAGTGGTCAAGTAAAACTGGCCACGGTTTTATAGTTTCTCCAGTACAGCTCTTCCGCTTTATTCGGTGGCAGCATTCTATTGTGCTGATGCGGCCTGATTTGGCTGTAGTATCCTACTATGTAATCCGTTACAGCATGTTTAGCTTCTAAAAAAGTCCAGTAACCTAATTCAGGCATCCATTCTGTTTTGAAGCTTCTAAAGAAACGCTCCATCGGGGCATTATCCCAACAGTTTCCACGGCGACTCATACTTTGCTGAATTTGATATCGCCACAGCAAACGACGATATTTTAAACTTGTGTACTGACTTCCTTGATCTGAATGAAACATTAACGCCTTCGGCTTTCCCCTTAACTCATAAGCCATAATAAGAGCCTTACTAATAAGTTCACTATCAGGGCTCAGAGACATCGCCCAGCCAACTGGTTTTCTAGCGTATAAATCCATCACAACGGCTAAATAAGCCCAACGGTTTCCTGTCCAAATATAGGTGATGTCGCCACACCAAACCTTGTTAGGAGAGCCCACGTTAAACTGTCGAGCTAGAAGGTTCGGTGCAACTGAGCTCTCTTGTTTTGCTCGTTTATAGCGATGTTTAGGCTGTTGACAGCTAAGCAAAGCGAGTTCGCGCATTAAGTTACTTGCGACATACCGACTTAAGCTGGTACCACCCTGAGTGACAATGGCTGCGATTGTTCTCGCTCCCGCAGAGCCTTCACTTACTTCAAAAGCGGCTCGAACTTTTTCTTTGAGTATAATACGAGCAGGTGTTTCACCGACCGCTTTATCACGCCAATACCTGTAGCTGCTTCTGTGAATATTGAATAACTGACAGAGATGATCAACGGGAAAGCTCTCTTGCAGTCGATGAATTAACGCAAGCCTTTCAGCTCGTCCGACATCAAGAGAGCAGAAGCCTTTTTTAAAATGTCTTTTTCCATTTCAAGGCGCTTAACTTGCTTTTCTAATTCGCGAATTCGACGCTGTTCATCTGTCATTGGTGTTGCTTTGGGGGATTCACCACGGATCTCTGAGCGGAGTTGTCTCACCCATTTATCCATGGTCGATTTGCCCACTCCCATCGCTTCAGCTGCTTCTGCGACACTATAATTTTGTTCTATAACAAGCTGTGCCGCTTCTAAACGGAATTCAGGGCTAAAATTAGGCTTTCTTGGTTTAGTCATTTGTTCACCTGTAAAGTTATGAGATGAGTTTATCATCTCTAATCAGGTGGCCAAATTCACTATGCCACTTTGCTTAGCTGTCAACAGCCTAAGCATCGCTATAAACCAGCAAAACAAGAGAGTTTAGTTGCGCCGAACCTTCTGGCTCGACAGTTTAACGTGGGCTCTCCTAACAAGGTTTGGTGTGGTGACATCACCTATGTTTGGACAGGAAACCGTTGGGCTTATCTAGCCGTTGTGATGGATTTATACGCAAGAAAACCAGTTGGCTGGGCGTTGTCTCTGAGCCCTGATAGTGAACTTGTTAGTAAGGCTCTTATTATGGCTTATGAGTTAAGGGGGAAGCCGAAGGCGTT
>NZ_JBAKAS010000034.1:0-22222 GCF_038155025.1 Marinomonas sp. TI.3.20 | reverse complement strand
CATCTTTGGTGACGAAGCCTTTGTCTTTATCGTAAAAAACAGATTCCCCATTTTCATCTAAAACTGGTGACCCATCCGCATAGCGAAGTTGCCCGTTTTTATCAACGTAGGTTGCTTTTCCGTCGTATAGCATGCCGTCTAGCTGGTCTTTGGTTATTGGTGATTCGCTCACACTATTTATGACCCCACCATCTGCGGTGACAGCCTTACCGCTTGCCGTCCTAAGTGCGTCGCCAACCGCTGCGATCTTGCCATCTTTCGTAACGAATCCTTTGTCTTTATCGTAAAATACAGATTCGCCATTTTCATCCAATACTGGTGACCCATCTGCATATCGAAGCTGGCCGTTCTTATCAACGTATGTATCCTTCCCGTTATAAGTTAGCCCCTTAAGCTCTTCGTCGGATAGAGGGGTAATTGATGTTGTGGCAATCACATCCCCGTCCGCCGTTATGAGTTTGCCATCAGAAGTTTTGAGTTTTGAACCAAGATTGGACTTCTTGCCGTCTTTATTAATGAATCCTTTATCTTTGTCATAAAAGACAGAGTCTCCATTTTCATCTAAAACAGGCGAGCCATCCATATAGCGCAGCTGGCCGTTTTTATCAACGTATGTAGCTTTCCCGTCGTATAGCATGCCATCAAGTTGATCTTTTGTGATGGGGTCCTTAGCAATTGAAAAAGCGCCATTTTCGGGAGCAAATTTAGTACCATCAGCATTAATTACAGCTCCATCAATACCTTTGAGATTGTTGCCTAAGCTTGACTCTTCACCGCTAGCATTTACGAAGCCTTTATCTTCATCGTAAAATACGGCATCACCATTTTCATCCAGAACAGGGGAACCATCCGCATAGCGAAGTTGCCCGTTTTTATCAACGTATGTCGCTTTGCCTTTGTAAGTCATGCCTTTAAGATCTGACTTTTTCAGCTTTTCTTTCTTTAATTTTCGCCCATTAGTATCGTAATAATTGCCGTAGCCATCTGTAAGAATTGTCGATTTATGTTTTAAGTCGGCGCGGGTAAGAATTTTTCCATTTTTTGTTAAAGGCTTTCCTGTTGTAGGGTCGTTTAATATGCCGTCACTATCGATAATGAACGGCACTTCACCGGCATCAGTCAACAATCTTGCGGAGCGGCCATTCGGTAGAATAAGGCTTAAGACCTTATCAGAAAGGGATTTAGGTGCTTGATTTGCAGAATCAACGAGATTGCCCGAGTTTTTGAGTTTTTTGATAGCGGCATTGATGCGATCATCTATCTGTTTTTCGTTCAGTTTCTGACAGGTGTAGCAATTTTTTTCAACTAATACATGTGGTTTTTCTTGTTCTTTCTTTGCTCTCTCTACACCATACTTCATCAATTTCTCATCAATCACTATGCCGCCATTGGCGTAGTCAGTGTTGAGAGCAACTGATGCTTTTTGTCTGGCAATGGAGTTCTGCTTTTTTAGTGTAGCTTTATAATCAGACTCATATTTAGCATCAACGTTGCCATCAGCATTTTCAATTTTTTTAGTGTCTTTATTTGATATTGTGGCTGTCGGAGTAACGGCTTCCTGTATACCAAATAATTCCTTGATACTTATTGTCCCGCTGAAAAAAAGAGATGCGAAAAGGACAGCGCAGAATAGAGCTGCAATAATTAAATAAAACCGTATCTTTTTCATTTTCTAATCCCGAATTGGATTTTGACGAACTACGGCATATAGTTGATTTATACCGCCATAAGTTATTGAGATAATATCTTTCTTGTTTTCAATTGGGACCGCATAAGCCCAAAGTCTATTCCGAACAGTTATTGAGGGCATGCTTTCAATATAATCTGGCCGTTGTAGCTGCCCATTAGTTAAAAATAGAAGAAAAGTCTCACCTTCGATTCGGGATCGATAAATCTTTAACATCGGACGTTTGATTACGCCTGGAGTTATTCCTTCAATATCTAGTAACGTTGAATTCTTTGGTGGGGTTCTAGTGTTTGCTAATGTGGAGAGAATTTGAGACATTTTCGCTCCACTTCCTGACGTCTTATTTATGTCTTTTTCTGAGCGAGGCATATCCTGAACTGAGCTAGAAGACTCAAGAACAATTGCTTTAGCGCCAGCATGATATTCTGTCCCTGCGACCACTTTTATGGTGACTGGAAATGTAGAATTTTGAAAATACAAATCCATCGTAGTCTCACCTTTATAAACGTTTGTACTGAATTCATAAACATGGGCGAGATCAGAAACCTTACTTACAGAAAATCGTGCTGTTTCGCCTTTCACAGGATCTTTTGTTATAGGGGTTCCAACTGGTACAGGTTTGCCATCTTCCGTTAAGAAGGCGATGGTGGTTGGTCGTGTCGGGGTTACTTTGATTACTGGCATAGGCCCCGTACCATCCATATTGATGTAGATAGGGGTAGTAATTGGAGTTACATTGTCATATGCACTACTCACCAAAGACTCTGATTCAATTCTATATTTTTGAAGCTTTTCTAAAGCCTTCTTTTTTTCATCTATATTCATAATGCTATCTGTCTTTTTATCCAAGACATTGGTTACAACATCATGAAGATTAAATGGCATAGGAACTTCTTTATCAGCAGCCAATACAAATGTAGGTTGGCTGCAAATTATGCATACGACTGTAGCGGCAACGTGGCTTCGAACTTTCATTGTTTTACTCTGCTTGCAAGATATGAATGTATTGACCGCGCTCGTCAGAAGCACGATTAGTAATGACTAACGCAACTTTACCTTTGTAATCAATCGGCGCAGTTTTGCCTGTTTGATAGTTGATAGCGTCTAAATACACGGTGAAATCGTAGGATCTACAATCATTCGCTTCCGGAATCGCTTTAAAAATGTCTTTAGTACAAAAGCCAATGTCATGACCAACTGACTTATAGCTATTTACGTAACTGACACCAATCCTATCAACAGTAAAACCACCCACTATTTTTCTGCTAGAAAAGTATGAGTCCACTATCTCCCCTATCCTTTTTCTAAGGAAAGGCTCGGTTCTAGAGTCATAGCAATAACTGGCTTGCTTAATATCATCATCATATGAACCAGACGTTACTTGAAAAGTTTTTTTCAGGCAGCTTTGCAAAAATGAGCTCGACTGAGAAATTGTTGGGACGCTCGATATTGCATTTTCCGTGACTAAAACGCCTTCGTCATTGAGATAGCTTATTGTTTGAATAGTCGATGGGTGTGCGAGCTTTAAAATCAAGAAGAGCTCAAGTAGAGCAATTATTACGGCAATGAATGCTGTGGTGAAAGATATGGATGCTATAGCTCTTAACCTACCGACAGACTTTTTAAGCTTGTCTGACGAACAGGCGCTAACACCGTCTGTATTCTCAAAATCATTTCCTTTTTGTGCCATCTGTTTAATCACTCAATTTAGTTATATACTTAATAAGCTTATTGACGTTAATACAATTACCTCATTTAATATCATTATAAGGTACCTAAAATGCATATTCTATTATTTTTTCTATTAGTATTTTCAGGGGTGGCTTTAGCAGATACCGCGAGTATTTCAGACAAAAGCGGACTTAATGAGGTTGGAAATTCAGTAGAAAGCTTGCCTTTAAACAAGCAGAAAGATGACGGCTGGGTCGTCCCCCAGCACGTAGCTAAGTGGCTAAGCCCCAAAATTAATGTAGAAAAACCAATCTTATTTATTGATTACAACTGTTTAGGCTGGAAGGAATACAGGCGTGACGCCCTACTGAGAGGAAATGTAAACAGATTTAATTACGTACTTATTGGCGCGAGTGTTACCAGCAGAAGCTCTCTATACCAAGCTCTGTGGAACTTGTCTTCTGGAGCTGCACTACCAGATTTTTACAAAAATGTATCAGACATTGGGTGTCAAGAAAATTGCTCATCGTTCAAATCTCTCGGTGAAAAACATGACATCGACTTTGAAAATGTTCCTAAAGATCTGTTATCCAGATTCGCCCGAATGGGCTTCAACTATCAAGTCTTAACGTCATTGGCCAAAAAACAAATGACAGCGGATGGGAAAAGTTTTGATGAAAAAACATTTCGTCCATATGTCCCAGCACTCTATTACAAAGACAAAATCTACTACCCAACCTCAATTAAAGAAATTGATAAAATTCTAGGAGATACAAAGTGAGCAGAAGCCGATCGAATGCTGAGATATTACTTAAAAATGCAGATTCAAGAGGTTTATTGGGGAACGTCAGTGTGGAGCAATTTTCTGCATACGTGCTATCTCAAATACCCGACGGAATGACAGAAAAGAACTTACTTGAACTCGAAGAGACTGAGATTGGCACAGCAAATACAATTGAAAGCTTTCTGCTTCAACTCGTTCAAGGAGTTCTCATTCAGACCTCCCCATTTTTCATTAAAACAGTTTTATCTGGTAGCCGGTTTGATAGTAACGGTTGCTTTGGTCTATGTGATGGGGGACTTAAGGAAAAGCTGAACTCTTTGGTAAATGTCTCCAATATTTCACAAGCTCTACTAGCTCCAATCTGTTCTCATTTCCAATCAGAACCAACCGCCGCGAAGGCGTTAACGGAAAAAGTGCAATCCTGTTTTTTACAGTCCAAATTCAGTGTGACCCCCCTTATGTTTGCCCTACCGGATTGCCAAGGGCTTGAAAACAGTATGCATATCATTATACCTGTGATCCCTAACTTTCCAGACGATATAGCAGAATATCAAGAGATTTCAGCGCGGATAATTGCCAGCCAACTTGGCTGGTTATCAGGGTATATTGCTAAAAAAACGTATGTTCGAATTGTCTGCTTTCAAGATCCTTTTTTAAATGAGATCGGTAGAACTATCAAACTAGATCGGCATCGATTTAACGTAACACTAGCAAATTTTTTTATGGAGTTAGCCTCTGCAACCATCAGTGAAGCGCCCAACTCATACAGGTTAACTGTTGATCATATAAAAGAGGTTGTACCCCTTTCTAATGAAGAGCTTGGCCGTATCGATACTGCTGTTGAGGCTGTTAGTCGTGGTCAAGCAATAAACGACGAAGAGATCCAAGTGATAGGGGAAAAGTACCATGAAATCGCTATGTCTATAGAGAATTCTATAGGCAATTATGCATTAGCTATGCGCGAGGCAATCAATAATCTTCGCGACCATAGCCCTGTAAATGCTACTGAACTAAAAATCATGATAGAGAACATACCCGAACAAATAATTGATGAGCTTTACGATAAGCGATTAGTTATCGCTATGTTAGTGGAAAACTACAATTTAACCATTTCGGCCTTAGTTACGCAGTCTACAGGCGCTTTGATGCTTTCTCTATCAGAGCTATCTCGTCAAGCAGGTGATATTTTTTCGCCGCTACTCTATCTAAATCAGGAAACTAGTAAATATCTATCAATGGAGGTTCAATAATGGATTTGATGCACTTTAGTAACTTTGATGGAACAAACGTATACCTACACTCAACTACAGTTGACGGGAGGCCTTCTTATATTGCTACACCTGAGAATAAGATTTCATTCAGCGATAATGAACTAGTTGTTCTTGATCATTATGGTTTTAGCTGGTGCGCCCCTGGTAAAATGATGCAGCCCACTAACATACCGTTTAAACAGCTTGATGAACAAATGCGAAGCGAGGCGCAGATAACAACTAAGCGAGCTGAAACCATCATTGAAAAAGCTAGTTTTCAGCTTGAATTGAATGCAATCTCTGTAACGCTTGATGACAATACACTCTACGGTTCATTGCAAACCAAAAAACACGACAACAACTTAACAAGCTATCGGATAAATTTTGATTTAGATGAAGATGCCGAGGCTGTCGGAAACATCCTCTCTGAGGAGCTTAGTGGTGTTGCGCAAAGAGGATCGTCTGTCGTTGTAGCAGCTTCAAACTTAACTCCAATTGACTTAGCAAAACTCATATCCAATGATGGCCAACTAATTCATACATTGGCAACTGAAAAGCCGTTACAAAAACTACCGGCTAATTTACAACCTGCAGAAATTGCTTTTCAAGAATACGAACGAAAATCCAATCTTATCGTCAGTCCTATTGATAACCAAACGTCGTTCAACACCGAGACAAAGCTTTATATTGCTAATGAATTAAGAAATTCTGGGGCGATAAAAACAGTCGATATAGGTGGTCTTAAAAAAGAGTGTTATGTGGTGCCAAACGCACTAATCAATGATAGTCATAAACAACACTTTCAATTAGATCGCGCCTCTCAGATAAAAGCTTTTGAATCACATTTACATGAGCTGACTGGTGCCGCACCATTACAGTTGTTACGCAATCCCTCTAACAATGGATTCGTTGTGGTCGGTGATGGTGACTGCAAGTCTATCGTGGGGCGCCTCGGTGGTTTTGCTCGAAATGATCTGAAATTAAAAAATGGTAACACCAAGGATTTTGAACAAGCCCCTGCCTCATATGGCTTCCCCGCCAAGGCGTTCTCATCCGTAAAGCGAGAATTAAGGCAGCTACTAGAAGAAGGCACTACTGTCGATACTCACCCACACGCATATGAAAAGGCAAGCTACTCAACAAGTACATTAGAATCACTTACTGATTCTGGTAACTATTACAAATCCCATGTACCTAACATAGAAAGAGCTGTGCAGCTATTTGGTGGCCAACTGAGTGGAAGTGTGCCTTTTGCACGTGCTATTGAAGGCGAAGTCGCGAAATTTTCTAAGTATTTCGCAATGGGCCAGCTGAAATTAGAAAACTTTGAAAATGGTGTTGGCGGCTCTCTTTTAATGAAAAAGAAAGCGCTTGGCGAAGCGGGTAATGATGTCTTTGTGTCTATCTACGACAATGATGGTACTCATGTTCTCGCCGTAAATGCTCACAATGGTGGATCAAGCTTAGGATCAGTAGTCGGAGTCGCCATTGCTGGTAGACAATATCGACAAGATTCTGAGTTAGAAATGAATGGATATTTTAATGGAGAGAATGTTGACCTATTAAAACTACGGTCAAGTTTGGAAATAGAAAAAATTAATCTTAAAAATGCCGAAGACCGCCTCGTACGTGAAGAGCAGCTTAGACAGGAAGTTGGTGATTTGTTAGTCACTAAGTCGAGCGCTTTTGATGCTATGAGCGGCGTTGAGAGACCACCATATGAGTTCCTTCGTAAGCAGGTCCCTTTTGAGGTCGAGCGTAATCTTCCCAACCTGAAAATGACATTTGATCACAATAAAGAAACACTTGTTGCTAAGATATCGAAGATATCTTCGACTGACCCGACACTAGACAATGAGTTTGCGTCCACTCAGAGCCTAACTCGATTGCAAACAATGTCGGGGAGTTCAAACAAAAAATTTGAAGCTAAATTACCTATTAACCCAACCGGCTTAGGTGCTGGAACAACGGGGGTATACAGCATAGGTGAGATTCCTAGCGAAGTTGATCGCGTAGTTCTAACTGAGGGTATTACTGATATACACACTGTTGAAGGATTTTACTCAGAAGCTGATGAGAGGGTGCTACATCTAGCCTACCTGTCTGCACAAGAACTACCTAACACAGTTCAAGTTTTACACGATAAGTATGGACCAGACATTGAGTATAACTTTGTTCTAGATAACGATATTTACAAACCTAATAGCGGTAATGTCGGTCGGCTATATGGCATTGAAGCGATAACATATTTGCTCAATCACGATGTCGACCCTGAAAGTATCGGCACACATTACTTGGATATCGGAAAACAAATCGATGAGGTTTCAGAATTTGGTGCCTACAAAGACCCTGGGGATGCATTAACTAAAAGCAATCGACAGCTCGTATACAAAGAGCGCCTAGCACGATTAAGTGTCAATAACGATTCGCCAGAAGGATGGCTTAAACCTGAGAATCTAACTGTTTACGGCGCAAAAGCCCCATTAAATGCAGATCTTGGTCTTGTTATTGATGAGGAAATGACAAAAGAAGAAATTCGATCTAGTTCCCCTCTTCTGCTCGATATGATGCGTAACGAAGTAGCTAAAAACGGTAAAGTAGTAATTTCACGTGATACTGCAGAAGTGGTGTCTAAGGAAATGTTGAAGATAAAGTTAAAAGAAAACAAACTTGATCTTACTACTTTAAAAAAACCTTCTGATCTCTATTTGAAGGATCTTGACCTATTCCCTTCTCCTGTCCTCGTATCAGATAATATTGTTGATGGGGATGGCAAGCGTGTTTCAGTAAATCACCCTCTTTTTAAGGCTATGGGCTTAAAACATTCTAATAGTTTACTCGCGGTTCAGCAGCAACCGACTGGTATTCTATCCACCAGCCCAAAGTTAGATTCAATTCGAATCTTAACTGGAAAGCATGGTGGGTCTCTTGTCACGTCTCACGGACGAACAGTTGAGGCTCCTATGCCGGATACCGGTTACGAAATAGGCGAGTCTATACCTGTCCTTGTGGACGGAAATCGTCAAATACAGGTTGGTGATCCCCTAACCATTAAGGAGAATGTCGCTACTGTTCGAGCTCAGCTTGCTAACTCAAATGAGACGGCATACGTGACTCTTCAATTACAAGACGGTCGAAGTATTGAATCGGATAGTTCCATAATCAAGCAGCTGGGGCTAAAAGATGCCAATGTTATGTTGGCAAAAAATGGCGCTCTTCTTGGCTACGATGGATCGCCTGTATTAATGAATGGACAAGAGTTGTCTATGCGCAACATTAAAGGCAATAACTTGATTACTGATGGATCTGATAAGCCACTGTTGTTTGGCCCTAAGATGGAGGTTAATTTACAAATAGGTGGATATCTTGCACAGAACGGTAAATTCGTTAGCGCTGTCATCGCCGCTGTTAAATCTGAATATGACAAACACATAAAAGATGGCTATGAACATAACGATGCATTATTCCTAACAAAAGATTTTGTCGAGGACATGCGCAATGCAATAAATAACCGTGACGGCGGGATATATGGAGCGAGGCAAATTGATGCAATTGACCGGTATATTGATGACGAGCTGTCACATAACGAGGCAGCTAAAAATTCAACGAAAAAAATGTACCCACGGCATACAATTGTAGGTGCATTGGATAACGAGAAAGATTTCTTTAAATATGTCACCTCTGAATTAGAAAATAAGCTTATACAGGTAAACCAGAAAGAACAAAAAACTGTCGTTTTAGATGAATCTAATCCCGACAATATGGAGTTCGTATCTTCAGATAATGTTCTATTAAAGCCAGTTGCAAAAATAGTCGATCGGAATAAGCAGGTTTTTTTTAAGCACGCGACTATGGATGACGTAGCTATTCGCGTGCAGTCAATTGATCCTGCTGAAAATGCTGGTAAATCATACGCCATAAGCTTTGTAGGGCCTTCTGGGGAGACTTTATCTGAGAAGTCTGACCTTAAAGTCTCCGCAGAACATCTAAATCAACCCGCCATTCAGAGCATGATCTATTTAGATTCAAATTTGTGCGGTAAAGATCCAGATTTGATTAATGTGAGTAAGTTCGACCCTAAGGAAGCTCTTGCAGAATTGGCAAAAAACCATGCTGCGAAAACAATGGCCAAAGCAACAGACGAAACCAAAATGCTGATGATTAAAAAAGCTCAAGACAGAATGCAGCAATCTGTTAATAAACGCTTAGAGTCGAGTATAGAGCAAACTATGATTGACACTCGTAAAGGGGCGTCAGGACTACAAACCGGACCTTATGTTCAAGAGCTGATATCAAACATTAAACCTGGCTTCGATGATGGGATTCTTCGTAAACCTACGTTTACAGTGGTAGATTACTTAGCAAAACGCGGTGGTACTAATACCAACTTAGAAGAATATTTGTCCACTGTGGAGCGTTATGAAATGCAAATTTCAGAAGCCAAGGATAATCAGTACGGCGAATCCGAGGAGTTAGTTAAAGCGAGAGTTGCGCTTATTTCAGCGGAAATGAACAAATACATCCAAGAAGCTAGCTCTGCAGGATACGCGGATGATACGAACCCACTGGCCCATCACACATCAAACAAAGGTCGTGAGAAAAAATCCTATGGCATAATGCCGAACGATTTAACTTTCGTCATGCAAAGAAAAAATGACTCTGGTTCTAGCAACATTTACCCCGATAAGGCCGTTGCCTATGCTCGTATGGGTAACATCATGGAAGATATTGGCAATAATCTAACAGTTAACTATAAGTTGGGTGGAGATAATATCGCCATGACTAACAAGGCAGGTGCTATGTCCCACTTTAGCCCTAAGAGACAATGGATAGGTCTGACTGTTGGGCTAGATGAAGCTGAATCAGAACAATGGAACAAAAACTATATTATTGGTAGCGACAGAGCTAAAGACAACGAAGCTAGAATTCATTCTATGACCATACAGAGAGGTCTAAAAGATTTCTTCTCTATGTGTAATCACGACTCTTTATCTGGTTCGCCAATACAAGCGTATTTGATGCGTGACCCGTTTAACAATCAGAAAATTTATGGTTCTAGCGGCGACTCACGCCATTGCTATGTAGTGAATGATATACGTATTAATGAGATGTTCCCTACAGCGAAGGAGCGAGGTCAGTATAAAGATGCTAACCGATTTGCCATCATGATTAATGATTTCCTAATTCAGCGTGGATTCGAGCCAAAACAAGACTCAATTAAGGTTGAATACTATCTTCCGCAGACCTACAAATACAAAACTCACGAAGCGTTAAAGCAAGCAATTGACACTCAAGAGAAAACTCGTTGTTTAGGTGTTTCTGTTGACTCAAAGTATGTCGATGCAATAAATACCCTGTTACATAGTAAAAATCTTTTATCAATTCTAGAGTATAAGTGGATTAATGAGAAAAAAGACTCGCTTAACCCTTATGAAACCTTTGAAGGTAAAAACGTTAAATCTTCAGAAGTTTGGAACAATATTATTGACAGGATAGACAGTGTACCTGTCTATGAAAGAGCAGGGCCAAATCAGTACGTGGAAGTACAATCCCCTCAAAAAGAAGCTTCGTTAAATACCAACGAGGTATCTTATGATGGCTCAGTCATGCAGCACATGACAGACTTTATGCTTGAAGCAAGAAAAGCTCAAATGATTAAAGACCGTCAAGAAAGTGCTGAACTGGTCCTAGCTAATCCTACCTCTAATAATCCAAAGTATTAATTAACCTTACCATGGTCTGGTCGCACTCGCGGCCGGACCATTTTTTTTTGGGAAAAAAAGCATGGCTAGTAATGGCAATATCAATCCCGTTGATGTGTCTATAATCACGGAGAAAAAAACTGTCGCAGAAGTCGTCTACAAGGCTTTAAATAAAGGTTCAAATTTCACTACTCACAAGTATGGCTTCTATGGTTCTTGGAAAGGTAAATCGGTTTTTATCGGATACACTCAAGGCCACATTTACACTCTTTTAGAGCCGCACGACATTAATCCTAAGTTCAAACAGTGGTCCCTTGATGACCTTCCCTTTGCAGTCGTAAATCAATTCAAGGTGCTAGAACGTAAAGAAGCACTGGAATCCCATGTAAGAAAACAAATCCAGAAATCCTCCATTCTGGTGTTAAGTACAGACCCTGATGAGCAAGGCGTATATATTGGCGAGCTAGTACGTCAAATGGCCAGTTTCAAAGGTATGACAAAAAGAGTAGGCATTAAAACCTATGATCCTGATCGATGCCGTGAATTATTTGACAAAAATTTTGAAGACCTGCCGGAATATAAGCCCTTTATTAAAATCGCTCAATCCGAAGCATGTAGGCAGCGCCTTGATTATGCTGTTGGTATGAACCTGAGTCGTCTCTACTCCCTGACAGCCCAGAAATTGAATCAACTGCCTGACGGTAAATTGATTTGTGGCAGAGTACAGACTCCTGTCCTTTCGATACTTGTTAAGCGATATTTAGAGCGCAAACATTTTATTCCCGAGCGATTTTATACATTTCATCTGAGAGTAACTTCAGGAAATAGAACAATTGACTTTGAGGTTGAAAGTGAAAGGGTTTTTACTACAGAACAAAAAGATGAGATTTCAAAAAAACTCATTAATAGTGAACTAGTAATTACTAAAAGGTACATAGAAAAAGTTGTTACCCCCCCACCCGAGCCATTTAAGCAAGACACATTGCAAATACGTATGGGGACAAAGTATGGATATAGTGCAAACAGTGTACTGGAGGCTGCAAACGACAACTATCAAAATGGATACCAAAGCTATCCACGTACCGATGGTAACGCTATTGAATATTCAGAATGGGCACGAGCAAAGCAGGTTCTACCGCCTGTTCTAGATGTAGTTAATCAGTCTCTCAATAATAAGCTGGTGGATCTAGATTATTCTAGAACAAGTAGTAAGGTCACATTGCAGGGTAAGGAAGCGGAGGAAGCTCATACCGCTATCCTCCCGACTGGTAAACGATGGGATCAAGATACTAAAGGGATTAAGTGGGATGTTTACAAGGAGGTTGTAGTTCGCTACAGCATGATGTTTCTTGGAAACCTCGTTACTGAGAAAACGACAATATATGGACGCTGTGGTGAATACAATGTCAAAGCCGTGGGCGAAATTATTCTAGAAGACGGCTGGAGCCTCTATGACGATAGCAAGAGGAAAATCATTCAGATACCGGATATAGCTACAAATACAAGCTATCCTAAAAAAGTCGTTACCAAAAAATCCTCAACAAAGATCCCACCAAGGCTTCAATCACACGATATAGTAAAAGAGCTATCCAATATTGGAAAACACTTGCCGGAAGAATTTGAGCATCTTGCCAAATACTTCGAAAAAGATGAAAACAGTGGTCTTGGTTCTTCTGCCACAAAGGGGCCGGCTATTGAACAAACAATCAAGCATGGCCTTGTCAAACAGGTTACAGACAAAAAATCGATATTTCTTGAGCCTACACCCACTGGGATTGCATTTTATAACGCTCTACCTAAAGAGCTAACTGATATCTCTCTCTTTGCTACTTGGGAGAAAGAATTTAATCTCATTCTCAAGGGTTCTGCAAAGTACGCAGACATCCTTAGTAAAAACCACAAATACATTGAAGACCTGGTCAATACCGTAAAGATTAATCCTGCGCTCTTTGAGTTTACGGCCCCTTTGAAAATAACCGGCTACGAGTGTCCGATTTGCCATAGGCCTATTGAGAAAAAGGCTGGGAAATTCGGAATAAGTTACTTCTGTCAATCGTGCAACAAAAGATTTCCTGATTACAAATCTGAGCCGTTAAAGGACTTAGATGGCCATGGAGATCGATGTGACAAAGTTTACGATGGAGTACCTTGTGAAGGTGTTATGTTGACTTGTGCGGGAGTAAGTAAAAAGAATGAAAAGGCATACAAAGCACTGAGATGCTCAAGTAAAGAATGCAAAAACTTTATTTTTAAGTGAACTAATTGAGTTATACGGATTAATGTTATTAAATTAGATAATATTTAATAACATTAATCGATTTTACTTTATGAGGCCTCATTATGAGCGAAATTAAGCTTGGTACTTTCCTGCAGCAACGTTGTTGCGAATCATGTGGTGAGGTTATGAATACCACACGCACAGAGCGTAATAGTGTTATCTGTGCCAAAGACAACAACTCTCGGTCACTAGAAGACATAAGCCAAGAAAGGATCTTTTTTGAGCACTTTAGAAATAGACTCGTGTCATTGCGTGCCAAAGGCTTTATGGTCCATGAAAATAATGAATCAGACGGGGAGCCATCACGTGGCAAGTTTCTACGCTACATAAGCTCTAGCGAGTTTTCACACCCTTCAGAAGCATTAATTTTAGCAGCTCCTCTCTTGTCTAAAGTAAGAAAAATCGGGAAAAGACATACCAATTTTTTTAAAGTCATTGAATGTCTTACTCCAGAGAGCTCCAAAGCATGGCGACTAACCACCCCTAAGAAAATCGCTTCATACATTTCAATCTTAGAATCAACTTTGAATGTTTATGAAAAAGGCTTCTACCATCAAAATCTTATTGTAGAACCAGTCGTATCTGACGAAGACAGCGCATACGTAACATGCTGCATAATGGCTAACAGTGCTGATATACATAAGCTCAGCGAAAGTGAAGTGCAAGAATACAAAAAAACTGCCTCTTCATACTCTAAGGTTATGCCAGCTAGATGAACGACAACAAATCTTACGAGTATAACGATACACCTATTTTGCTATTGGATGGCGTTGTATCTCTCGCACCTCTCATAGCTGCAATGACCAATAGCGAAGATCCGGAAGTACTAAAAGAAGATTTCAAAAATGAATTAAAATTAATAAAGAAAAACCACTCCAATATCGACTACCCAAATGTTGGGCATCGAATTATGTTTCTACTTGGAATTATCTTAAAAGAACAAGTTGATCAGGTACATTCTGAAAAGGTGGCACCACACAAAATAATAAGCATGGCCATCGAATTATATTCAGAACTGTCGGAGCATAATTTTAATGATTTACACGATATACCCTTAGAAAATGCTCTGTGGGCGGTCGAAGTCGCTGCATTAGTTGATAGAACAATTGCAGACAATAAATATTTAAATGGACATAAAGGCCTTCTCCTGACAGAACTAGCCGCTGCTTTTAACAATACTATGGAAATAATCCCACAAATTATTAAACAAGATGACATTCGCTCTAGGAATGCTGTATCAAAAGATATAGCAGAAAGGTTTAACTTTTGCTTTTCTGATTTCCCTGAAGGAACACCGCTATCCGATGGGATCACTAAATTCAAAGATTCAATTGAGACATACTCAAGCCTTATAGTGGGGCTATGCAAAGCCCAAGCTCAACTACTAGGGAGTTAATAATGTACGAAGTAAGTATGAGTTATATGGAAGAAAGCTTTATCTTAAGAATTGATGTTAAAAAATCAAAAGAAGCAGAAAAAATAGCACAAAGATTTATAAAATCGATTACACCTAATGCCAATAAGAGTTTTATGCTAGATCAACAATTTCTCATCAATACAGAATATCTTAAGTATTTAGTGACTCATGGAAAGAATTTAGACATAAAATATGGGGATAAATTTTCGTCAATGAAAGTCAATCCAAGACCTGAATTTGGAATAATACTAGACAGTGAGTCAGCCAAACGCCTATTGGAGCTGGTGGAGTCACTGAACACAGCTATGATAAATAATGCCGGAGCCAGTGAAAAGAAATTTGTAGGCTTGAAGTTAGTTTTTTTCCCACTGTATAGAATGTTTCGAGAAATAACGTCCATCTTTAAACAGGCCTCTGGTGTATTCAAAACCATTTCAGATTTAATTATTACTCTTTCAGGTGAAAAGGAACGACAAAACACTATTAAAAAAGACATCATCAATGATAAAGATAGTAGAAAAGAGTTTGTAGATAAAGAACAGCAAAAAAGTAGCATTTTTCCAAAGATTATACCTGGCATCTTAATGGTTTTATTGGCCTACTTTCTTCACTGGTTCTCACTAAATATCGCAGCTGCATCAATATCAAAAATTTGTCTTAACTTTATCGCATTTATGCTGTTTGTTATAGCGTTAATGAATCTCTCACGAGGCCTAAAAAAATGAGTGCTAATACCAATCAAAATGGTGAGTCTGACGGATTTGCCTTATTTCTACTTGGGGCAGTAATACTAGTAATTTTGTGTTACTTTTTAAATAATATTTTAAGAATACCAGCTCATTACATGAGCATAGGAACATTTAAACTCGTAAACCAGTTTCCAATGATTGATTTAATTGTTCCTGATTCCTTTATCAGTGAATTAAATTATATATATGAAAAATCTAAATATGGAATATCTGGCGACTCTGCTATTCATAAAATAAGTGTATGTTTGATGTTTTACTACCCGATACCACTATTTCTGTTCTGGAGAAGGATGAGGTACTATTTTATTAAGACTAAGCCATATTCCTTTAGATATAAGATTAATAAGATTAACGAGATTATAAAAATCAAATCACAGGATTACCCTGCCATCATAGCTGGGTATAAATATGGCGCTCTGATGGCTAAAAATCCGAAAGAGCAAGCATTCGGCAGCATGTCTATGGAGCATGGGCCAATAAGATTTTGCATTTTAAACAAAATATTATCTTATAATGGAAAAATTTTAACATTTGACAAAACTGAAGATTCAAAATATGTAACAGTTGAGGATGATATACAAGAATTAGGTGGATTTAGCGGCAAATTGGATATTAACATAAACAAGCTTACTGAAATATTTCAAAAGCAGTTAGGTCAACCAATAGTACAATTATCAGACCTTACTGATGTACAGGTGGCATTATGTAATTTGTTTTTGAACTACGCAAAGGGTCACGAAAACAAATCAAAAGCTCAAGCCTATAGTAGGTTTCTTGCAAGATCTTGTGTAATAGAAAATTTAGGAACAAAAAAAGAAGTAAAAAAATTCAATTTCAATAGAAAAAAAGAAGAAAATGACCTCAAACAACACTTGCTTAAAGCTAATAAGAAACTAATTAACTATTGTAAGTTTGATAAAATATTTGTACTTACTTGTTACTATATGGCTAAAGCCAATGGTGCGGACTTATCACCACCAGAATTTCTATGGTCAAAGGTTTTTGAAAGAGACTTATATTTATTATTAAATACTTACACTGGTTCCCCAGATGTCTATAAAAACAATGCATATATAGAGTGCATTTCTCCTTTATCGTTATGGTTAGATCTCTTTATCATTAACAAGCTTGACACAAGATTAAATCTGTCCAATGAAGATGGCACTTTTGATTACAATGAAAAGTGGAAGACATTATTATTACAAAAAGTTTCATCAGATAAAAACCCGTGGCACAAAAAAACAAATCAAATTCTTCAAAATCTAGCAAATGAAGACAATCCTTTGGAATCTTTCAAGAAAAATCGAAGATTTAAAAAATTAAAATCGGAATTTAAATTAGATCGCGCTGACTCAAGTTTAATTTCGGATTATACGATTCAATCATCAGATGATTTGATTCTTTCGCTATCCATACAAAGGTTTATTAAATCTGAAAAAAACGTTGAAGATTGGTTGAGTGAAAATGTTAGCTGGGTAATTATATTCGATCGTTTGCTATTTTCTCGTATCGCTACTGCAGTTTATGTTATGGATAAATTTAAAGATAAGTGTGATTCACTGGTAGATGTCCTATTAACTAAACAATTATCAAAAATTGAACGTAATAAAGTCACAAGTAAATTGAAGAACGTTTATATAAACATATTTGATGATTTTACCGTTGAAGTAATTGAAAGCGAAGAGTTCATCGAAAACAGCACGAGACTATCGGATGGATGGGTCGAGATACTAATATACCTTAAGCGTCAAATAGAAAATGAATTTACTTCTATTGAACTAAATGATTTCTCGAAATCTACTTTCTATTCTGTTAATCAATCAGTAAAGTCAGTTTTGTATTATATGACAACTTTTGAAAAATGGTTAAAACCGCAATACAAAGTTGACGAAAATACACTAATTGGAGGCGAATAAATGGCATCGAACAAAGATGTGCAAATAAGTGGCTTTAATAATCACCAGATATATGATCAAGAAGAAATAATTACTTATAGAGGCAGTATATATGAAAGGGCTCTAATATATTTATTTCTGCGACCGAGATATTTGATCGTCACATTTATCACTTTCTGTGTTATGGCGGTATTAATGGTCGCGGGGTATGGTTTTATAAGTCTAGTGCTGTATGTGCTACATTATTTCTTAACTGTCAGCTCTAGAAGCGACAGAGAGAATTCCACATTACCGGCTAGACTTCCGCCACAAATGAAGAAATATCTTCCGAAAAAGATGCATGGTGATTTAGGTGACTTTTATTGTGGGACAGAGGTTAAAACTAATAGACAGATTTGGAAGAAATCTGGGGATTTTTTATATCACACATTGATTCTAGCGGGATCTGGGTCTGGTAAAACAAGTCTCATTCTATCTGTTTTCTATATCAACGCCCTAGCATTATCATCAGGTCTTTGGATGAAGGATTTTAAAGGAACAGTTCGTTTAATTGGCGAAATGGTTTCTATAGCAATGCTGTTTTCAAGGCAAGATGATGTTCGTGTAGTCAATTATAATAACCCTCAAAAGATCGGGTCTACATTGAAAAACACATGCACGATGAACTTACATACTACCGATCGCGCATATGACTCATTCTCTAATCTAAACGTATATATGGGTTCAGGACAATCTAACGATCCATTCTTCAAAGATAATGCTGAGAAAATTCTAAACGCCGTTCTTCCTATTTTACACTATCTCCAAGAAAATAATTACGAACGGATTAAACCTTCAACAATTCGTAATTACTTGGTTTTAGACAATTTTGTCAACCTTTATCACGATAAAAGAGTTGATAAAGATTTAATCGAAGCTTATTTAGTGCCTACTTACGAGGCGTTAGGCTTAGAGTACAAGGACGAAATTAATAAGCAGATAGATGATAATGTTCGATTATTCTCTAACTTTATAAACAACGTCGATCCAGCCCTAGCCTTCTTAATCTTTCAGTTTCCACAAATTCATGAATCGATTACAGCCGAGTTTAATCCGAGGGATCTAGTCTTAAATCGACGAATTGGCATTACAATTAACCCTACTGCATCATTATCTGTTTCTGATACTGAAGCGCTAGCTAAAACTACACTCAATCAAGTTAAATTCGGCCTAGGCGTGGGTCTAGGTTCTGATTTTCATGGCAAGAAAGATCAGGTTATGTACAGCGCAAGGACCTCCGATGATGTTCCATATATATTCGTTGCGGATGAATTCTTCGTAGGCCTAAAAGCCGGTGGACTGGGTCTTGTAGCTGCTCAGGGGCGTGGATGTGGTATCGCTGCTGTTTATTCAACACAGGATCTTATAGCGGCTGAAGAAACAAACAAATTAGAGATGGGGCAAATTACAGGTTCTACCGCCAACAAATTGTTTATGCTAACACGTGAATTAGAAAGAACCCGAGCGGTATTCGAAGCATTAATACCTAAAATTAAGGTACCAGTTAAGAAAATTTCCGATTCTGCCTCGCGTAATATATTGACTGATAAAAATGTCGAGATACAAGAAGTGCCAGCTTTCAATATTGATGACTTGGCTCACAAGTCAAAGATGCCACAAGGTAATTTCCTATTCATAGGTGACGGTCATGTAACACGAGGGCAGTCATATTATTACCCAACAGACGAGTTTGAAGCTGAATCCTACAGAACAATTGTGCAGTTGCCCACGATCCCAATAAATCATTCTAAGCTCCGTTCAGCCGTCGATGATTTTAAGCTAGCTTCTAAAATAACAACTTTGCTAGATGAAGGTTTTTCTGAACAGCACGTGAAATTTAAACAAGACCCCGATAGCAAGCAATTGTTAGGGTATCTAGCCGGTAAGATTCCTTTAGCTGCAATGCTTATGGGCATAGATGAATTTAAAGCTAGTAAGAAAGCGAGACCTTCAACGCCATCAAAAGCGCATGATGCAAATAAAACTACTTTAGGTGAAACAGGCAAAGGTGAAGAGACTATTAGACCGCCTAAAAACGACGCAAAGTCAGTAGACACCGATTCAGCATCTTTGCCTAAAATTGATGAGGTTGATCAGCTAATAGGTCGAAGTCAAAGTCAAATACTTAGCGTATTTAAAGAGAATTCACATGTTCAGGCATCTACAAATACATCTACTGACATCTCGCATGAAGATGAAGATGACGTTTCATTTGGTAGTTTGGTTTCTGAAAATGCTGAGGCTAGTGAAAGCGTTGATGTGTCGTTTAGCTCTATTTCTGCTCAACACAAGGACGATGAGTCATACCCTGGTATTAATGATGAAAGCAATTTAGTAGAGAATGCCATAGAAAGTAATTCTGAATCACCTCTAATTAATGATGAATATGAAGGCGAGTTTGAGGATGAAAATAAGGCATTAGATAATTCAATTCAAGATAATAAATCGAATAGTCATTCACTTGATCGATCAACTGCCCTGATCGCAGAGGATAATGAAGTGCTGGCTTCTGTAATAGGAGGTGAAGAAATTCTTTCAGTAAGGAATGTTTTTACTGAAAATGGCCTAGAAGGATTTGATGAGCTGTTACCTAAAGGCAATATAGATAATAAATCTTTAGTTGATGATTATCTCATTAATGATACTGATATTCGTATTATTAAAGAAAGAGATAATCTCTAGTACGTGTGTTTAGATATAAAAAAACCTATTTGGAAATGTACCAAATAGGTTTTTTTTATCAATATCTATCAGGCTTTTTGAGTTATTTTATTCGAAGCAGTTTGTGCGCTGGCGGTAGCAGTCTTAACCATATCCACAAAGTTACTTAATGTGCTGCCGATTGCTTCACCTAGAGCTTTCACTGTATTGCTAATTGACGACTTTAGATTAGACGTAATACTAACCCCTTCAGCGGCATTAACATTCACAGTTTTCTTGGTATCTTCAAATTGTTGTATAGTATCTGCTTCACTTTTCGGGTTAAGTTCTATATGTCCATTTTCAATAGCAGTCCCCGCTTGTTTAACAAGACCTTTGGCTAAACCTGATATACGATTATTCACTTCAAGTTTTTTAGCTTCTTTAACAATTATACTTGCGCCCCGTGGCTTATCTGCTTCCAGAGTCTCATATGCATCACGAATTTCATTGGCACTATTTTGAGCAGATTTGAAATTGTTTTCACTCAGGTTTTTTATGGCTGTAAGAAAGTTGGTTACATCTTTTTCTGTTTTCAGTTTCTCTCCAACTTCACCAATAATCGCTTTATCGGTCTTAGATAGATCTAATTTTAATACCTTTGATCCAAACTTGATTTTTTGCGGATCTTGCCGTTCACTATCAGCAATCTGTAAGTCGGCAATTATATCAGGGCTGTCTTTTGCGGCCTTCCCAATATATTGTTGCAATGAGGAATTTGCTAACTCAGTTAGCTTTTTATGATCCATGACTCGTAACTTGGCCATAGTTAAAGTATCCATTGATACTTGAGCTGCTTCTTTACCGGCATCTACAACGACTGTAGTCGCTTTCTTAATTGCTTGGGCCGAAGTCGAAACTACTTTGCTTGATGCATCAATTGGTATTTCAGCTGCATCAGCAATTACATCAGTGGTTTTATCGATTATACCTGTCGTTCTATCTATGACATGGTCTAAATTGTCGCCGGTTTTATTTACAGCATGGTTAACATTGTCAGTACTTCTATTTATAGAATTATTAACGACGTCCGCCGACTTCTCTACCGTGTTCTTTAATATTCCAATAACCGGCTCTGTTGTGTTTTTACCAACATCTCCTAGATATCCAACAGCGTTGTTAACTCCTGTAGCAAGTTGTGCAGCGACACCAACTGTTTTTGCAGTGGCTTTAAACAATTCAGCAAAAACAGTAGCAGATTGACTGGCTATCGCGCTAAATGCCGCCTTACGTTCAAAATGAGCGGTTTTCATTTTATTAAATGCATTTTGTGTTGCGTCATTATAATGTAATCCACTAGTATCCTTCTTATTAGGCTCTGGCTGTTTTTGAAACATTGACTTACTAAGCCACTCCGTCCCTTTGGGAGAGCTAAGCCACTTTGACCCTAGCTTAGATGAGATAAAACTAGCCTTCAGTTCTTCGTTCTGAGCTTGTTCCAATGCATACATTTGAGCAATTGGGGTGCTAAGCCATTGATCTGCTTGATCTGTTGTTAGCCATGCATTTCCTTCCGGTGAATTAAGCCACTCAGAATCATATGTTGGTCTTCCATCTTGATCAATGACTATTGGAGGCGAGGTTATTTCTTGTGGTGACATATGTTGTTCTCCTTCCATTTGAGCGTTAGAGTTAATCGTATTCGAGGATGAGTAATCATTTTGAGCGGTCCAGGGTACATCTTCTTCTTTTATTGGTGTTTCTACCTGTTTTATTGGTGTTACTGCTCGTTTTATTGGTTTTACTACTCGTTTTGCCGGTTTAGTATCCGAAACAGACTCTACTATTTTACGTTTAGCCGTAGGCGTTTCTTGAGCCGTAGGCGTTTCTTGAGCCGTAGGCGTTTCTTGAGCCGTAGGCGTTTCTTGAGCCGTAGGCGTTTCTTGAGCCGTAGGCGTTTCTTGAGCCGTAGGCGTTTCTTGAGCCGTAGGTGTTTCTTGAGCCGTGGACGTTTCTTGTGCCGTAGGTGTTTCTTGAGCCGTGGACGTTTCTTGTGCCGTAGGTGTTTCTTGAGCCGTGGACGTTTCTTGTGCCGTAGGTGTTTCTTGAG
>NZ_JBAKAS010000033.1:0-23354 GCF_038155025.1 Marinomonas sp. TI.3.20 | reverse complement strand
CCACAAATGAGGGTCACATTAAGTTGATCAGAAGCCGTAAACATGAGTCTTTTATTCCAATTTAAAAAATGAAAGACTTTATGGTTTTTGGAAGAGACTGCTATGTGGGGTTTAGCCGACGCTCACTGTGAAACCAATATTACTTTTATGAGTTTGTCTGGTGATGCGCAGCCTCATTACACGTCTATCGCGCATTTTGTTACCAATATGAAAGACCAAATCGAACCGCTGTTTACCCAAGTATTGATGATATGTGATCGAGAAGGGTTGATAGGACGAAACATGTTTGCTATCGACGGTTGTTGCTCTTGTTTTAAGGGACTCGTTCAAACGCGAGTAAAGAATGGAGTGGTACGTTTGAAGAGCTTGAGCGAAAACAAGCCAAGTTACGCCGAGCCAGTCAACGCATACTTGAACGCCATCAATCACAAGACAGTTTGGGTGAAGATGAAATCACTCATGATTTTAAGCAAAAAGAAAAACTTGATAAAAGTGCAGAAAAAATCACGCAGTACCTAGCGACACATCAAGAAAAAACAGGCAGTAAAGGTAAGCCTGTGAAAAGTAATATCACCGATCCTGACAGTGCAAAAATGACCACCAGTAAAGGTACGATCCAAGGCTACAACGGCATTGCGATTAACGATGACAAAAACCAAATAATACTGCAAGCCCAAACATGGGGTTCAGTTGGTGAGCAGCAAACCTTAGAACCAGCGGTTACCCAACTAAAGCAACAACTTGATAAGCTCACCACAGAAAAACAACCAACCGAACACACAATAAAATTCACTGCAGACAGTGGCTTTAACAGTGAAGCTAATTTGGAATTCATGGCACAGAGTGGATTCGATAGTTATATTGCTGACAATCAATTTAGAAAGCGTAATCCGCTGTTTAAAGAGAGTGAGACCTATGAGACAGAGCAAGAAAAACGACGCTTAAAACGGAGTAAAGACAGACCAAGGTTATTCACCTCAACTGATTTTCATTATGATGAAACAACACAAACGTGTCATTGCCCAGCAGGTAATGAAATGTGGCGAAGTGGGATAAATGTAAATAGTCACAAGCAACAATACACTCGATTCTGTGGTTACTTAAAAGACTGTAAGATATGCCCTCTACAACAGCAATGCATGCGTAAACCACCGAAGGATAGAGGAAGGCAAGTCCAATTTAAACACGATGAATCACGGAAAAAACTAAGCTATGGCGACAAAATGAAAGTTAAGATAGATAGTCCAATAGGACGGCGACAATACAGTAAAAGGCTAGGCGCCATCGAACCAGTGTTTGGTAACATTACTGTTAATAAAGGCATGAATAAATTTACTTTACGCGGCCAAGAAAAAGTGAACACCCAATGGCAAATGTATTGCCTCGTTCATAACATCGAAAAGCTTAGGAACAGCCTTCATTAAGCAAAAAGTAAGCCTCTCACACCATTTAGCTAACCACAGCTCACCCCTAAGTACACACTTCCTTTACGGCTCGATATCAGCAATCTATGATTGAAAATCGAATGGCCTATTGAATCCTAGGCGTATGTGAAATATTGTGGTTTTATATTAATTAAATAGGCTGAGAATGAGAAATTCTACAGCCTCGTTAGGCATCTTTAACATGGAGATATTTTCTTGAAAGGATATTTAATTTTAGATTTCACCATTATTAACTTACCCGAGTTTATGGAGTACGTTGAAAAAATACCTGCATACCTTGATAAGCACTCTGGTCGCTATTTAGTGGAAGGTGTTACACCTGAAATATTGGAAGGTGATTGGGAGCCAAAAACAATTGTGGTTCTGGAATTCGAAACACAAGAGTATGCAAATGGTTTTCTCTCTGACCCAGAAGTAAAGCAGCTATTTACTATTCGCCACAAGAATACAAAGAGTAACCTCATTAAAGTTAGTGGTGGGTCGTGGAGAGATGAGTTACCTCCAAATGCCTAACAAGTGACTCAAACATCGTTCCGGCCAAAAAACGGCCTCCACTGGACGCGCTAACGCGCGCCGTTTAGCCAAGCGTTGAGGCTGTAGAATTACTCTTTATTTAGAAAAATAGCCTTTTTTATGGGGTCGAAATGCACTACCTAGTAAGCTAAAAGCGCTTAGGGTGGAGCTCAGAGACTCGTTTTTTTAATTGAATTTGGCTGTTGGAGTAATTCTACAGCCTAGTTAGACTCAATTCAAAAGGAGAAAATATGAAAATTTTAATTTACATTGCAGCCCTAGTGATCTCGACTTCTACCTACGCTGAATCGTCGATTACCAGTCGAAAAGTAGAGTGTGAGGGGAGCACTGTGATCGAAGTTGATGGGCACATCGGTGCACAAACACCATTTCGCGCCGTCTTTAGCATTGAGGGCGATGTGGTAAATATGGTCGAAGGAGATGTCTCGCGTTTTTCTAAGAGCTATAAGGCAAATGAAGAGATTACTAAACCAGATCGTCCAGGCTATCATTCTGAAAACGGTAATCTCTTTTTTTACAAGACTTCTGGCCGATTTGAGATATTTAAACTTAAGGTTGTTTCGTCTGGGCTTAAAACTGAAAAAACATCTGGCCAATGTAAGAAATTCACTCCGAGTAACGCATTTCAGTAGAATTTTTGTGGTGTGTATAGCTTACATAGTAAATCCAAATTAATGCGAGCATTAGAGCCTAACAAAACCATTAAATTTGCTCCCTTCGGTCGCCGGACGCTCACGAGCTCGCGGTGTTGAGGCTGTAGGATTACTCTTTATTTAGAAACATAGCCTTTTTTATGGGGTCGAAATGCATTACCCAGTACCTGAAAAGCGCTTAGGGTTGAGCTCAGAGACTCATTTTTTGATTGAATTTGGCTGTTGGAGTAATTCTACAACCTCGATTGATAACAAACACTGGACAGTAGTCATAACCTATAGAGGTAAAAGCATTCGAATTATTTCTGTTCGACGCGCTAGAAAATCAGAGGAGGCAATATATGAAAGCTAAAGATTTCGAAAGTAAATTCGAAGAAGGTGAAGAAATCCTTCAACATCTAGATATAGCAAAAGCCAAGCGCCCTATGCAAAAGCAGAAGCGAATTAACGTCGACATCCCTGAATGGATGATTGATTCTCTAGACAAAGAAGCAGGTCGTGTCGGTGTTACCCGTCAATCTATAATAAAGGTTTGGTTAGCAGAGAGATTAGAACAGTCGCCGTCGTTTGAACGTACAAGCAGCTAACAACTCAGTAAACTCACTTACTGCGTTCGCTAGGACGCATAAACGCGCGGCGGCTTCGCCATTGTGCCCCGACATATTTCTGATCTCTTCTATACCAACATATCCCTTCCCTTTCAGCAGGGTAGGTGTGCCAAACCATTGTTTCTTCTTGGTTTTAACGGTGCCTGTCCTGTTAACAGCTCGGCTGTTATTGTTCTAAAAGACGATCAAGTTGGTGTTTGAAAAAAGCATAAAAAAAGCCCCCATTTAGTGAATCGATATCATTAAGTGGGGGCTTGTGTGACTTATTTCTTTTAAAGAGAATAAGAAGCGGGTTCTATTCTCCTAGCAACAACTTATCGTCGTCTAACTCTTCGCCATCATTACGGGCTTGAGCAAACAATTGCAGAAGATCTTTCACTTCATACCCGGCGCGCTGATCGCCAGATAAATCAAAAATAATCTTCCCTTCATGGAGCATGATGGTTCTAGAGCCATGATCCAGCGCTTGTCGCATGGAGTGTGTCACCATCATCACAGTTAGCTGTTTCTCTTCGATGATTTGCGATGAGATATCCATAATCAGCGCCGCTGTTTTTGGGTCTAGCGCCGCAGTGTGCTCATCCAATAAGAGAATGCTGCTAGGCTGTAACGCCGACATCAGCAAACTAACAGATTGCCTTTGTCCACCTGATAACAAGCCCATTTCAGCGCTAAGGCGGTCTTCAAGGCCAAGGTTAAGGCGGCTTAACTGTTCCTTGAAAATTTTTCGCAGATTGTCATTTAAGGCAAAAGAGAGATTGCTTCTTTTGCCACGACCATAGGCGAGTGCCATGTTCTCTTCTACTGTTAAGTTGCTACAGGTTCCAGCTAGCGGATCTTGAAACACCCGAGCGATGTCTTTAGTGCGTCCAGTTGCTGGAAGATTTGTGACGTCTCGATCAGCAAATAAAATCTTCCCCTTTGTCGATTCGATATCACCGGCAATGGTGTTGAGTAAGGTCGATTTACCCGCGCCATTGGAACCGATCACTGTGACAAACTCACCACTTGGGATGGTTAAATCCACACCGCGTAGCGCGAGTTTTTCAGTTGGTAGGCCGTGGTTAAAAGTGACGTGTAGATTTTCACAACGAATCATACTCTTTCTCCCTTCGCTTTCTTGGCCTTCCATTCACGACGTAATTTTGGAAACACCAGCGCTAACGCGACTAGGACGGCGGTAAGCAAATTAAGATCAGATGCTTGGAAACCAAGGAAGTCTGCATTGAGCGCCATAGAGACGGCGACTCGATACAAGATAGAGCCGATAATGCAGCTCATCACAATGACGAGAATAGAACGCGTTGAGAACAACGATTCACCAATAATGACCGCAGCCAAGCCAACGACAATCGTACCGATACCCATGGTGGAATCAGCAAACCCGTTCGTCTGTGCAAACAAGGCACCCGCCAAGCCGACTAGACCATTAGACAATGCTAAACCTACGTAGACTTTCTCATTCACCACAATGCCGTTCGCTTGCGCCATGCGTTTGTTAGAGCCGACCGCACGCATCGCAAGACCGTATTGTGTGTTTAAGAACCAAGCAACCAACAACCCACCAATGACGGCACAAAAGGCCACAAATATGACCTTCATATACATCGCCGGAATGCCGAGCGCCTCAAAAGGCGTCAACATAGTCGGTTCCATAATCAGGGCAACATTGGGCTTGCCCATCACCCGAAGGTTGATGGTGTAAAGGGCGGTCATGGTTAAAATACTGGCTAACAGATGCAATATATTAAATCGCAAGTTCAGCCAAGCGGTGACAATCCCCGCACAGGCGGCGGCTAACGTACCGAGCAACGTCGCTAAGTAAGGGTTGTAACCAAGCACGATCAAGGTAGCGGTAACCGCAGCACCAAGGGTGAAGCTGCCGTCTACTGTTAAGTCAGGAAAATCTAATATTCGGAAGGTAAGATAGACTCCCATGGCAACCAAGCCATAAATGAAACCTATCTCTAGCGTTCCTAAAAAAGCATAAAGTGACAAAGTATATCCTTATTATTCGATTATCTTAGTCGCTCGCGCGAGCACAGCTTTAGGAACACTCACACCCATGAGTTTGGCCATTTTTGGGTTTACAAACAAGTTGGTCCCTTTTGCCATTTTCACATCAATGTCACCGGCTTTTTCACCCTTAAGAATGCGCACAACGATTTCACCTGTTTGGCGTCCAAGGTCAAAGTAATCGTAGCCAACTGCAGCAACAGCACCACGGGCAACCGTATCTGTATCACCAGCAAATACTGGAATTTGTGCGTCGATACCGACTTTCACAACGGATTCTACAGCACTGATAATGGTGTTATCGATAGGCGTATAAATCGCATCGACTTTACCAACCAATTGCTTAGTGGCAATCATAACGTCGGATGTTCTAGGCGCCGGTGCTTCAACGATTTTAATGCCCATTTCAGCCGCGACTTTTTTCGCTTGTACTAACATAGAAACAGAATTCGCTTCACCTGGATTATAAGGAATACCGATTGTTTTTAAATTCGGCAAAAACTCTTTAATTAATGAGAAATGCTCTTTGATGTTCGCCATGTCAGATAGACCAGTGACATTGCCACCCGGTTTTTTAAGACTAGGTACTAATCGGGCCCCAACTGGGTCGGTCACAGCAGAAAATACAATTGGAATGGAGTCGCTGGCCGTCACGGCCGCTTGTGCTGAAGGTGTGGCGATAGCAACGATGACGTCTGGCTGCTCACCAACCATCTTACGAGCGATCTGCGCAGCAATGTCTGTTTTTCCCTGAGCGCTTTCGTAAGTGAATTTTAGTTTGTCGCCCTTGTAACCATTTTCATTTAGGGTCGCTTTAATACCATCACGAACCGCATCCAGAGCAGGGTGCTCAACAATGGCTGTTGTCGCTACGTAAACTGGATCAGCTTGTGCAATGCCACCGACGATTGCGCTTGCGACAATCGCACTTTTAAAAATAGAACTGATTTTCATAGTAAATCCTTTGTAGTGAATATGTACGGAATGATACTTTCAATGAATTATTCTGTAAAAATATCACAGCATAGAGGCGAAAAACTAGATGAATTATCAGACTGTTGGTAGATCAACACTTGAATAGTAAGAAATAGGTAAAATAAAGAGCGAAAACAAGCTTATAAAGTCGAAAAATACCCCCCATGTTAGGGAAGATGTGAATAAGTCCCGTGCATGAGACAGTTCATTTTTAACCTTCGAGCCTGGCCATGTCACATCAACTCACTTTTGCCGACAGCGAATTCAACAACAAACGTCGTAAAACACGTAAAGAGATTTTCTTGGCTCGAATGGATGTACTGATGCCGTGGAATCAGCCTGAAACAGTTATTGAGCCCTTCTATCCAAAGGCTGGAAAAGGAAGAAGACCGTACCCGCTGTCTACGATGTTTCGCATTCACTGCATGCAGCATTGGTACAACATGAGCGACCCTGCTATGGAAGACGCGCTTTATGAAATCACGTCCATGCGTTTGTTTGCTGGATTGTCGCTGGACAGCGCTATCCCGGACCACACAACCATCATGAATTTTAGGCACTTACTGGAAAAGCATAAGCTCTCCCGTCAGCTGTTCAAAGAGGTCAATAAGTGGTTGTCTAGCGCTGGGATTTATCTAAAAGAAGGCACAATTGTCGACGCCACTATTATTGAAGCGGCTAGCTCGACTAAAAATAAAGCGAAAGCACGCGATCCAGAGATGCACCAGACTCAAAAAGGGAAACAATGGTTTTTTGGGCTAAAAGCTCACATTGGCGTTGACGCCAGAACAGGACTAACACACAGCTTAAGTACGACAGCGGCCAACGTACACGACATCACAGAAACAGAAAATCTGCTTCATGGTGAAGAATGCTTTATCTCAGCGGATTCAGGTTATCGAGGCGCTCAAAAACGAGAAGAGCTAAAAGACATCAAAGCGGATTGGTTGATTGCTGCTACTTATAAAAGGAAAGACCAAGCAAGGTGCGCCTTCTCAAGAAACATCCAAGAATCAATAAGCAACCTATCTAAACGGGATACATAAAAGCCAGTATCAGGGCAAAAGTAGAGCACCCGTTTCGGATCATAAAGCGTCAGTTCGGTTTTAGGAAGGTCGTCTATCGCGGCTTAGAGAAAAATGATAACAAACTGGCGATGCTGTTTGCATTAGCCAATGTGTTCAGGATTGACCAGATGATACGAGCGGCAAAGGGTTAATCCGTTCAAAATCCACTAAACAAGGCTAAATAAGCTTGTTTAGTGGTGAAAAAGCATCAAAATAGTCGCATTCTGTGTTTTTTGATCGAATGAAAGAAGCTTAGCCTATTGCGGCTTCTTAATCGCAGTTTCCCTAGAAATTCACCGTTTAAAATTGTTAGATACACTTTATTTTTATAAAAATATTTCGCATGACTACGGAGTCAGTGGGTATTTCTTAACAAGCGGTGAGGTAAGTTTTTTAACGCCCCACCACTTCATATTTTCAACTCGATAAAAGGTAAATAACATTATAAATCAATGTGTTGCTATTATTTTATCTTCCCACAGGTTAATCATTTCTTTAGTTGCTTTATCAGCGTTTTCAAAATATAGATGCTGTTTGACATTTAAACCACAATAGTTAAAAATTCCACAGTCAGATGTAAGAGATAAAGCTTTATTCATCCCAATAACTTCATATTCAGTATGTGATTTTCCGTGTGTATTTATAATAGAGCATTGCTTACCGTTCAATAAACCTTTTTGAACTCCTTGCTCATAACAATAAGCAAACCCATAGCTAAACACTCTATCAATATACCCTTTGAATATTGCAGGAGGGCCAGTCCACCAGATTGGATAAATGAATATAATTCTATCAGCCCATAAAATATGCTCTTGCTCTTGTTTTATTTTATTTGATACCGTTCCTTCACGTTGTTTTTTGATATCTTCCTCAGAGAGTACAGGGTTAAAATCTATTTTATATAAATCTCTAACCCGCACTTCATTGCCATTCAAATTAAGGTGTTTGATTAACGTGTTTTTTAAGTGATGGTTTAAACTATTTTGAATGGGATGAGCTAGAATTATTAAATTTTTCATTATTTTACTTCCTATTTTCCAATGAAGAGTAGGAAGGATAAATCGTTAATATGCGGAATGATTGTAAGAAAACGAAAACTAATTGTTAGGGTTGCAAATCTCATTTTGTAGTTGAATGTATTGTGTTGGAGTTAGATTTAAATAATTTTTAAAATCATGTATAAGGTGGCTTTGGTCGTAATATCCACATTTAATGATGATGTCAAACCAGTCAACTTTAGCATTTATCATTATGCTATTTTGAATGAGCGTTATTGCTTTTTTAAAGCGAACATATCGTGAATTTTCTTTCACTGAGAACCCAAAGTGTTTTCTGTGGTGCATTTGTATTGTACGTTCAGTTTTATTTTGTTGTTTTGCGATTAGTTTTACTTTGTCGAATGTCCTTTCAGTATTTTCCAATAAGAGTTTTGACAATAGCGTGCGTGCTTTCAAATAGGGCCTACAGAATGCAAAAATAGAGTCTAATCGTTCTGTTGTCGTTGTTTGTTTTTTTAGATCACACCATAAAACATTGAAGCAATTATCATTAATATTTTCAGTCGTTGAAATTAATGAACTAGTGTCCAGCGTTAAGCCAAAAAAACGATAGAATGCATCATCTTTAAAAGTAATGACTAATATTTCTGAGTTAACAGGTAAGTGGTATTTAAAGGCCTTTTTAATAGGGCCAAAAAAAAGAAATTTGTCTACAACTACTCTTGTTTCTTTATCTATTTCGAATAAAATGCTTTCACCAAAATTTAAAATAAGCATGGTTTGGAATGAAGGTAATAAAGTCTTTGTAACTATATTACATGTATTATTGGCGGCATAGTAGCAGTGCGAAAATACATCTTCAAATTCATCCGAAATGCTAATATGGTCACTGATATAATTTAAATGGTTTATCATATAAGTTATTTACTCTTTAAGATCAAGCGTATAGTTTTTGGTCTTTAATCACCAAGACTTACAAGTACACTTACTCTAATAACCTTGTTATGAAAAATAAAAGTAATTAAAGCCGCTAAAGAGCCAATAGTGACAGCCACTGATGGTATGTAATACGAAGCAAAAAATGAAATTAGACCCAAAAAGTAACACAGTAAATTGTTTATTTTAGTTACACTTCGTAACGATACACCTAGCATAGTGACTGCAATGAGACGAGTATTGATCCAATCATTTTTCAAAGTAACTCCTGCATAAAGTTTAACTAGACCTCCAGCGTAACTAATAGACGTGTATTGTGGCTGTACATAACCCGACACACTCATAAAGTGAATACTTGTTTCGTAAGCCTTGCAATACGTCTGCTACTAATTAAGCCATGAGCATAACCGAGTAATATAATCTTCAACATCCCTGACGGCGGATAGGTCACAGCGCCTGTCTTGTCATACCATGCATAAGACCCAGACAAATCAAGCTTGTTTTCGACGATATAATAAAGTGCATATTCAAAAGTGCCGAGCTGAATTTGTTCTGAAAAATTGACTGAAATAAACTTATTTTGGCAGGATAAATCAGGTTTGTAATTGGCCATGAGATATTATCTCTAGCAAAATAATATCTATTAGATCACAGCGAATATGTGGCTTCAAGGTTAAAAAATAAACAATCAGTGAAAAGTTAAAAAGAACATGAAATGTCATTTCAGGGAGAAATTCTACAGCCTCAACGCCGCAATAAACGGCGAGCGTTAGGGAAGATGTGAGCAAGTCCACCTCATGAGACAATTCACCTTTAATCTTCAAGCCTGACCATGTTACATCAACTCACTTTTGCCGACAGCGAATTCAACAACAAACGTAGTAAAACACGTAAAGAGATTTTCTGGACTTGAATGGATGTACTGATGTCGTGGAAGCAGCTTGAAGCGGCGATAGAAGTCTTCTATCCAAAAGCTGCAAAAGGAAGAAGACCGTACCCGCTGTCTACGATGTTTCGCATTCACTGTATGCAGCATTGGTAGACCAGCATTTATTTTTAAAACATCTGAGTTGAACTTTCACTTTCTAAATGAACCGACCTGCCTAGAAGCCTGCTCCGTATTTTGCCTCTCATGGAATGAAAAGGATACAACACTACGAAAGTAACGATGATACTGATAATGACTTATCATATTACCTTAGAGAGTATTATCGGCTTGTTTCATTAAGCTTTACAAAGAAAAAGCAAAAAAAGTTTGGTTTAAACCAAAACCCTGAAAATCGATTTAGGCTTAATATAGTAGGCCTATACTATTTATGGTTAAAATTGATTAAGTATGATGGCGAATTAATGTTTGATACAATACCCAAGATAGACATTTATAAAAGCTATAAATAGAAGGTTTTTCCTGTTTTTTGTTTGAGTTACCCCCACCTTTTTAAACACGACTATACGTTACCTCTAACGAGCTTTAAGCTGCCGTCTATATGAATGTCTCTTTGTGGGTAAGCGATGACGATGTTGTTTTCAGCGAAGAGTTCGTCGAGTCGAAAGCGTATGTTGCTTTTCGCGACGCGTAATCCGCCTTCCACGTTGGATTGTATCCAGAAGTTCACGTCAAAGATGAGGGCGTTGTCGCCAAAGTCTTCAAAGATGACTTGTACTTTGGGGTCGGTGAGCACGCTTTCTTGTTCTTCGGCGGCTTGTCGCATGAGTTCGGCGACTTTCTTTGCTGGTGAACCGTAGGCAACGCCGATTCTCACTGAGGTTCTCATTAATTTGTCGACGAGTGTCCAGTTCACTATGGTGTTTTCTAGGAGCTTGCTGTTTGGAATCAGCATGTGTACGCCGTCTACACGTCGGAATCGAGTCGAGCGTGTGTTAATTTCTTCCACTACGCCTTTGGCGTTTTCTACTTCTAAAAAGTCACCGATGCGGATGGGCTTTTCCCACATCAAAATCCAGCCACTGATGAAGTTATTGATGATGTTCTGTGCGCCAAACCCCACACCAATGGCGATAGCACCGGACAAAAAGGCGAAGGCCGTGACTGGGATGTTGATGATTTCTAACGTGGTAATGGTGATGATGCAAATCGCGATGACATACAGCAAGCGCTGGAGCATGTGGATGATGTTTGGGTCTGTGTGTCGGTTCGTCAGTTTAGACGTGAGTAGGCGAACGAGATATTTGGTAACCCAAAAACCAATAAAGGCGAGAGTAGGAATCAATAGTAAACCGCCGACAGTGACGGCTTGGCCTGAGACAGAAAAGAGGGTGTAGTTTAAAGCACTGTAGAGATGATTTAGGTCTAGCAAAGGCGTGACTCTCTTATTGGAATGGCTAATGTATTAAATACTATTTCTCTGGTGTGTGCCTTATAAATGTGCAAACAGTGTGTTTATCAAAGCAAGAAGAGAAGTGATTATTCGCCTCACCCTAACCCTTCTCTTGAAAAGAAGGGAGGGGATTTAATGGCTGCTTAGTTCGGTGTGTCGCTGCGTTTTAGCTGCATGCGACGCAAAAACTCAGACATGATGTGCATATAGAGTTCGTCACCTAGGTATTTGTCTTCTACACCACGGTCGATGCTCGGGTTGTCGTTGACTTCAATAACGTAACCACGGCCGTTGATCTCTTTTACGTCTACACCATATAAGCCATCGCCAATGGGTTTGGTGGCGGCGATGGCGGCTTGCAGCACACGGCGCGGCACTTCAAATGTTGGCAATGTGTCGAAGCCACCACTTTCGCTGGCGCTGTCACTGTGTTGGTAGATCTGCCAGTGGTTTTTCACCATGTAGTAGCGACAAGCAAAGATAGGTTTGTTGTTTAAGATACCTATGCGCCAGTCGAATTCGGTGTACAAATACTCTTGAACCAACAGCAAGGACGATTTTTTGAACAAGGTGTTTAGGCTTTCAGTCAATGCTGCGCGGTTTTCTGCTTTGATCACGCCTTTGGAAAACGCACCATCGGGGATCTTCACTACCATTGGGTAGCTGATTGCCGCTTCTAAGGCGTCTTCGACGCTTTTTTCACCCTTGTGTACGATGCGTGTTTTTGGACAAGGTACTTTATGCGTGTTGAACAAGTCCGCTAAGTACACCTTATTGGTACAGCGCATGATGGATTGTGGGTCGTCCATCACGACCAAGCCTAAGCCTTCGGCTTTTTTCGCGAAGCGGTAGGTGTGGTGGTCTATGTTGGTGGTTTCACGAATAAATAAGCCGTCGTATTCTGGCAGGCGCAAGATGTCTTTTGGGCCGATGGTGTCCACGTGAATGCCAAGCTGTTTGCCGGCTTGGATAAACTTCTTAATCGCTTGTTCGTCGCTAGGCGGCATGGCTTCTTCTGGGTTAACCAAAATGGCCATGTCGAATTTCGCCGCGCGCTGGATGCGACCCTTGCTCCATACCTTGTTACTGAAGGCTTCTAGAGACTCTGCGAATAACGTTTCTTCTTCGTCATTTAGCTGGCGTTGAGAGGTGGCTTGCAGCGCGGTCACTTGCCATTCTTTGCGGTATTTCAAGGTCACTTCAAGTACAGGGCTTGGAAAGCTTTCGAATAGCTTGCGAGCGAATTCCTTCATTTCTGGCAGAATGGTTTTACCAAACACGCAGTGAAACTTTAGCTCCATTGGGGCGTCTGGCGTCGCCAGTTTTTTGGCAAGCAAAGGCAACCAGTGAGAAATTTCTAGCTCATACAGGTCTTTTTTGCTTAGGTCGTTCAGTACACGTACCGATGGCATAACGTGGTGGCCACGGCTTTCTGCCAACAGAGAGCAATAATATCCGTCAGACAAATATTTGCTGCTTTTACAAAGGTTGATAATGCGCGTGCGTCCTTGGCTTTTGGTGGCCAAGTTTAGGTATTGAGTAAAGGTGATCACACGATCACTGGGTAAAAACGCGGACCAATCTTTGGCCTGATCAACAACAATGTACGTCTGTGACATTGGCTTTGCTTTTCCTTCTTTGAAGAGCCGTAAATACGTGTTTTTAACACGCTGAATTTTTGCGAATAGTGCGCTTGTTTTTATGTTTTAACAATACTCTAAATCGAAAATATAAAATGTTTTTTTGGTGACTATTTGTACTATCTTTTAACTAGGATTCGCCCTAGAATGCGCGAAAATTATCGTCGTCTATTGCTGTGCTTTTCAGCACCTTAATAGTTCGACTTATCAGACCTTTTGCCCTTTTCTGAGGCGATAACATGAACAGCCATACCGCTCCACACTCTTCTTTATCATTCGAGGTTCGTTCGGCTCTGTCGAGCGATGTTACGGCACTATTAGCATTAGAAGCCGCGGCTTTCAGCGGTGACCGTTTGAGTCGTCGTAGTTTTCGTCGTGCGATTACGAGCACAGGCTCTGCTTTGCTGGTGGCGGTAGGTGAACAAGGCCTGATGGGCTACGCTTTGTTACATTTACGTCAGGGTACTCGATTGGCGCGTTTGTACTCGCTAGCCGTGTCGCCTGCCGCGCGCGGTTTAGGGGTGGGTAAAGCCTTGATCGAAGCGGGTGAGAAAAAAGCCATTAAACGGGGTAAGGCGTTGTTGCGTTTAGAAGTGAGCGATGTGAATCTCGCGGCGATCGCGCTGTATCATAAAATGGGCTATCGGGATTTCGGTCATTACGACGCCTATTATGAGGATCAAACGGACGCCATTCGGATGCAAAAAACCTTGCGTCATCATGGTGTTGAACAATCGTCACATCCAGTGCCTTGGCTAGCACAAGGAACGCCATTTACTTGCGGTCCTGCGTCGTTGCAAATGGTGTTGTCTGCGCTACAGAAAGAGTACCAAGCGACGCCAGACGATGAGCTGGAAATTTGGCGCGAAGCGACGACCATATTTATGACTTCAGGGCATGGTGGTTGTCATCCGATGGGGTTGGCATTGGCGGCGCAAAAGCGTGGGTTATCGGCGCAGTTATGGCTCAGTGAAGAAGGGCCTTTATTTGTGGATAGTGTGCGTGATGAACTGAAAAAAGACGTGATTACCCGAGTGCATCAAGGTTTTGCTAAGCAATGCGTGGCGGCGAATATCGCCGTGAATTATCACGTTATGCCGTTAGAGCAGTTGATCGAAGCGTTTGATTCGGGCGCATTGGCATTGATTTTGATCAGCACCTTTCGGATGGACGGTAAAAAAGCCCCCCATTGGGTGGTGATGTCAGGTTATGACGAACATTGTATTTTGGTTCATGACCCAGACTTCGAAGAGAATGACGACACCCAAAGTCCGCTCGATTGCCAGTATTTACCGATCGCACGGGATGTATTCGAAAAAATGTCGCGTTTTGGACAGCGACGCCTACAAGCCACTGTGGTGTTAAGGGCGAAGCGTTAAGAATGACGTATCTGTTTAGACCACTTTATTCGTTTTAGTTAGCAGGCATGGTATTGTTTGTTGATATTAAACGAATTAATTGAGGAGTGGTTCGATGAAGATCGCGTTAACCAGTGACAATATTGCCGGGGCTTCTGAGTCTGTTTTACACGCTATGATGGAAGCATCCAAAGGCGATGCCATGCCGTATGGTAATGACGAGTCGACGGCACAAGTGACGGCCATGTTGTCTGAGCTGTTTGAATGTGAACTGGATGTGTTTTTGGTGTCGACAGGTACCGCGGCCAATGTGTTGAGTGTGAGTGCGATGACGCCGCCTTGGGGCAGTGTTTTGTGTCATACCGAAAGCCATTTATTGAACGACGAAAGCAGTGCGCCTGAGTTTTATACCGGTGGCGCTCGCTTTGTGGGTATCGAGGGTGTTGATGCTAAGATAGACCCTGTCTTGCTGAAGAAAGTCGTTAATCAAAAAGTGGGCGATGTGCATTCTTGCCAACCTTCTGCTGTGAGTATTTCGCAAGTCACAGAAGTGGGCAGTGTGTATTCTTTGGAAGAAATCCGTGAAATTACGAATGTGGCGAAAGCCGCGGCGATTCCTGTGCATATGGATGGCGCGCGCTTTAGCAATGCATTAGTGGCATTGGGCTGCACGCCGGCTGAAATGACCTGGAAAGCGGGCATTGATATCGTCTCTTTCGGCGCGACAAAAAACGGCACTATGGCGTCGGAAGCGATCGTTGTTTTCAATAAAAGCTTGTCGAAAGAATTAGGCTTTCGCCGTAAGCGTGGTGGTCATTTGCATTCTAAAATGCGCTTACTGTCATCGCAGATGATTGCTTATCTAACCGATGATTTATGGCGTAAAAATGCGACCCATGCCAATGCGATGATGGCTCTATTGCAGGATGGTTTGAAAGCGGTGCCAGGGGTTGTTATTAATACGCCAGCGCAGGCCAATATGTTGTTTTGTACTTTGCCTGAAGGCATGGCAGAGCATTTGTTGGCAGATGGCTTTGCTTTTCATGGTGATCGTTGGGAAGAAAGAGTAGTGCGTTTAGTGACTTCTTTTAGAACGCCAGTAGAGGGTATTAACGCGTTTGTCGAAAGTGCGCGACGTTTTGCTGAGTTGTCCTCTTAATAGGTTAGTGGTGACTTTTGATGCTGGAAAGCGCCTACTGTCCGAGTGAATGTATTATTGTCTTTTCTGTGCGCCATGTTTGTTGGCGTGCAGTGACAGTTTTTTTGGATTAATAAAGGGTCTATGACTATGGAAGATTTACTTCACTATGTGTTGAACTTTCAGGTGCTGATACTTGTATTAGCGGTTGTCTTGCTTAAAAACGCAATTAAGTTTGTGCCTCAAAATCAGGCGTATGTGATTGAGCGTTTTGGTAAATATCAGTCCACTAAAGAAGCGGGTTTAAATTTCATTATTCCCTTCATTGACCGGATTTCTGCGGATCGCTCGTTAAAAGAGCAGGCAGTGGATGTTCCTGAGCAAAGCGCAATTACGAAAGACAATATTTCTTTGCATGTGGACGGTATTTTGTATTTCCGTGTGCTTGATGCTTATAAAGCGACTTATGGCGTAGATAACTACGTATTTGCGGTGACTCAGTTGGCGCAAACGACGATGCGTTCTGAACTAGGTAAAATGGAATTGGATAAAACGTTTGAAGAGCGTGACATTCTAAATACCAATATTGTTTTAGCGATTAATGATGCTGCTGGCCCTTGGGGTATTCAGGTGTTGCGTTATGAGATCAAAGACATTGTGCCACCGCAATCTGTAATGGAAGCGATGGAAGCACAAATGAAAGCAGAACGTGTGAAGCGTGCGCAAATTTTGGAGTCTGAAGGGGATCGTCAAGCGGCGATTAACCGTGCAGAAGGCCATCGCGCGGCGGTAGTTCTTGCTGCAGAAGCGGATAAACAAGAGCAAGTGTTGCGTGCGGAAGGTGAGGCCAAAGCGATTGTCGCGGTTGCATCTGCTCAGGCTGAGGCGTTGCGTCAAGTGGGTGAAGCGGCATCGACTGAAGAAGGGCAAAAAGCCATTCAGTTGGATCTAGCAACGAAAGCCATTGAAGCGAAACGTGCCATTGCGAAAGAGTCTTCGGTTGTCTTGTTACCAGATGGTGCTACAGATGCTTCTGCGGTTGTTGCGCAAGCGATGACGATTATCCAGAAAATGACGAAAGGGAGCTAAATATGGATTTCTTTACCAATAATCTGGCCGAAAGCTTATTCGTTATTGGTTTGATCCTATTGGTCATTGAAGTGGCTGTATTAGGCTTCTCTACTTTTGTGCTGTTTTTTGTCGGCTTGGCTGCGATGGTGACGGGGGCTTTGCTCTATGTTGGTATTTTGCCGGATAGCGGTTTGGGCTCGATGTTTAGTACTGGTATCTTAACGCTTATTTTTGCGGGTGTGTTGTGGGGGCCTTTAAAACGCATGCAGTCGAATGTGAATCCTAAGAAAGCGCAAGGGGATTTGGTTGGCCATGAGTTTGTTTTAAAAGAGTCTGTGTCACCAGAGCTTTCTCCTAACTATCATTATTCCGGTGTGAATTGGTCTTTGATCAGCGAAGAGTTGATTGAAGCTGGAACACGGGTTGAGGTGACAGAAGCAGAAGTTGGCGCTTTTCATATTAAAGCGACTCGTTCGGATTAACCTCTGAGATTAGAAACATAACTTGTAAAAAGGGCTTCCGATGGAAGCCCTTTTTTTGTGTTTTATAATTCGATTTAACGAAGAATTAACAGTGGGATCGTACTTTCAACAATCATTTTAGAGGTGTTACTTCCTACAAAGAATTGTTTTACTTTTGAGTGAGCATAAGCACCCATAACCATGAGTTCGATGTGATTCTCTTGGCGGTATTGGGTTAAAACAGGATAAATATCACCCGCAATTAGGGCGTCTGTTACTTTAAAGCCTTCTTGTTCTAAGAGTGCTTTAGCGTTTTCAAATTTTGCTCGTCTTGCTTTTGTATCTTCCCCTGCCATGACTAGGTGGCAGGTTAAGCCTTTTAGTAATGGACTTTTTATAATGCGGGCAATGGCGTTGTCGGATGTTTCGCGGCCATCGTAAGCGATCATAAAGTTGGTTGGTGCTTTGAATTCGCCAACGGTAATCAATATTGGATTGTGAAGTGCTCTGGCCGCGCGTTCAATATGTGAACCCATGGTGTTGGCATTCATATCATTGTTATTGCCACAGCGGCCTAGAATAACCGCTCGAGTGCTGTCTTCAAGGTCCGTCAGTGTTTCAATAAGATCACCGTGACGCTGCAGAAGAGAGATGTTTTTCGCACCGGCGGCTTCAGCGTGTTTTTGAGCATCATTTAGTATGGCTTTACCGTGTTCAAGAGAAAGTTTAGCGCGTTTCTCATCGAGCTCTGTAAGCTCACCAAGTAGATGTTCTCTGCTGCCAAAACCAATAGAGCCGGATAAGTCATTTTTATTGGTTGTTACCGCGGCCTTTTCAAGTGAGTGCAAGAGCGTCAGAGGGACTTCCATTTTAATGGATGCCCATACGGAAGCGTCTGTCACGTACTCAGATAAAGAGGAGTCATCGATACACGCAATTACGTTTGTCATTATTATTCTCCTGTTTGCCTTAATGGCCACTTAATAATTTATCAGCTTCTTCAGGTTTATCATGAACGCCGAATTTATCCACGACAGTGGCGCTGGCTTCGTTCATTCCTACGACATCAACTTGCGCGCCTTCACGACGAAATTTGATCACTACTGTGTCGAGTGCAGAGACAGCGGTAATGTCCCAGAAGTGCGCAGCGGATAAATCGATAGTCACTTTGTCGAGGGCTTCTTTAAAATCGAACGCTTTATTGAATTGATCAGAAGAGGCAAAGAATACCTGGCCAACAACTTTGTAAGTTCGATGAGCATCGTCTTCGTTTTTGCTGCTGGAAATAGACATAAATCGGCCTACTTTATTAGCAAAGAAAAGTGATGCGAGTAGTACGCCAACCAAGACGCCAATAGATAAGTTGTCAGTGGCAACCACCACGGCAACCGTGACTACCATGACGATGTTGGTCGAAAGCGGATGTTTCTTTAGGTTGATGATAGAATCCCAAGAGAAAGTTCCGATGGATACCATGATCATTACGGCAACTAGAGCTGCCATAGGAATTTGACCAATCCATTTGCCTAAGAAAACCACCATGATCAGCAGAAAGAAGCCGGCAATAAACGTGGATAGTCGACCACGGCCACCGGATTTTACGTTGATAACAGTTTGGCCAATCATACCGCAACCGGCCATGCCGCCAATGAAGCCAGTGAAAATGTTTGCCACACCTTGGCCTTTACACTCACGGTTTTTATCGCTGGTGGTGTCGGTTAATTCGTCGACAATCGTGGCGGTCATCATTGACTCAAGCAGACCGACAACCGCTAAGCTTAGGGAGTAAGGTAAGATGATCAAGAATGTATCTAGGTTTAATGGGATGTCAGGAAGCAAGAAGACAGGTAAGGAATCGGGTAATGCCCCCATGTCGCTGACGGTGTGAATGTTAAGGCCGTTCATCATTGAGAAAATGGTCAAAACAACAATGCAGACCAGTGGAGATGGTAGGTTTTTACCCAGTACTGGTACGTATGGAAAGAGATAAATAATGCCTAATCCCGCCGCTGTCATGGCGTAAACAACCCAGGTGACATTGGTCAGTTCTGGTAGTTGCGCCATGAAAATCAAAATCGCTAAGGCGTTAACAAAGCCAGTAACAACAGACTTTGAGACAAAGCGCATCAAGTTGCCGAGTTTTAAATACCCTGACACAATTTGAAACAGTCCGGCCAAAATAGTGGCTGCCAGCATGTATTGCAGGCCGTGATCTTTAATCAGATCCATCATTACCAATGCCATGGCGCCGGTGGCTGCAGAGATCATCGCAGGGCGTCCGCCAAAAATAGAGATGACGACAGCAATACAGAAAGAGGCGTAAAGGCCTACTTTAGGGTCAACGCCAGCAATAATAGAGAAAGCTATGGCTTCAGGGATAAGGGCAAGCGCGACAACCGTGCCTGACAGGGTGTCGCCTTTTATGTTTGAGAACCAGTCTCGTTTTATTGATTCGATCATTTTTTACCTTTTATATCGCTATTTTTACGTGCCATGCTTTGTTTTTCTAGGCTTTGCTTTTAGGGCTGACCCTAGTTTCAAACGGAGCGTTTTACATTTAATAAAGCATGGTTGGGTATGTATCGTCATAAGGCTATGACGTTTGCATGCTGCCATCGGCGCGCATGCGATAGGAAGGTACTTTAAGCGACACAATCAGGGTGTGTTGCGTTGCGCCACGCCGTGTTTTACAGCGAAAGTTAAAAAGTGGCGAAATTATAAAGTTTTAGTCTGGTTATGACAACTAAGGAGGCTGCTTTCTTTTGGTCGCTAATACAGATGGTTTGATAAGCTATTAAAAGGAAGAGGGTGGTGTTTTTATGCAAGGCTGTCATTTTTTCATTTTTCTTTTATGAGTTTTTATTTATAGTTCTGCGGTTAATTATTTATTCGTAGTGTTTTTCTATCATTTTTTAGTAGTAAGTGGCCGATTATGGATGTTGTACAGAGTTTGATTTTAGGGATTATTGAAGGTGTTACTGAGTTTCTTCCTATTTCTTCAACAGGTCATTTAATTGTTGCTAGTCAGTGGCTAGGGTTAGAACAAACAGATGGGAATAAGGCGTATGAAGTGATTATTCAGTTGGCGGCTATCTTAGCTGTTGTTGCTAACTATAAAGAAAGGTTCACTTTTAAGCATACTCGTCTGTGGTTAAAAATAGCGTTGTCATTTATTCCTGTTGGCATCGTAGGGCTTCTGTTTCATCATCAGATTAAGGCGATTTTTTCTGTTCCCGTTGTTGCTGTTATGTTTATTGTTGGTGGGGTGGTGTTTCTAATTACAGAAAGAGTAATTAAAAACAAAGTGCCATTGGTAGAAAACTTAGATGATGTTACCTATAAACAAGCCTTTTTAATCGGTGTGGCGCAAGTTTTTGCTTTGATTCCAGGAACCAGCCGAGCGGGGTCGACTATTGTTGGGGCGTTGTTTGTCGGATTGAGCCGTAAAGCGAGTGCAGAGTTTTCGTTTCTATTGGCTTTGCCTGTCATGGTTGCCGCATCGGGTCTTGATTTGATTAATCACTATAAGTCGTTTAGTGGTGAGAATCTGGTGGTCTTATTGGTTGGTTTTGTGGTCGCCTTTGTTAGCGCTTACATTGTGATGAAGCTGTTTATGGCTTTCCTTCAGAAATTTACCTTTGTGGCATTTGGTTGGTATCGAATAATTTTTGGTGTTTTGCTTTTATTCTTTTTTATCTGATGTAACGAACTGTTGTTGTTTGTCACTAATTTGTTTCAAAAGGCCGCTACTGTACCGAAGTACAGTAGCGGCCTTCTTGTTTCTTGCTTAGTATGTTGGTAATAGAAATTTTATACGTCTTATTTAGGGAATCTTACAATGAGCGACAGTCAAACATCTTTTGCAACTCTTGGTTCACCAATCGGAACTATCATACAGATCTCAGGATCCGTCTTAGTTAAATCAATTGACGGCAACGAGCGCGTAGTCAAGCTAGGCGACTCTGTGTTTTATGGCGAAACGGTGGTGACTGGTTCTGCTGGCAGTGTAACGATTCAATTTGTTGATGGCTCTAATGTGGTCATTGGTGGCGATTCAGTTGTCAGCCTTGATGACGAAGTGTATACGCCTGCAGACGTTGGCGATCTAGCCGAAGACTCAGTCACCGATGTAGAGGCATTACAACAAGCCATCGCTGACGGTGCCGATCCTACCTTAATTCAAGATGCTCCAGCCGCGGGTGATGATGCTAATGCAATTGGCGAGCAACAGCGTGTTGATGTGAATGTTGACCGAAACCAAGAAGGTGCACTTCCTAGTTATGGTTTTGATACAGACCACAGTGTAGCGCTACCAAGTTTTGGCTATGACACTAATAATAGATTTTCTTCTTTTTTATCAAGAGAAGAAACCAGCTCAGTTTCAACGAGAGATCAAGATATCTCTGCAGACACTGACAGTAATTTAAGTATTTCTCTTAATCAAACAGTAAACAAAATAGGATCTGGCGGCGTTGCTGTTAATTTAGGTGGTGTTGATGCTGATGCGACACAAGTTTCTGTTGCTTTCAGTGACGGAACTACATCCGTCACTGCGAATGCCGTTAAAAACAGCGCTGGAAATTGGGTAGTTCCAGAGACTGATATTAGTGCATTAAAAGATGGTTCAATTGTTGTAACGGCAACGGTTACGGATAGCACTGGGAATACAGCTGCAGCAGTAACCAATCTCGATTTAGACACCAGTGCCGACTCTGATGACACGGCATTGTCTGTTAGCGTCGCTAATTCCGATACGATTGTTGGTGCTGCTGAAGCGGGATCTGTAAGCGTCACTTTAGATGGTGTCGACAGCGATGCAGAAACCGTGACCGTCACTTTCAGTGATGGCGATGACAGCACTGAAGATGTGGTCGTTGAAGCGACCCAAAACGATGATGGTACTTGGTCTGTTGCGGACGCCGACCTTTCTACTTTGAACGACGGCAATGTGACAGTAACTGCCACCGTTACCGACGATGCGGGCAATACGTCTACTACGACCGATACCCTAGATTTAGACACTAGTGCCGACTCTGATAACACGGCATTGTCTGTTAGCGTCGCTAATTCCGATACGATTGTTGGTGCTGCTGAAGCGGGATCTGTAAGCGTCACTTTAGATGGTGTCGACAGCGATGCAGAAACCGTGACCGTCACTTTCAGTGATGGCGATGACAGCACTGAAGATGTAGTCGTTGAAGCGACCCAAAACGATGATGGTACTTGGTCTGTTGCAGACGCGGATCTTTCTACTTTGATCGACGGCAATGTGACAGTAACCGCCACCGTTACCGATGATGCGGGCAATACGTCTACTACGACCGATACCCTAGATTTAGACACCAGTGCCGACTCTGATAACACGGCATTGTCTGTTAGCGTCGCTAATTCCGATACGATTGTTGGTGCTGCTGAAGCGGGATCTGTAAGCGTCACTTTAGATGGTGTCGACAGCGATGCAGAAACAGTGACCGTCACTTTCAGTGATGGCGATGACAGCACTGAAGATGTGGTCGTTGAAGCGACCCAAAACGATGATGGTACTTGGTCTGTTGCGGACGCCGACCTTTCTACTTTGAACGACGGCAATGTGACAGTAACTGCCACCGTTACCGACGATGCGGGTAATACCTCTACTACGACCGATACCCTAGATTTAGATACAAGTGCCGACTCTGATGACAACTTCGCCGTGACAGTTAAGGGCACTGATGAAGTGACCAACGCAGACGAAGCGGGCACGGTGAGTGTGACCTTGAGTGGCGTAGATGCGGACACCGAGACGGTGAAAGTAACGTTCAGCGATGGCACCAACAACGTGGTTGTGGATGCGACACAAACTGACGGCGTCTGGAGTGTGGCGGATGTGGATCTAAGTGATCTGACCGACGGCACGATTACCGTCAGCGCCGTAGCAACTGATGATGCGGGCAACAGGTCAACTAAAACGGATACGTTAGATTTAGACACGAGTGCGGACACCGACAGCAACTTCAGCGTGACCGTGGCGACAAGCGACGAGATCACCAACGCGGGTGAAGCGGACTCTGTTAGCGTGACCTTGGGTGGCGTGGACGCGGATGCACAAACCGTGAAAGTGACGTTCAGTGATGGC
>NZ_JBAKAS010000032.1:0-23773 GCF_038155025.1 Marinomonas sp. TI.3.20 | reverse complement strand
GGTCATTTAGCTGCATCATACGGTCTAATAGGGTCATCGGCTTCAAAAGGGCACGATCATTCATCAAACACGGATTGAATGCAAATGTTGTATTAACTGATCAAGAAACGTTCATGCGTTTGCCCTGGATTATCCCCCAACCCTTTAATATGCGTGTTTGTAGCGCTTAAATTGACGATATTTTTCGACTTTTATGCCTGCCAAAAAATGTTGTAATTCAAGTGTGCTGAGGGCATGTTTATCGTTTTCTGATGGCGCATAGTTGAACTGCCCCTGTGACAGTCGTTTGCACCATATGCAGTAACCAGATGCGCCAAAATAGAGGATTTTCATCTGTGTTTTGCGCCGGTTAATGAACACAAAATACCCGATGAGAGGGGTTGTTGTTTCATCAGTCCTAACAAACAACGATAGGACTTCCGCATATCAGTGGGTTGGGTATGCAACCAAATTTTAGCATTGGAATCGGTCAGGAACATCAATCACGACTCAGTCGAAGTTCAACACCATCGCCTAAACACAAGGTAATGTTCCAACGTCCAGTACCTGAGAGAGTGGGCACCTGACTGAGATCGATAAAGTCTAATTGACTAGAATCTGGCGAGGCTTTAGTTCCCGAAAAATGCTGCGCCATTTACTAAAACAGGCATAACTCACTTGGTGTTGTGCGCAGTATTGAGGGGCTGATAAACCGGACTCGGCTTGATCGTCAATAATTTTTTGCCATTCAGAGGAAGAACGACGGGTATAAGGTTTGGTTATAAAATGGACTCCGTTATCGGTTATGAGATGAAAACGGAGTCCATTTTAGGGTGCGAAAAGATGGGATGAAATAACGGCATAGAATGAACGCTAACGTTGATGTGACGTTATCGAGCTTAAAAGTTAAAATTGAATTATCTCATGAGAAGAACTTATTCGCATATTCCCTAGCTACTAAATTGCTACTTCATCTAAAATTTCTTTAAAACTATCCACAATCAAAACATCCTTTGCAGAAGCTTTAGTATCTTCACTAGATTGATATAGAAACCCTTTTTTTGCCTCCTTTAACATTTCCAAGTCATTAAAAGCATCTCCTACAGCAAAGACTTCATACCCATTTTCTTGGTATTTTTTCAATAATGACTGCTTCCCACCTTCTCTAGAGTATAAAGCATCAGTGATAGTACCATTACTATCAAGTAAAAATTGGTGGCATTGTAAATTAGGCCTTCCTAACATTTGCCAAAAATGGTTTATTAAAGGTTTGAATGCATCTGAAACCAAAACAACTTCATATTTGACACTTAGCGTGTCAATAAAGTCTCTAGCACCTGGAAGCAAATCAAGGTCTAAAACAATTTCATTTAAATCAAAAACAGTAATGTTATTTATTTTTAAGATATCGATTCTATTTTCAACTAGTTCCTCATAACAATCATGCTCTCTAGTTGTAACTTCAAGTTCTTTTATTCCAGTTTTTTTAGAGATGTAAGGCCACATTTCAGGAATTAGAACACCTTCCATATCAACAAAAAAACATTTTTTTAGTTCTTTATTAAATTCAACCATATTAACTCCCTATCATTGGAGAGAATAACAAAGTAACACCTAGAAACATTAGTATGCCCCCAATGATATTATTAACAACTTTTTGCTTTTTAAGCATTTTATCTCTTAATCGTGGAGCCGAGAAAAATATTGCAACAATAAAAAACCATAAAAGATGGGCTAAAGACATAAAAACACCATAAAAAAACAAAACAAATAAATCATTATCCTTATTTAAAAATTGAGTAAAGACGCTAAGTACAAAAAGCATAGTTTTTGGGTTTAAAGCATTAGTATAAAAACCTGTCTTGAAAGATTGATAACTGTTAACAATCTCAAATTCTCTTTTACTTTCAAAACCACTAACTACACTTTTTATCGTTGTAAAGCCGATATAGATTAAATAGGCTGCACCTATAAACTTTACAACCATAAATAATGAAGGGCTTTGGGAAATCAAAAAACCAATACCAAATACTGTATACATCACATGAACTTGAACCCCTAAAGATATTCCTAAAGCGCTCATTAGTCCTGATTTTCTACCATAAAGAAAACTACTTCTCGTTACCATAGCAAAATCAGCTCCAGGGCTTATAACTGCTAAAATAGTTATAGTAACTACCGCAATAATCTCATTCATGATTCATCACCAATTTCATTGTTTTTATCTTTGAAAGTTATAACAAGCATATCTCGATATCCTATATCATCCATATTCTCTTTATAAATAGGTGAAACACCATGAAAAATATTTTCATCATCAACGATTACAAGTTCAGTTGGTTCTGAAAATATATATTTTCCAATTAGTTTTTTATTAGAGTCATAGATACTTGTTTCACCACCAAATATATTGTATCTGTCGACAAACAACATTAAAACGAAATTAACACCATCTCTATGAATACCTTCAGGAGTAGGAGATGAATGTTTGTTTATATCGGCATAAATTCTAAATTGATGAGCTTCTATGTGCCATGAACAAATTGGTTTCATTTGACTAAATAATTTTACAAGAAAATCCATCACATTTTTAAATATTTTGTTTTTTACAGTCTCTTTTTTAAACGTTTTAAAATATCTTTCAACACCGCCATTTAAATTATTATAATCAACACTCTGATAATGAGGTTGATCCGGCTCTTGATACCAAATACTGCTTGAAGCTAATGAAGAGAATGTTGCGTGCCGTCTAAATCTATACTTACCATTATCTTTCATATGCTCATCAAGACACAAATCATTCCAGCTATCTCTAAAAATGTTCCAATCATCATCATTGAAAGCACCCATGAAATTAGCAGTATCACTCTTTGAAAAAACAAAGTATTTTTCAGCAGAGATTTTCTCAGAAAGAGTATCGAAATTTAAAGCATCCCTCATACCAACTTCAGAAATCCTCTTTTTTTCTTTCATTTTTAACTCCTTTAAAAAAATGTTAAAATGAAGGGCAATTATTATTAGGATTCCTAAAAAACTAAATTGATTTTTTTTTCATACATACTTGAGTAAATAGCAATGAAGAATGGATTCAGAACTCCTCCACTAAACTCTTTAAAAGTCTTCAGTGTAGTCGCTAATCATGAAAGCATCTCGAAAGCTGCAGCACACTTGAATCTAACTGAAAGCGCAGTTAGTCGTCAGGTTAAAAATATTGAAGAAAATCTAAATCTTTCTCTTTTTGTTAGGAAGAATCGAAGGATTTTTCTAACAGAAGAAGGGGAAACACTACAAAAATGTTGCACCAAAATTTTTACAGAGCTTCATAATACGTTAAAAACGTTATCTCTATCTGATACAAATGAGCCTTTAGTCGTATCTTGTGAGCCAACTCTAACAATGAATTGGCTTATCCCTAACCTCCCTAAATTTCATGAACTGCATCCAGGCATACCTATCAGAATTTTTGCAGCAGGTGGAGATATTGACTTAAGTTCAGAGAGAGTTGACATAGCTCTTCGTCGTAATGATTTTATTTGGAACAAAAACTATTATTCTGAAAAAGTATGTGATGAGTTTATTGGACCTGTATGCTCTGAACAACACTGGGAAAATCATTTAAAGACCAAAGATTCAATGACAATATTACATACAAAGTCTCGCTCTGATGCATGGAAAAAATGGCTCTCAAGTAGGTCTGAAGAAGTATTGATTGAGAATGAAATGATATTTGAGCATTTCTATCTTTGCTTGCAAGCTGCATCATCGAGCCTAGGCTTTGCAATTACGTCTATTTATATGTGTCCTAATGAACTAAAAGCTAAAAAGCTTATATCGCCTTTTTCTTTCATCAAAGATGGCTCTTCATATCATCTACTATCTGAAACATCCATAACATTGGACTCAAGAAAGAAAGCCTTTTATCAGTGGGCAAAAAAGGAGTTCGCAAATATCGCTTTATCACATCACATTACAGAGCAATAAAATCAGGAGTCAAATAAAACCACTTCACTAGCCACCACGATACACCGATACCCTGCTTTGCTGTCGCCTCGAGCGGTGACTTTGTCGATGGACCAGTTGCCTTTCATTTCGGGTGGGAAGGTGTCGTTTTGGATGAGGACACCTTCTGCGACGATTTTGGGGTTGCCCATACCTAGCCAATAAGAGCGTCAAGTGTGACGCTGGAGCCTTTGCGCTGACATTTGATGAGGTCGTCTTGGCAGGCTTGTTAGGCGATGGTTGGGTTGTCATGTTTTATAAGGCGCGCAAGGCATTTAGATTCGCCATGCCATCACCTTGAAACCACGTCCCTGTGACTGTGATGTTTTCTAACTGTTGGCCCATGGGCATTTGACTTTATTGCTCTCCTACAATCCCTGTAAACATATCGGAAGTAGGCTAAGGGAATTGTGATTAAGTCCCGTTCATGAGGCAATCTGTGTCACTTGACCTGAGATTTTCAGATTCATATTTTCCGACACTGAATCCAACAGCAATCGCCACAATTTACGTAAATAAATCCTCTATTCTAGGACGAATGAATTAATGCAGTAGATCACGCTATCGAAGATTTTGAAAGAGCGATACCAAGTTGGCCATACGTTTGCTCTGGCCGAAGTGTGTCGAGTTGATCAGATGATCCGAGTGGCATGGGGTTAGTCCGCTTAAAAGCGAGGAAAAGGCATTATCAGGCGAAAACGAGGCTGTACTGAGTACAATAGATGGAATTTAAACAGAGCGTCTGGACTTAATCGCAGTTTTCTTAACTAAATTTTTGAATAAAAATATTAAATAAAACATATAGTTAAGCTAAATATACTAGCTATTTCACCCCAAAACAGTCAAACACCCTATAGACGAGATGCCTCATGCTCGTCCGCATTGGGCAAAAGGGTTCCAGTTTATGCCTAATTCTACTGAGTATGTTAAAAATGCATTTGCTAAACAAATTCAGGAGTTTCTCGCTGTTAGAAAGGCATCTGGTGTGGACCCTGACAACATGTTTGTTAATGAAACATTAGCGGCCTGCTTCATGCTCAACTAACAAAAAGAAAGTCGAAGCTTCCTACGATTAGGGAGCTTCGATTCCGTCTTTGATTATTTCAATACCATCTTTAACTGATCTTGAAGATCTTCAATTTTTGCAGCCAATATGTGCTGATAATCGTTTGGTATTTTCGAAATATCGTTAAGCGAGATGGTCTCCAATTCTAAAAGCAACTGTACTAGTTTTTCCATATAACTGTTCCTCCATGAACAAATAACGATGTTGCTCGTATATTGTAAACTAGATTGTCAACTGACCGTAGACTAAAAAGATTACTGACAGTACACCAGCGACATATTCTCTTGGAACGATTAAATTTGATAACTAGGGTATTTAGGCCAATAGAGACGAGACCAAACGCCAGTTAGCCCTTATTTTCTTCAGCAAATAAAACAAACTATTCGGCGCTGCAATGCGCTAAGGCTTCAAGAAGCCCAGGAAATTCTTTGTTCAGTTCGTCTCTTCGAAGTCTTGCAAGTGAGTGATTTCCTTTATCGACATGATCAATTAGCCCCACATCTTTTAGGAGCTTAAAGTGATGCGATCGGGTCGCCTTAGATAACTCTAATCCAAATGATGTGCAATGCCTTTCCGCGCCAACTTCATCATTCAATAAATCGATGATGACTTTAAGCCGCATTGGATTAGCCAAAGCCTTAAATATTTCCAAAATCTGCGACTGTTTATCTGTGATCTCTACAACTTGGTTTGGCATGACTGGCCCCCCATTTCGATCGCTGTAAAACTATTGACACAATATATGTGTTAAATTAAGGTTCGATATTATTGAGACGTACTGAAATAACAAAACGTCTTACTTGTATATCACAATTCTAGTTAAAATCACTCTTCTTGTCATGAAATAGAGCTTATTAGTAGAAGGAACTACCATGGAATCTCAAAGTGTAATTTGTTCAAAGCTAGCTAATTTACAAGCAAGCGCATTCTTGAAAGAGCTTGATCATATCGATTGCTCATTTGGCAATACTGTAAGCAAGAAACTAGTTCATAGGGCAGCTGTTAGTGAAGTCTTTCTGACAGACGCAAATAAATTATCAGATGATAAGTTCTACACCGGAGCCCATCTTCCAAGGACACACTCATACTACAACGACAACCCCAGTCGAACGCATTACGAGAATATTGTGCTGTTAGAAGTATGCCGTCAGTCATCCATTATAGTGTCTCACAATTACTATAACGCCCCTATGGATGCCAAGTTTATCTTCAATGAAGCAAAGTTTCACATTGTGGACAACGATGCATTATTAATCAAACCTACCCCATCTTCGGTACTTACCGAAGTTGACGTTATCTCAAAGGAAGAGCGAAACGGGAAGTTGAATGGATTAACATTTGAAATGCGCCTGTATGTAGACGGTAAGCTTGCTGCAACAAAGTTAATGGACATCACATGGCTGAATAAGGCTATCTGGAACAAAATGCGTAGCAAAGCTCTAAAACAAGCAGAGAAATTCTCTGACATCACTTTCGCCCATAAAGCTAACTTAATTGAACTATCTCACCTCGTTGGAAGAACCAATATCGAGAATGTTGTACTTCATTCAATTGATCTAAAGAACGGTAAATATTGCGCAGGTTTACGAATTAACAAAGCGCACCCAGCCATGTTTGATCATCCCCTCGATCACGTGCCAGGAATGTTATTGATAGAGGCATTCCGCCAAATGGCCATATATGCAGCTAAAGATAAGTACAACCTCAAGTACGAATCTATATTCATGGCAGTGTGTGACATCGATTTCACCAAATTCACTGAATTCAACCCAACCTCATACTGTTATGTCGATCGTACATCCATTGATGACAAAACCGGTGAAATATCCATCGCTCTTTCCGTCACTCAGCAAGACGCTGTGACTGCACTTTGTCACGTCAAGCTAGCCCGCAAGTAAGGACACTTATGAAATTTCAAAAATACAAAATGATCTGGTTCGACTTTGGGGGAGTTTTATCACCGCCAATTAACGACCTTTTTGACACTTACCATTCACGCACAGGCATACCATCAAATGTTCTTAAAGATGTTATGAAACAAGTAGCAGCTGATATGGGATTGGAAATGCTATCCCCCATTGAGAACGCGTTACTACCTGAATACGAATGGGGATCTCTATTACGCGCCAAGCTATTTAACTGCTATCCAAGCATAGACACCTCAAAGGCGCGGCTGGAACATTTTGGGGAGCAATGGTTTGCGAACATCACCCCAAATCTAGCCATGATTGCCGAGTTCAAAAGACTTAAAGAGCTTGGGTATTCCGTAGGCATTCTGACCAACAATGTCGTCGAGTGGGAACCCCACTGGAAAGCCATGTTAGGACTTGGCGATCTTCCTGATTTCATCGTCGATTCTTGTAAAGAGCGACGTCGCAAACCGGAACCAGAGTTCTTCTATTTGGCTGAGCAGAAAAGTCGCTTTGCTCTCAATGAATGTGTCTTGATAGACGACTTAAAGGTTAATTGTGAATCTGCAGAAAAACGCGGGTGGGGCACAGTGCATTTCACAGATACAGAATCTGCATTAAGCAATCTTAGAAATTTACTTGAAGAAAGGACGCCTCATGAGCACCGAACTACTAAAACGGTCTAATAGCATTGATACGATTCCTAATTACGATGCCACTCCAGTGTATGAAGTACTGAAAAAAGCTACTTACGAAGAGCATGGCATGATTCGCATTCTTAGCGGCCATGAAACACATCATGTCATCAACTTTCATGACGTAAAACGCATCCTTGTCGATAAAACATGCGTTCGCGGCCCGTCCAACACTGTAGGTGGCCCCAGCATTCTGCCGACCTTGACCCCAAAGGATCTTTTATTGAATCTGGACTTTCCTGATCATTCACGCCTGAAGCAATTTGTTAGTAAGGATTACAGTCGTAGCGGGTTGAGCTGGCTAAAGATCTATATTGATGAGATTACCAATATCTGCGTTGATACGATGCTAACAACAGGATCACGCGATCTGTTTATAGATGTTTTAGATAAGGTATCAGTAACGGCAAACTGTAAGCTTCTCGGAATACATACGGATGACATTGCCTACTTTCGAGGTCTGGCCAAAACGGTCCAAATTGCCGATAAATCCGACGTTGACGAATTGGTGAAGCAGTTTTACGCCCTGTATGACTATTTAATGGATCACGTTAAGGGTAAGCGCAGCCACACAAGTGAAGGACTGATACACAAATTCATCGCAGAAAGAGCCAAATCAGCTTCACCTCTTAACGACGATGAGATCGTTTCCATTTTGCTTGGCTCATTACTCGGTGGAGATCAAAACACCCTTACAGTTATGACTAAGGTGTTATATGCAGCTCTCTATCACCGCGATATTTGGTTAGATATGGTTAAAAGCCCAAATTCAAGAGCTGCTTACATTGATGAGCTACTGCGACTAACCAATTTGGGGAATGCATCAACCTTTCCCCGCATAGCCAAAACTGACATCGAAATTTCAAGTGGTGTAATCCCAGCTGGCTCTGTGATTTACGCAGATGTGTTTCTGGCTAATCGCGACCCGCATGTGTTTTCTGACCCACTTGAGATAAACCCTAATCGTGTTGGTCCAGCTCACCTCCAATTCGGGTATGGAATGCATCACTGTATGGGCCGAGAGCTCGCCATGATGGAAATCAGTACCGTTATTGATGTCCTCACAGAAAGACTCCCCAGGATGAGGCTAAAGCCGGGTGTTGAGAGTATAGATTGGTCCGACGGCATAATTCTAAGATGTCCAGATCAATTACCTATCAAGATTAACTAGCAGGGAATGCAAAAATGACTGAAAAAAAGAGACAAAACAATAGCCTTATACTGTTCGCAGTACTTTTGGCTGTGTTCGTGGTACCAAGTTCAATTTCGGGAACGGCCATCGCCCTTCCTTACATCAGTAGCCATATTGAGGCTGACTTATCTAGCCTACAATGGGTTGTAAATGCATTTAACTTAACCTTTGCCTGCTTCACTCTCGTATGGGGCAAGATCTCAGATGTCTTCGGGCGGAAAAAATCGTTCTTACTTGGCGCATTCATCTATACGGTTGCCTCTGTAGGTTCAGCTGTGTCCCAAACTGCAATAATGCTCGACATCTTCCGTGGCCTAGCTGGCATTGGCGGTGCGGCAATATTCGCGTGCGGTAGTGCCATATTCATTCATGTGTTTGATGGACACCAACGAACTAAAGCGTTTGCATTGTTCGGTACCACAGCAGGACTAGGTATCACATTAGGGCCAACTATCTCAGGACTGTTACTCGACTCGATCGGCTGGCAAGCAATTTTTGCCATGCATGCGATAGCTCTATTTCTTGTATTGCTTGTCAGCGGCGCAATTCCATCCGACAAAGGCCACAACGGCACATTTAAGCAAATTGATTTACTTGGATCGGTACTATTCATCGGCAGCATCTTCGTATGGATGCTGGCTCTTTCAAAAGGTTATGAATGGGGCTGGCACAGCAAAGAGATTTTAATCTGCGTAATTGGCGGTGCCATCGCCTTCGTTGCATTTGTAGTACGAGTTAAATCAGCAGAACACCCCGTGCTAAATATTGAGCTCTTACGAAATTACAGGTTTTTTGGACTTATCTTGGTACCGGTAGTTGCAAGTTTTACATTCGTAACATTGCTAACATACTTCCCAACATATCTTACTGGCAGCATGCAGTTATCTGCTTCTAACGCGGGACTTATCATGCTGTTTCTTACCGCTCCAGTACTCGTGTTTCCGCTGATCGCTGGCAAACTATCATCTAAAGGTGTTAACACCAACTTGTTGATGTACCTCAGCGCATTGGCGATGCTTGTCGGTGCAGCTTTATTGATTACCATAATCAAAGATGGCTTACCTCTGGTAGGCATAGCCGTTGGCCTTGTGCTAATTGGTATCGGTATGGGTATGTCTGCGGGGCTGGTGGATGGACAGGCATTGAGTTGCGTAAAAGAGACTGAGGTTGGGATGGCTGCAGGGCTCTTAAACACCTTCCGCCTCGGGAGTGAAGCCATAGCAGTAGCAGTATATGGATCTATTCTGAGCTCCACCGTTAGCAAGATAGTTCCTACGGCACTTCAAGGCAATAACGCTATGACTAACGAGTCTTGGGTGAATGCTATCTCATCGGGAAATTTCTCACAGTTTAGCTCAGACTCCAACTTGATGGAGAAACTAGCATCCATCTACAACCAGGCCTTTATCTCCACGAACATGACCTTGACGGCCATAGCAGTCGTTGTTACTGCCTTGGTTGTGTTGTACCTAAACAGGGACGCACGATCATCCTTTCAAGGCGAGGCGAATAAACTCTAACTAGATTGATATAGCGTGAGCTCCCATTTGTGGCGTCAGGGTTCCCTAATCGACCCTTGCGCCATTTTTTTTGCTTTAGGCACATCTTATCTAGAAATCTCAATTCAGCTTGAAAAGCATTAGATAACTTTTAAGAATGAATTAGCAGGGAGAAACTGGGTGAACCGAGCCTGCGTCAAATCAAGATTAGATTTGTGTCGTAGTGGTGGAAAGTTCATTCCCTCAAGGCCATGCTTATTATTGGTCATCAAGCAATCCGTCAACGATCTGTTCATCAACCGATGCCATGACTTCAAAAACCAATTCAGACAGATCTAGAGTTGCTTTCAGAGTGATCTCGATCGGCTCCCCATCCTTTGTTTTACCAGCACGATGAATAATATCATGCCTAGTATCCACTGCATCAGATAGCCTTTTAAGCAAGTGACTGGAGAGGTTTACTAGCAAAACAGAGGAATAAAATGTGTTGATTGTTTTAACACTATGAAATGACTGACTATCTATATAGTCAGTGATTAGCTTGTCAAGCTGCTCCATTTTGGAAAAAAGCTCATTGATTCTAAGTGTTTTTTGCCCATTTCCAAAAGGCTCGTACCTCTCAACAAACCTTCTTCTAATAGCTTCTTTATTTAGTACCTGTCTTTTCGCCACATCAGACAAATAGGCTTCAAGTATCGTTATTAACCCACTATATGCAAGGCGCTGTAAGACGGGATTTGCTCCACCTGACTCACTTAGGCTTATTATTTCACGTATTTCTGCTTTAGCTCTTGCGTAGAACTTAGTTTGACCTTCTTGGTACTCTGCTAGATCCTCAAAATCATCCACCCAACCACTTGATATCAAGTCTGATAGGTTCAGTTCACAGACAGAATTAGGTTCAATGAACTGAAGAATGGCCCACGCGTAGCTATCTATTGATTGGCATGGAAAATGGTACCCTCCAGCCGTGTAATTAGGGTATTCATCATAATTCGAGCACATGAACTTCAACAGGTTTCGCTCTGTCTCTGTTAATGACTGATGAATCTTATGCTGATCAGTTATTAAGCACGTTTCACTTTCATTCGTTAATTGACAAGTATGGTGAGCAATCGGAATGAGCTTAAGCCAACTATCTATGGAGCATTTCTGGAGGCCGTCCAGGTAGAGTAAAAAATCAGATAAACTTTCATTGTCGCTATCTCCCAATGATTGCAATATGCTCTTTAAATCCTTTACCCAAAGCGCTTTAAGTTCATTGAAGTCTAGCTCTACTGATTGCCTATTTACTCCTTGCAATTCCAGTCGGCGTTTAAGTTTTTCTGCCTCCATTCGATAGCCTATAAATTGGCTATCCTGCTTCACCTCCCTGAATCGCTCAGAATCTCTGAAAAGCCACTTATGATAAGTGTTTTGCCATTCATCAATGGTGTAACCACCCAGCTCGATCCCTGCCCAAGTTGACATAACTTCTCCAAACCATTTTATTTTTTGATAATTCTAATGAGTAACCAAAAAACCGTAATTTTGACTGAGCCCCGCTTTATAGTCCGAACTAATCTAGCATAGAGATAAAAAAAAGCAGCCAGTGGCTGCTTTTTATATAGCTGGAGAATTTGACAATCTACACTACACACCTGAAAGGATCATAAACACTGGGATGGTTAATACCGACACAATAGTCCCCCAAGTAATAATAGATGCCATGGCCACGGTATCACCGCCCATTTGCCGCGCCATAATGTACGCATTACCCGCACAAGGTACAGCACAGTACAACAATGCAATAGAAGCTGCTAACCCGGTCAAGTTAAAGCCTTTCAATATGGCAAAGGCCACCAGCGGCAGTATAATTAATTTTGCAAGGATAGAAGAAGAAATAGCAATTTTTTTGTGTCTATCCATCACAAAGATCAACCCTGCGCCCACTGACATCAAGCTTAGTGGCGTTGCGGCAGAGCCTAAGTAATTCATTATCTCAGCTAGTGGGGTGCCTTCGATATGAATATGACCAAGATTAAGCGCCACGCCAATGACAGCACCAATGATTAGAGGGTTCTGAGCTGTTTTACTCAGGATAGACGACATGCCTTTCTTCGATCCTGTACCATAATGATTCATTACCATTACAGTGATGACATTTGTAAAAATGATCATTGTCGCAATGAAGATCCCAGACAGAGCGGCCCCATTCGTACCAAAAATTGCTTGCGATGAAGCAATAAAAATATACGAGTTGTATCGCACGCTACCTTGGAAGATTGACGTAAAAAGCTCGTTAGCTGGTGATAGCACAAACTTATATGCAAATACCGCGATCGCAATAAAGGTTGTGGCTGCGATCGCGACAATTAATCCGTCCTTTGCTGATACACCTTCAAACTGGGCATGTGCAATCTTTAAGATTAGGAGGCTTGGAAAGAAAACGTAGTACACTAACTTGTCACTAGCCGCCCAAAACTCTTCGCTTTTCACGAAATAGTTCTTGGCTACATAACCGATAACAATTAGTGAAAATATGGGCAGGATCGATAAAAAGACATTTAGCATGCTTTCACCTCGTAGATGCGATCATCTATCTCATGCAAGTTACGGTGCCCCCACAGGTTTGGGGATACAAACACACGCTGCACCCATCTTTTAGGACGTCCGTTTTCAATGGTTGGCTCAAACATATCTCTCGAATGAAGCGCAAATCGGTTATCGATATACAGCAGCTGTCCAGGTTTCAATGAGATGCCAACGGAAACGGTCTTAACCGCTTTGTGCAGCTTGTTAAGAGCGTTTTGCGCCTCTGGTGTCTTTGCCTTAATCATGTCTTTATAAAACACAGCAGAAAGCTCAGGGTATGCCCCATTACGGTTATGTAGAATTGGCACCCATTCAGTTTCTGTTTGCGGGATACCGTATTTTTCACTCCGCCATCGATGAGGAACTTTAATGCGGAAAAGATGGCTTGAAAGAATTTCCTGCTCTTCTTCACTCAAAAGGGTTAGAGCTTGGCGGCCGTCACTGACGCGAGTAACAGGACCATTCTCGTCCAAATTAACACCGGTTAGCATTAGACCCATCGGAGAAAAGTTATAAGGTGAGAAGTGCTTTAGCGCGGCATTTTCAATGTGAAAATCAAGCTCAACATTAGATCCCAAGCCAGTATAATGCTTAGCCGTCTCTTTATACGGGATCAAGTTGTTAACGATTTCTGCCCCCTCAAAAACCATCGAATATGGTTCTCCGAGTAGGCTGGAAAGCATTATTAGCAAGCTCTCACTACGACTTCCTGTTTTAAATCGCGATGCGCATTCATTCTGCAGCGGTACCGCCGTAATTGCAGAATCGGTAGGTACGTTTTCAATGAGTATGTACGGTAGTGGAGTTTTGGAGTTTTTCTGTCTTAGGAAAATGTCTAGAAGCTCCTTTGGCAAAGCTTCGTAGGCCAGTTTGTTCAACGAGTTAATGTAGTTGCAGTTCCCTTTTCTGTCATACGCCACAGCATCTAAATATATAGAGAGTTTGGCTTTTTCTAAATCGTGAAACTCGAAGGTAGTCTTTGGCATGATCCAATCCGTGTAAAATGATACTATTTTCTGCGGCTGGTATATTCGTCTAACTAACTGTTTCAACATTCCAAGTAAGCGAGGCTTCAAGAAAACCTGCGTAAATAGCAAGTCAGTTGAAGCAATTAAGGAGAGCAAAAAAATCCATTTGGCAGTCACTTAGTTTTGTTCTTATAATGGGGAAATCTCATTATTTAAGGTTCGATGCACATCGAACCTTAAATATATTTCAAGACCCCTTTTTGGTCAACACCCTTAATACCTTCGCACACTTATTCCATATTCCTTACACATTGCGGCGATTTTATTCACTCACAGGATCTTTGACTCAATGAATCAATAAGACTAGCAACTTTCTCTACAAGCATAGAATGAGACCTGATCAAGCTTTTAACAGTGTAAGCTTTGATTATTCACTATTTGATACGCTAAGTGTTCGATTACATTAAAGTTTGATATGAATCCGCTTCTTTGGCGTTAATTTGATCACTAATGTTTGATACAAATTGGCTAGTTTGTTGCTGAATTAGGATAATAAAGTTTGATATTTTTCCGAGGAAAGATCCCTAGTATTGGGATCTTTAGCGGTCATGCTTAGCAGGTTAAGAGAAAAAATATCAAACATTAATGTGAAATATCAGACTTTATTATAAATGATCAAACATTAATATCGGCGTACACTAAGGTGATAGGTGGAGAGCTCAATTAAGTTTTCAAGCGCATTTGAAATATTTGCTGAGAGCAAAGAAGAAGCTCTGATTCTAAAGGCTAAAGCTGAATTAATTGGTATGATTCGGGATATGGAAGCTAGAAATAGTTGGTCACAAATCGAGGTTTGTGCCTAGGGCTAGATTTCATATCAAATTTGGCAACTTTGCTCTCTAATAAGACAGTGATATTGCTGAAAGTGTTGGCATTCCATTGTGCGATGGAGACTATGATCTTAAGAGCATGATATAGCACTGACATCACCTTCCTTTTTTGAATAATAAATAAGCGTGTGATCTCTTTTCATATTACCAGTATTGGATACTCATAACCAAAACAACAATAACCCCAATATCATTTATCGCTGTAAAATATCAACGAAAATCATTTATTATCAAATAGCAATATTTCTTACACCTAGTATGGTTTCTTATCTGAGGATTAAGAAGGGGGCACATAGATAACGCTCAATTAGTTAAATATTCATATGGAGTCTTTTGGCTCTAACATATCACCCCCTCCACGGGGGCGCGGGTAAACAGATAGGCGCATTAAAAATGCTAGAGAATATGCGAATAAGTCCTGCCCATGAGACAATTTATTTTTAATCTTCGAGCCTGACCATGCCACATCAACTTACCTTTGCCGACAGCGAATTCAACAATAAACGTCGTAAAACACGTAAAGAAATTTTCTTGACTCGAATGGCTGAATTAATGCCTTGGGGGCGACTTGAAGCGGTGGTTGAGCCTTTCTACCCAAAAGCAGGAAAAGGAAGAAGGCCGTATCCACTATCGACTTTGTTTTGCATCCTTGCATGCAGCATTAGTACAACATGAGCGATCCTGCCATGGAGGATGCGCTTTATGAAATCGCGTCTATGCGCTTGTTCGCTGGGTTATCGTTGGTTGCTGCAATTCCTGATCACACCACAATTATGAGTTTTAGGCACTTACTGGAAAAGTATAAACTCTCTCGTCAGCCGTTCAAAGAAGTGAATCAATGGTTATAATTTATCTATTACCACGTATCAAATCTTCCTTTATGATATGTAATAACTGATCAATATTGCCTGATTTGAATTGGAATGATATGTTCTTATATATATTATCTATCAGGTGATTCATTAAGGTATATCAAATGAGCTATGTAACAGAGCAGATATTAGAAAGCCTTAGACAAGCTCGGGTTCATAAGGGGTTTAGCCAGAGGGAGCTGAGCGCTCGTTCGGGTGTACCTCAGAGCCATATATCTAAAATCGAGGCTGGTGGCGTTGATTTAAGAATGTCCAGCTTGATAGCGCTTGCCCGCGTACTCGACCTAGAGTTATTTGTAGCGCCTAAAAAGTCTGTTCCTGCCATTAAATCAATTATTCGAAGTAGCCAAGCTAGTCATAATAACGGTTTTAGCAATAACAGCATCAACGATGAAACCGAGCAAATGTCGCCTGCATACCAATTAGATGGAGATGATGATGCGTAGCCACCTCGTTAATAATGTCTCTACGTTGAACGTTTTACTCTATGGCGAACCTATTGCAACGATCACCAACGTGGGCAATGATAGAACGCTTTTTGCCTTTAAGGATTCGTATATTAATGATGAATCACGGCCTGTTTTAGGGCTTGGCTTTAAAGATTCGCTAGGTGGCTTGCTGACCAACTTCAAACCTACTCAGACCAAGTTAACTCCGTTTTTCTCCAACCTTTTGCCAGAAGAAACCATGCGTAATTACTTGGCAGAACGTGCCGGTGTGAACCCTGCGCGGGAGTTTTTTCTATTGTGGGTATTAGGGCAGGATTTAGCAGGCGCGATCACGGTTGAACCGGCCGATGGTGAAGCGCTGCCGCCTAATGTGCATCAAGACATTGATGATGATACAAAAATTGAAGCCCCAATGCGCTTTTCATTGGCGGGTGTGCAGTTAAAGTTTTCAGCCGTGCAACAGGCAAACGGTGGCTTGACGATTCCAGCGACAGGTAAGGGTGGTTCTTGGATTGTGAAATTGCCGTCGTCTCGATTTGACGCTGTGCCAGAAAATGAATATTCGATGATGGAGCTGGCGCGCAAGTTAGGTATGGATGTGCCAGAGACCCAGCTGCTCCCCATTAACCAGATAGCTAATATCCCACAAGGGGTTGGACAGTTTGGTGACTCATTTAAAAACGCTCAGGCCTTTGTGATCAAGCGCTTTGACCGTGCAGATGGACAAGCCGTACACATTGAAGATTTTGCACAAGTGTTTGGTGTCTATCCTCAAGATAAATACAAAAAAGCCAGTATGCGGAATATTGCTCAGGTTATAGGCATCGAAGGTCAAGAGGAGGACATCGCAGAATTTACTCGCAGATTGGTGTTCAATACCCTAATTGGTAATGCCGATATGCATTTGAAGAATTGGTCTGTGATCTACAAAGACAAGCGCAACGCATCCATTGCGCCTGCTTATGATTTTGTCTCAACCATTCCTTATATCTCGGATGATAGTGCGTCGCTGAAGGTGAGTCGTAGCAAAAAATTCAGCGATTTCACGCTGGATGAGTTATCACACCTAGCGGCTAAAGCCATGCTACCAGAAAAGTTGGTGTTGGATACCGCCAAGCAAACAGTGGCTGGCTTTCATGAGGTATGGCAGAAAGAAAAAGCGCATTTACCGCTTACCAAATCAATGATTGAAGCAATTGAAACGCACTTACGAAAGATACCGCTACGTTAAAATGATAACCGCAGTCCCTAGAGGTCGAGATTGCCGATTTATGGTGAATAGGCGGGAAGTAGGGTGTTCATCCATTTCCTGACTCCATTCTAAGAATCGCCTCTATTCAGCCCACGACAAACATTCAATTATTAAATATGATCAAGACGCTAAAAGTTAGGGTTAGGAGGGGCTTTTCTGCGCCTATCAGGCACAAAGTACTCATCTAGTATCTTAACCACATCAGCCCTATCAAGCGTACCTTGGCTGGTGGCCACATAGAATCTGTCCCAAGCAAAATCACCAGCATCAGCAAACTCTCTCTTGAGATGTCTAGAAGTCATGGATTTAAGTGACCGCACCAAATTGGCGGCACCAGGGGTTGTGGGGCCACAGGACAGCCTGAAGGAGATATAAGTGGCATCTGATTCAAAACACACCAAATCAGCGCCAAAGTTTCTGCTCGCCTCTAATATTGAAGTTTTAAGGTATGCTTGTTCATCATAAGTTAGAGCGGCAGATCGCCTCTTAACGACAAAAACAAGGTTGATTAGGAGGGTATGCCAGCAGTATCGTTCTTTTCTATCGCCAAAGCTTGCTGGTGGTTCTGTAAGGCAAGGCAGGATTGAAAAATTCACAGCTGCAGGAATTGTGATTCCAATTAGAATTAATTCCATTTGCTATCTATTTATAGAAATTGATTAACGATAACTATTATTAGCATTATCGGAATTAGTGTTACGAATCAATGACTTACCTATTAAACCCGCTCACAAGACTTTCCTGTTTATTTTAATCAAATACACGCACTGATAAACAAACAGCGCCAAAGTCACCAAGCATAATAACGGCATTAGAAAAGGAACTTTCTGCAAAAGTACGCCACCATAACTCACCCCCACTATCATCGGTAAACTCTATTACTATGAGTCTATAAGAGGTTTTTCTATGAAAATAAACGCCAACTCGGTATATAAAATAACTGGCCCTCAGATTGCAGACTTTAAACTCTTTGCAAATAGAACAAAACAAGTCCGATCGCCATCCATTAATCCTATTACTGTATCGGCTCGGTAGAGACCGTTGAAGACTGTTTAGAGGCCATTACGTGCTCAATCAAGTTAAAATTGAACACCCCTTCATTATCCATATAAATATCCGCACAGCACTCATCCATAGATTTGCCGTTCGCCGCGCACATTAAAATATCTCTAATCTCTCTATGATGACCAGATGTTCGGCCATCAATGCTCTCATCATCATCCGCTAGATTAACGTTAAACTCCTCCATTTTTGCCAATGAGCGGAGAGCTTCAACTGGTAGGCGGGAAAGCTCATCGTAACTGGCCGGATTAACATTGGGCGGCATCAATTTAAGCGCGTCGTCAGCAAAGTAATTACGTTTTAATTCCAATTCAGTCACTAGTTGTTCGTGATGTCGTTCTTTATTATCACTGTATGCCTGCCTTTCTTTATCTTCGCTATACGACGATAAAGCCTCTTTATCTTCGCTATACGACGATAAAGCCTCTTTAGCTTCGCTGTAACCTATTTCAAACGCCATGGTATCAGGAATGTTTTTCGAAACAGATTCCACTATTTCAATCTCTAAATGCGTGCAGGCTTCTTGGGAAATTTCGTAAAATTTCCAACCTAAATTCGCATCAGATTTTTCATAAGAAAGCCTTCCATCAATTGATGTTAATGCTCTGTCTGCCATCACCCCAAACTCTGCGGAAAGCAAAAGCGTGAGCCTTTCGGAAACACGACGATCCACAAACGCCTTTGCGACTTCGAAAGAATCAACTGCCACAAGAAATCTAGCACCGAAATAAACGCCATAAAACCCTGCCAGCTCTGCGATTTCATACTGTAAGTATTTCTCTTTCATTTCTATCCTTAAGTACATAGTACATAGCCGAAAAACAACCCATTTAGTTCTTGTTGGACAATGAGATCACATGGAGCGAAGCGCCACTTCATTGTGCCTAGTGGCATTGGCTGCGAGGTCTTTCAAATAATCCAGTAGTTTTATGGCCTGCCCATAATCGCACGCCCTCTTGAAAATATTTTCTAGCAGCCACGATTTGCAGTGAGCCCTATCAATCACAATGAGAGACAGACTCTCATTGTCGATGCTGTGTGTCCCGAGAATAACCCCACCACACTCCTTGATAAAATCATTATCTTTATGAAATAACCTTACCCTATTTCTATCGTTCGGATTAAATACATAGAAGGAGTATTGTTTCTGGCAAAATTCAAGGGCACTCAAATCGGCATAAAACCGATGCACTTGTACGTCAACAAATAGATCCATATCGAAATAATTCAATAAAAAAACGAGAGAACTTGTTCTGTGTGCGCCACCACCAGTCCCACCCGTTTGATCGTACTTGTTGTGCCACTCAGTCCATTTAATAGGCCCCATATAATAAGCGGGATCATCAAGTAAAAATTCAAGCTGTTTCTGCTTTGTAACCTTTTTTTTCAGAATCCCTTCATATAAGCGAGAAACATCACTTCCAATTTCTACCAACGTTGACTTAGTGGAAGTTACACTTCCCCTCGAAAACCCAGCCAAGTGCCTAACATTAATAGATTCCACTGACACTGATTCTTTGACAAGCAACTTATGGAGATCTAGGACATCTTTGTTCAGCGCTGTTTTTTCGTCGAAAACATTGCGCTGACCAAAAAGCGATTGAAGAATCTCTGGCCAGTTTAGATTTTGGTGGCTATCGACAAGGTGCTTTCTTTTATTCCATGCTGGAATTTGACCTGAACAGCTCAAAAGCGAAGTGATTTCTGAAGTATCACTAAGATGAATGACTCGATAAAATTGCTTTAGTAAATATTTTTTCAATTGGACAACCCGACTCTAATCAAACTAAGCCAGAAAACATTCTTGATGAATACACAGGTTTTATACTTTTGATGAAACTTATCTTTTGAATTTCAGGGTGTAATGGGTTTGCAATTGCTATCTTTAATTCATCCTGTAAACCAACCCCAACGCTCGGAACCAGAAGAAATAGTGAGTCTTGGCGTAACAAAAAATCGTCACCGATAGATTGTGTTGATGAAGGGTGTGGCATTTCATCCCAATTCAATGGCAAATCGTCTTGAGGCAAATATTCAATCGATACCCCCTCTTCTACTGAATACATTGCTTTGCAATGAGAGGGAGGAATGAGTTTTGGTGAAGAATGGTAGTTAGCTGCTTCAAGCATTGCCGTAGCCATATCAAGTGCAAAATATATCACTGGATGACCAGGCGAATTCCAACGAGCACCATCCTCATAACTCGCCCCCTTACCGTTAAAATTAGCGGCAAATCGATCATTAGTCACACGATATAATTGCATCAAACATACTCACCAAATTCTAATTTGCGGAGAGTCTGGCGAACCATTTCGCGCCCCGCGTGCGTATCAAGTAAAGAAGCAGGGATCTCCCCGCCCAACGCTGGTATTGGTGAATGCATCCACTCTTTAGCTAGATCTAATGATTCATAGATTGCCGCAGCTTGGATATACACACGCAGCGTATCAATTAGATTGTCAGCGGCAATTGAAGATAGTCGCTTTACCTGATAACTCTTGCTTAAGTTGGAGGCATCTTTGCCGATTGCTCGCGCAATCAATTCTCGCTCGCCAATAGCTTTGATCACGGCTCTTAGTGTGTGGCCGCTTACGCCAGACCGGACGGCAGATAAATAGCCCTTAGACGACATGATATCGACATCAGGAAAAAGTAAGTTGATAGGGCTTGGAGTTTTTGCAGTATCTTGTGTGAGAGTATTCATTCGCACCTCCTTAATAGTAATTACCTTACTATAGCAGCGAAGAGCTATAATCGTCAATTTTACTACTGTCAATCGTAATATTACGAAATACTAAGCTTGGAGAAGTGTGTCGCACCTTTTTAAGGGGAGTCTGATACCTTTTCGAGGCACAAAAAAAACCGCTACTGAGAGCTGCTTTTTTGTACAAGGCAGTTTGAGAGGTCTGCTTTGCAACCCAATAGGGTTCGATTTAGATACGAATAATCCTAATGCCAGTATTAAAAATGTCAATATTATTATTGGTCGTTGATAAACATTGGATTTCACGCCTAAAAAGTAATACAACTGCAAATAGCTTACTATTACATCACTAAGGTTGCTAAAGAAGGCAAAGGTAGCTAATAAGCTATCAGGAAAGGGGTGACTTCGGTTGCCCCTTTTTTATTCAAGCTGGTCGAGTTTTTGTGCGGATTTCGTTTCTGATTTTCTCTATGCGATCGGCCCCTAAAGAAGGCTCGCCAAGCACAACAAATAGGCCATCCCTAATCGCTGCAATCGGGTTTCCGTAACCATGTTGCGAGCGATATATCAGTGTCCTCGATGGAGACAAAAACTGCCACTCATATGCGCCACCCACAACCTCGATAGTTTCAACTAGGAAGCCATCGGCCGCGGTAATTGAGTGATTTTTCGTTAGCCATTCTTGCATAAGAATCACCTTTACCTAAGTGTACCAATTGAGTATAGCTGCCCTCCTCTTTTTGTCATGTTTAGTCATTCTAAAGGTTTCCAATGAAGCGTTGGTTTTATTGATTTTGCATTGATTTAGTCAATGGATTGTTAGATCATTGGAATTTGGCTCTAGTCTGACGGTTAATATAATATGGTAACTAAGAACAGACCAGTAAAACGACTTACAAAAGCGTATATAGCAGGTGAAGGTAAGGCTCAGGCGCTAGACACACCCAGTCAACTAACTAACATTCTTTGGAGGGCGTACAGAGGTAATTTAGGTGACAGAAATGTAGCGATAGTCTGGATGCTATTTGGCGCTGGGATGCGAATAAACGAAGTGGCTCAGCTAAAAGTGAAGGATGTCTGCTGGCCCAATGGATCGCTGAAAAAAACTTTTGTCATACCTGCTTCCTACACTAAGACAAATAAATCAAGAGCTGCTTACATTGTCGCAAGACAACACAGAGAAGCTTTAGATATTTGGATTCAGCAACGCATAGACGAGAGAGCGATCCTTTCAGATGATGGTTCTTATGGTGGGTTGAGAGCTGATTCCCCTCTTTTCTTATCTAAGAAAGGCGGTTGGAGGAAGTTTGCAATGAATGTAAAAAAATATCAGACGAAAAATGGTGAAAAAGAAACAATGGTTTGCAGTAGCCTAGAAAACTTAATGAGAGATATATTTAAAGGCGCAGGGATAGAAGCAGGCAGTTCACATAGTAAATGTATACCTGTCTACTGTTACACCCTCTCCGAATCAACATTTGCTCTAGCTGCATAGCTTCTCTTTAATGTCCTCTCTACCTAGTAAAGATTACTGGAATCAATTCAGAAAGAGCAACATGCAACCTTTTTCTAAAATCTCCCACTGGGTAAGGGTGCATATCATTCAATGGATAATCACTTTCTAGTGTTCCTAATGCCAGCCATTGCTTATTTATGTTTTGGTCTTCAAGCTTATCTTGAATGAATGCCTCGAATGCACGAGCGCAGAGTTCTGATGGTTTTGACCAATATTTTACTGAACCTTTTTGAGATTCAATTCTTTTTGCGTTTTCAGTGAAGCTAGAAAAATCAGTACATAAAGTTGATAATTTAGTAAAAGCGTAAAAACGTTCGCGGTACCTAGCATCAACATTTTCTATTGATACCTCGTTGTTGGCTACTAGGTTTGATAAAAGTGCATCTCGACCAAACCAACGTTTGGCCATTCGAGAATCGAACGAGTGAAATATTTCGTGCGCAATACAGCCTGGTCCATTAAACCTTGTCAGATTGATAACGTGCAATTCCAGTTCATAGTGAGCCGCTGCAAAACCATGCCCTCTGGCACCAAATGCTAACCCCAGCTTACCTCCACCAATCCAGCGTTTTGGCATATTGAGTATGTTTGCTAGCAGATCAAGAGAGTGAAAAGTATTATTAACGTATGCTTGGCGTTCTTTTTGCGTGAGATAGTTGCCAAACTGAATGCCTCTAAAACCATATTCGGCCATCAATTCTTCAGGTTTTCTATCTGTATATGTATCATCAACACCGGTCATAATTGATACGTCTTTTTTTGGGATATAAACATCTACGGCGGTTCGTTTGATGTCAGTTATCTTAAACTCATCACTATGATGTTCAATTAGCGCGTCAACGGCATCTTTGTAGCTACCAAACTCATTTTTATACTCGTCAATAGCGTTACTCCACGAAGCACTCTTTTTGTTGATCTTTCCTAGTGAATAGGTGATTTCATTGGTTTCGCGGTGCTGCAATCTTATTGGAAATAACGGTATCTTTGGACTTCCCAGAGTTTGCTAGACAGTAGGAACTTCTAAAAAATACTTTTCTTCGAACTTAGCAGGTGACACACCGCCTGTATGCGAATGCCGTTTTATCGGATTGTAGAACATCTCAATAAAATTAAATATCTCACCTTTCGCTTCTTCTCGTGTCGAGT
>NZ_JBAKAS010000031.1:0-25857 GCF_038155025.1 Marinomonas sp. TI.3.20 | reverse complement strand
AACAATCCCTTGCTCTCTGTCTATCTATAACCTTAGATCCACTTGTCGTTTTACGCCACTCAGAAATGAAAAAAAGTAATAGATAATAATTTGAGCTTGCCTAGGTGGTGATGCCCGGACGCTCACGCTAATATTGTCGTTTTAAGTTCCTGAAAATTAATATCTTCCATTACTTTATCTCCAATAATTGACTACTTTCTAGCGTGTTAAAAAACATGGTCATAGAAAACTCAGCCATAAAAAAACGGTATCTATCTAGATACCGTTTTTTTATTTTAAACATGTCTTAGCGAACCACAAGAACGCTAATCAGTGCCTAGTGGTGATGACCACCTTCTCCGTGTACATGTCCGTGCTCTAGCTCTTCTGCTACTGCTTCACGAACGTCTACAATTTCTACATCAAAGTTTAATGTCTTACCCGCTAATGGGTGATTGCCATCTAGCATTACACCATCTTCTTCAACACCAATAACTGTAACAGGTTGCTCGCCGCCTGGTGTTTGCGCCATAAACTGCATACCAACTTGAATCTCTTCTACACCTTGGAAATTGTCACGAGGCACTTTTTGGATCAACTCTTGATGAACTTCTCCGTAACCTTCTTCAGGTGAAACAGAAACGGTTAGTTTCTCGCCAGCAGTTTTACCTTGAAGCGCATTGTCTAACCCATCAATAATGTTTTGAGCGCCGCTCAAAAATACAAGTGGCTCTTGACCAACGGAAGAGTCCAACTCTTGTCCTTGCTCATCTGTTAGTGTGTAGTGCATGCTTACTACGGCGTTTTCTGCGATTTGCATTGTCTTCTCCTGCTTAAATATGAATAGGGGAACGAGTGCTTGATAGAAGCAAACAGACTTTGCGATACACCGCCACAACACGAACCCAGATTGTAGTTTGTACTCCTATGGTAACCTCCCATAGTATGAATAACTACCATAAGCCATAAAGTTGGGGACTATCGACGATTTTCCTAGGGTTAGCGTTAAATTTTTTTAATTTTAATAAAAGTTTCGCTATAAAAGCGCTGCTATATGCGCTTTAAATTTCATTTAATAAAGACCACTAGCATCAACTCAATCACCTATAAACTCGCTATTTACAGCCCAAATAAAGAGATAGGGTTTCTTAAGTTATTAACCTTTTATAGGCCTAAAGAACCATTTCCACTTAATGCAGTATGAAGGCCAAAATACATCTGAATACCGGTTAAAACGGAGTTAACAGCAACAGCGGCCAAGATTAGCCCCATCACACGACTAATAACACTAGCGCCTGCAACTCCAATAATTTTTTGAATTCTGGTAGCCAGTAACATCAAAATAAATGTCACAAACAAAACACTTAGCATCACCATAGTCGTAACAAACTGATGCATTATTGAGAAGCGGTTGTTATCAGTTAAAAGGACAGCTGCCATCATCGCACCGGGGGAAGCAATAGAAGGTATCGCTAACGGAAAAACAGCACCATGCATGCCTTTTTGCACGATCCCCATTTCTTCATCAGGCTTACTTTCACCAAAGATCATGGTCAAGGCAAAAAGAAATAACACCAAACCACCCGCTATCTGAAAGGCTTCAAGCGGTATCCCCATTTCATTTAATAAATATTCGCCAGCAATAACAAAAAATAGCAGTACTACAGCAGAAATCAACACCGCTTTTAGAGCTAATTTTCGTGATAAAGAAGGACTTCCAAGCCCAGCAGTCACCGCTAAAAAAACTGGAATAGTGCCTATCGGATCAATAACCGACCATAAAATAATAAATTGCTTAAACCAATCTTCCATAAATTACTCTGCTAAATAAGAACCCCCTATTTGGGGGTAAATTGTGATAAATCAAGAGCATGGGAGCTCCCTAACCAGCTCGCGCCTTGTGTATGATCCACATAATCATCATTAGTTAGCGGGTGAAGAAATACATCGAGAGACTGTCGATTCATCATTAGCCAAGGAACAATCTCAGCAAAAGTCGTCACGGCAAAAGATAATTGGCAACTCCACAATGGATGAGGCCCAACTGGTTTTTGATGGAAGCGCCCTATTTTGATGTCAAAAAGTTGACCGGCTTTTTCGGCAATGCCTTTTGCCATTTCCAGACCCGCTTCATCGCTGTAATAAAGATGGGCATGGTAGGCTTTAATACTGTTCACTGTTAGAGATAAGGACATGGTGTAATTTTCCTAATGTTGCATGACATCGCCACGTTCTGAGCCTTCATTAATGGCTCTCGTAATAGTCGCTACCTAAGTCGTAGAGGATTGTTGAATAAGCTATGCTACATTGGTCTTTTATTATCAATAATGACAAATCGAAGGAAAGGTAGTTCAATCGATGACTGTTTTTTGGGTTTTTCTAGCCATCCTCTATATCCTAGGTTTGTTTTGTATTGCTTTATGGGGTGATAAAGAAAGTCCATGGGCGAAGAAACTCACTAGTCACCCTTTAGTATATAGCCTATCACTCGCTATTTATTGTACCGCATGGACCTTTTATGGCGCTATTGGCGTAGCATCTCGTTCTGGTTGGAATTATTTACCTGTATTACTTGGGCCAATTCTACTCTATCTATTTGCCTTTCCGTTTATTCGCAAGATGATATTAGTTAGCCACAAACAAAACATCACTTCAATTGCGGACTTTATTTCATCCCGCTATGGAAAACGACCTTTAACGGCGCCTCTCGTAGTCTTAATTGCTATGCTCTCCGTCATTCCTTATATTGCTTTGCAACTTAAGGCGATCGGCTCAAACTTTGCTTTATTCGCAGATCAAGAAGCGTTCTCTGTCAGCTTAGTTGTCTTTATCGCGACCCTGTTAATTGGCATATTTGCTATGCTATTTGGCACACGAAAAGTCGAAGTGACCGAATACCGCTCAGGAATGATGCTCGCGATTGGTGCTGAATCTTTGTTCAAATTAATCGCCATTGTGGCCGTTGGCATCGTTGCTATCGTGATGATGAAGCATTCTGTTACTAACTGGTCAGAGCACGCCATCGACTTTAGCGCATGGCATTCCAATCAGCTCATCTCTTTTTCTTTTATTATGCAAACCCTTATGTCAGCAGCGGCCGTTGTCTGTTTGCCACGACAATTTCACGTCACTGTTGTTGACCATCAAGATAAGCGTCAGTCAAATATGGCAAGGTTACTATTTCCGTTGTATTTATTGATTTTTGCAGTGATTATTCCGCCGATTGCCATTGCAGGACAAAGCTTATTCTCAGGCAATATCAATGCCGATACTTATGTTATTCAATTCGCCTTAGCATCTGATAATTTACCATTACAAATGCTTATCTTTTTAGGTGGTATGTCCGCTACTACGGCGATGACTATCATTGCAACATTTGCGTTAAGCATCATGATTAGTAACGATGTTATCCTGCCTTTAATGATAGCTCGCGCAAGCGCTCAACACCAAGGGCTGCCCGTTTATCGGCGTCGTATATTAATCATTCGCCGTTTTGCCATGGCTGGCATTCTCATGCTGTCCTACCTCTATTATCAAAAGATGGCCAACAGTGAATCTTTGGCTGGTACAGGCTTAGTTGCATTCTCTTTAGTGCTGCAATTACTGCCCGCTGTACTCGGTGGATTATATTGGAAACGCGGTCACGCTTATGGAGTATATACTGGCTTAACTCTCGGCTTCCTGTGTTGGATTTTATTATTCATGATGCCTTTAACAGGCAGTATAGATTGGGCCTTAGGCAGCCAAGAGTCTCGGTCAGATTTACTCAGTTATGGTGCTTTTATCAGCTTAGTGGCGAATATAATCGGCTATATAGTTGGGTCTCTTTTATCCTCTGAGCGCTTGATTGATCGAATACAAGCCACGGCTTTTGTTAGTCCAACGACTGAACTGGAACATCGCTTCTTTAAACCGAAAAGCAAAGCCTTAAACAGCGACTTATTTGTCTTGTTAGAAACCTTTCTAGGGGCTCAAAAAAGCCAACAAGTACTGCGTAATTTTGAGAAAGATTATGCCCAAACACTCGCTCCCAATATAACACCAAATCGTTTATTTATTGACTATTGTGAACGTATTTTAGGCGGTGTTTTAGGTGGTTCTTCAGCGCGAACTATCATCAACTCTATCTTGATCGACAAACAAATCAAGGTAGAAGAGATGGTGACTTATTTGGATGAAACGACTCAAGCGATTCAGTTCAGTCAGAACCTACTGTTTGTTTCTATGGATAATTTAGATCAAGGGATCAGCGTGGTGGATAAAGATTTACGCATGGTCGCGTGGAATAAAACCTATTTATCCCTCTACCCTTACCCCGAAGGAATGCTGAAAATTGGTCTCCCCGTTGAAGAGTTGATTCGCTATAACGCGGAGCGTGGTGAATGCGGTGTTGGTGATCTCGAAGCACTTGTCAATAAACGGTTAGACTACCTTCGTAAAGGCTCTGGTCATCGATTCTTGAGACGACGAGCCAGTGGTCGAGTGATTGAAATGGTTGGTAACCCACTGCCTGATGGTGGTTTTGTCACTAGCTTCACTGACGTTACCGAACACATTGAGAGCCAACAAGCCCTTAAAGAGGCGAATATAGATTTAGAGAAGCGTGTAGAAGCTCGAACAGTCGAAGTTCAGGGTATTAATCAAGAGTTGATGGCAGAAATTGAACGACGCAATAGCGCCGAGCAAGCATTAATCAAAGCAAAAGCGGAAGCAGAACGTGCAAACGCCTCAAAAACAGAGTTTTTAGCCCTCGCCAGCCACGATATATTACAACCTTTAAATGCCGCCAAATTGTATATGGGAGTATTACAGTCCAGTGATTTAGCAGTAGATTCTGGCGATATTGTTGGTAAATTATCAGATTCTTTAGAATCCACCGAAGCACTTATTTCGACATTATTGGAGATTGCTCGATTAGACCAAGGTGCCATTAAACCAAGGCTAATTGATTGTAATTTAGAAGAACTTCTTTCTCCCATCATTGCGGAATTTGGCGTCATTGCCGAAAATAAAGCACTCTCACTATCAACCCACACCTTGCCAATTCAAGTTCACAGTGACCCTATTTATTTGCGTCGTATTATTCAAAACTTTGTCTCTAATGCCGTAAAATATACCGCTAAAGGGCAGGTACTTTTAAGTACGCGCCAACGCAAAGACCATGTTTTATTACAAGTCTGGGATACAGGTATTGGCATTCCAGAATCTGAACAGAAAAAAATATTTGATGACTTCTATCGCTGGGAAAACACAGCAGAGCAAGGAATGGGCTTGGGGTTAGGGCTGGTAAGACGCTTGCAAAAACAACTTGGGTTAGAAACACAAATTCGCTCTATTCCTGGCAAAGGAAGCTGTTTTGGTATTCGGATTCCACTAGCAGCAAGTCAAGAGCAGAACAATTTGAAAAAACCATTAAACGTGGCAAAAGCACACAGTCATATTGCTCATTGTTATGTTTGGTGTATCGATGATGACAACAACAACCTCACAGCAATGCGAACGCTATTAACCCATTGGCAGTGTGATTGCCAAACATTCGAGCGCTTCGAAGAAGCAAACCAAGCGGAAGGTGAAGCAGAATTGTTATTAGTCGATTTTCAACTTGATCAGAATCAAGATGGGTTGTCGCTTATTAGCACATTACGAAAGAAAGCCAATAAAGACATTCCTGCTGTTTTAATTACAGCGTCGCAAGAACCAGGCTTGGTTGAAAGATGTAAACAAAACAATGTCATTTATATGGCTAAACCAGCTAAACCGGCTAAATTACGCGCTTTGATTCAGCATATCCATAAACAAAGAGAGGGAGCATGATGAATCACACTCCCTCTCTTTGGAATCATTAGACCATTACACTTAAGAATGTAAAGCAGACAAATAAAAACGGCATAGGGCTTTTGTCTATTAGCCGTTTAGCTTGGTAAATCCAAACCCACACCAGTAAGAATAATACTACTCACGGTATCACCAATACGTTTTAAATCGTCTTCGCCTAGTGCCTCTTTATTAGTGAGCGCTAATATTTGTGCTTCAAAATCTGCGTAATGCTGAGTAGTGGCCCAAACCATAAAAATAAGACTCGTTGGGTCAATAGCGCGCATTTTGCCTGCGTCAATCCAACCCTGAATAACACTGACACGAGACGTAAGCCAAGGCACTAATTCTTCTTTCAAATAGTCGCCAATATGACTCGCACCGCCAATTACTTCCATCGCAAAAATGCGTGACGAGCGTGGGTTTGTGAAACTCAATTCCAATTTTTCTCTAATAAAACCATCTAGTATAATAGCCGGGTCATCATCAACAGTGGCCTGATTAAATAGATCATTCCAATCCGCTAATATTTGGTTGAGAACATGTTTGTATAAATTGGCTTTTGACTGGAAATAATAAACGATATTAGGTTTTGGAAGGTTAGCTCGATCCGCAATGTGCTGCAGGCTTGCACCACTGTAGCCTTTAAGACCGAATTCAATCTCTGCAGCCTCTAAAATCCGAGTGAAGACTTCTTCTCGATTACTTTGGCGCTTGCTCATTCTGTGATTACTTCCTTATCGTAAAATCAAAATCTGTAAACAACAGTTTACTAAAAAGGGGAGAGTAATATTATGCACAATGGGAAGGGTTGAGGCGAGAAACGAATTTATATTCAGGCAATATACTTATGACAGTTATAAGACGAGCAGACTGTCATAGCGATTAGTAATACAACAAGCTAGGATCATCAAATAAACGCTCTCAAAAAGCAAAAATCTACAGAGCCTTCCAGCCTTTTGAGAACAGGTGTCAATATAACAATAAATAACGCAGGCACCATTTTCTAAAATGGTGCCCTATTTTTATCTTAAGATAAGTTTCACCTTAAGATAAAAGTGTTTTTAGCTCATCAGCTGAAGACAACTTGCCTTCATCTTCAATATTTGGGAATACCGCTATGGTGATGTTATCTATTGCCAAACTTGGCAACCATCCCGTCAAAAATGTCTCCAGCTCAACAGCTACTGGCTCGCAATCATCCCAATCTTCTACTGCCCATTGGCTCGCAAATTCAGCATCAGGCCAAACCATGACGCAATCACCTTCGTCCGTCTCAACCATTACAAAGCCATCTTCGTTACTCAAGCTCCATACGGTTTGGCTTTCTTTCACTTTTTCAACGAAATAAACTAAACGTTCGCTATCCGGCGCAACTAATAATTGGACGCGTTCATCCATCGATAATTCTGTAGTCATGTGCATTCTCTCATTTATAGTAGCTAAAACACGATTATCTAATTTAAAAATAGCCGACTTCGTCTTCGGTTAATTCTCTAAATTCGCCTGGGTTTAGTCCCTCATCTAGAGCTAAGCCTCCGATTTGATCACGGTGTAGCGTCTCAACTTTATTTCCGACCGCTGCCAACATCCGCTTAACTTGATGATACTTGCCTTCTTGAATCGTTAAGAAGATTTCGTTATCAGAAATACGTTCGACAACCGCTGGCATTGTCAGTTGAGACTCACCATTTAATAATACGCCTTTTTCAAGTTGTTCAAGCGCAGCATCGTCGATGCTATCCAGCAATGTCATTCGGTAGCGTTTATTACACGCTTTTTTAGGCGATGTAATGCGATGCAACCATTGGCCATCCGTCGTCAGCAATAATAAGCCAGTTGTATCTTTATCTAAACGCCCAACCACTTTTAAGCTTTGCCCTAGATGTGAAGGCAGTAAATCTACCACGGTAGAATGCTCAGCATCTTCCGTCGCACAGACGTAACCTGCTGGTTTATAGAGTAAATAATAGCCTTCCGATGGCCAAGCTAGACGCGTGTCATCTAAATAGATAACGTCCGTTTCTTGTACTGGGTGGTTTGCTTTTTTAATCGTTTCACCGTTTACAGTAACACGACCTTTCGAAGCGGCTATTTTCGAGGCTTTACGCGCAAGATCTGTAACATGGGATAAATAAAAATCTAGTCTCAAGGAATTATTCGCCTATGGCTCATCTATCAATTTAAGAGAAAACTTCGTGGGAAAGTTCTATTTCTTTGTAGAAAAAAGTCGAGTTATGCAAAGCGCCATTCGCACTTCGTGTGTAGTTAGGCACCTCACCAAATGGGATATAGCCTAATTTAACATACATATCGTGAGCGATATCATCACTTCTGACTTCTAACATGAGTAATTGTCTTTGCATCGACGCAGCTACACGTTCAACGCCTTGCATTAAAATACTGCCTAATCCATTTTCTCGAACGTTCGTATGTACCATCAGCTTTTCTACATCACAACGGTGTAAAGCATTTGCCTTGGGCGACATGGCAATCTGTACACTGCCAACGATTTTCTCATCTTCTCTCACCAACAAAACTTGTCTGGAGTTTACTTGTAATTCATCATTGATGGATAGCCAATACGCTTTTGCTTCTGGTTCACTTAATGGTGGTAAAAAACCAATAGGAGCACCCGATTCAACCGCATCACAAAGTAGTTCAACGAGGTCATTTAGGTAAGGGTTGAGATCATCTACTTTAAGTAGCTCCAAGCCGTGTATCCTTCTTTAATCTGATTGGTCGCTATAATACCTGAGCCGGCTGACATTAGAAACGAAGAGGCTTCAAGATCTATTCTATTTCAAGATAAGGCAATCTCATAACAAATAAGGCGACCTAAGGTCGCCTTATTTGAATCATTCTTCGCAGCACAATAACTAGATATTGCCCATGTAACGACCTGGTTTATGATTGACCGCCAGGATCATGTTTAATGCAATCGCACCAATGACAGAAACGGCGATTAAACGAAAATCAATAACGAAAATAGATAACGTTACAATCGTGCAATCCACCGCCATCTGAAATTTACCGAAAGAAATACCATATTTCTCAGCAATATAACGAGCTAAAATATTGACGCCTCCCAAGCTGGCATTGTGTCTAAAGAGCATAAGAAAACCCACCCCCATCAAAAAACCACCAGCCAACGCGGCATAAATAGGCTCGATGCTATTAAATGAGATAAGTTTCGGGGTAAGGTCCGAAAAAAACGATACACAAAATACAGCTAAAAAGGTCTTAAGTGTAAATTCCCACCCCATATGTTTAAACGCTAAAAGGTAGAAAGGAATATTAACAAGAAAGAAAGCTTGCCCAAAGGTTAACGAGGTTGTGTACTGTAAAAGAAACGCCATCCCTGCTGTACCGCCTGTTATAAGCCCTGCCTGCGTAAATAAATTTACACCCAAAGCAATAATAAGAGTACCAATAACAAGCGCCTGAATATCTTCAATTCGAGTATGGCGTTTGGCAACCATTGTACTAGCCGACATAAATTTCTCTTCCGTTTAACAATAAAAATGAACATTACGTATGTTCAAATTTTAGAGAAAACTGAGTCGAATACCAACTTTTTGAAGACAGACTGTTTTTTGATTTTTACATGAAGTGTCTTTATTTCTGTACACTTTTTTTATCACGACTATTTCCATCAACCTCAACGAAAACCATCTACCTTGGGCAATATGAAGCACTTTATTGATGATCAAACCGTATGAAGCATCATAGTGGATGCTTTACTTTCGTTTATCTTTTCTTCTTTTTGTAATAGTGCTTGTAATACACACCTGTTGATAAAAAAAGGCCTGCAAGAAAGAAAAATAGATTATGAAAAGTAATTAAAGAGCTATTATCGCCTACTTCAGCGTATGTAGTAGAACTCACCATACTTGCTGATAAAACAAGACAACAAGCAATTATATTATTTTCCATTTTCCCTCCCAGTCATCTTATTTAGTGACAAATAACGGCTTTCGCATAGGATACGGAATGTGTAATAGCCTGCACTAGAGCATTATTTTGCGCTTTAAGCTCAGCCCCTTTACTTTGTATAAAGAGATCCCATTCGAAGCGTATATGCGTCGTCGTTCGCATAATCAAATCACGTTGTTCAGCCTCAAGGTCTGAACGCATTAAAACGGCTTGTAGAAAATTCATTGCATTTTCGTACTGTAAATTTGCCGATACAAAATCACCAAGCCCTGTAAACGCTTCTGCAATATTTAAATGACTAACCACGGTCGCTGAGACTATCGTTTCAGGGTCCTGGTAAAAACCGTGATCAGATTCTCTTTCGACTTGAGCGAGTGCTTTTCGATTCAAATCTACTGCATCAGAAAAAGCGTGCTTAAAATAAGCTTTGTTGGCTTCTCTTGTTAACCTTTCCCAGTACTGCATAGTCATCTCCACTTGAGTTAGTTTTCATTTTAACAATTCAATTAAAAAATAACGAGAATCATTATCATTAAAAACACATAGAAAATCTATACTTTTGAAAATAAATCTTATTTCTGGTTATATTTCTGTGAAGGGAAGATCGAGATAGACCAGCCGATGGTCTGAGGTGTTTTTCAATAATGTCGCTTCTTGAGAGGCTTTTTTAGGCCAAAAAACAGCTTGATTAAGAGGAAGTAATGTTTGGCTCACTCGAACATAGTCTGCTTGCATACGCCAAACTGCGGTATGACATTTGCTGATGTTTTTTTCAATTTGAGATGAGTGCTCAATGCCACCTTCACTCTCTGGAAAGGGCAACTGCGCTACTTTAGGATGATTTAATAAATTCACTATTGCCTGACGATATGAATCCCCTTCCGTAGGCGATACATTTAAATCTCCAAGTAACACAAAATCATCTTGATCAATACCACCTGTACGGCCTTGGTCATCGTAGAAGTAAGGCTCACCAGATAGGTAATCGGTCCAAAAACGAATTTCATCGTGGTTGCGACAAGCGTTGCGTTTCTCTTTACCATCAAAAACAGGCGGCGTCGGATGTGAACATAAACATCTAAGCTTCTTGCCATAAACATCGACTGCCACGTCCCAATGGGATTTAGAAGATAAGGGTAAAATACTAAGATCTTCTGTATCGAACCACGAATCACCTCGACTATTTTTAGGCAAACAAGGGGTAGGCATGTCTTTCCAGAGAAAAGACTGAAAAGTTCGAGTGGCCACAGTATCGATGGGAAAATGAGAAAGTAAAAGCATACCGTATTGACCTGGAAACACGCCAAAACCTAATGCGTCCGCGCCTTTATCCGAGGCTATACCGTCTTTATCAAAGTCTCGACCAGAGGGCATACCTGTGTTTACAGCTTGGCTATAAGCATACGGCAGATCTAAGTTTTGATCCTTGTTAGCGTGACGGAGCGCTTTCTGTAACAGAGTAACAATACGACCACTGGGGTCAAAGTCTATCTCGTTAAGAAGAATAATATCTGGACGAATATGTTGTAAGAGAGCCACTGTCGCTAACACTTGTTTATCACATCCAGATGTTAACGCGTTTAATAAGTCGCCCTCACTAGAGCGACTCAATGCTGTGTTATAGCTCGCAATGCGAACTACCATTCAATGCCCACTTGCGCCTTAACTCCATTAGCAAAAGCATGACGTTCATTCGCTACTTTACTGTGCGTGTCTACACTGTCTAATAAGGCTCTTGGTGCTGTACGCCCTGTCATCATGACATTTTGATGAGCTGGTCGAGCAGCCAAAGCCGCCAGTAAATCTGCTTCGTCTAAATGGCCATATTTGTACATATAGGTAATTTCATCTAATAGTACAAAGTGAATATCAGGGTTGGATAATACTTGCTTAGCTAATGCCCAAGCCTGTTCGGCCGCTTCTTTTTCTAATACTGGATTACGAGTTTCCCAAGTAAATCCATGTCCCATCACATGGAATTCTACACCTGGATGCTCACCAAAAAAAAGCTGTTCGCCTGTGGCTTTACGACCTTTGATAAACTGGATAACCGCACACTTTTGTCCATGTCCAAGCGCTCTTGCCATGGTACCGAAGGCACTGGAGCTTTTCCCCTTACCCGTTCCTGTTAATAAAATAGTAACGCCTCGCTCTTCTGTCGCCGACGCAATACGCTGATCAACAACCGCTTTTTTCTTAAGAAGCCTCGCTTCTTGTTTTGCATCTAGCTCTGTCATAATTTATTTCTTCTTGTATAGCAGCCAACTTGGATAATAAAGGCCTTTGTGAATAGCAAACAGTCTGAGTATAAATATCAGAGCGACTGAGTAAATCGAATTATATTCATGGGAAGGAATGTTTTTTTGAAGTAATACCATCAGTACAGCGCCAATAAAAGCAGGGGTCGCATAAAATTCTCGCCCAAGCACCATAGGAGGACGATTACTAACAACATCCCGAATAATGCCACCCGCAACACCCGTGGTTACACCCATCGTAATCGCAATCGTTGGAGAGAACCCTAAGCTCAATACACGCTCTGTTGCTACGATGGTAAACAACGCCAAACCAAAAGCATCGGCATAATGAAAAACTCTCTGTCTATCATCTATAATTCGTACTGCAAAAAAGGCGAATAGAGAAGATAAAAATGCCACCCAAAGATAGGAGGTATCTTTGACCCAATAAACACTTTCAACCCCTAAAATAACATCTCGAATGGTCCCGCCACCTAAGGAAGTAACCATGCCTAAAAGGACAATACTGAACAAATCCATGTCTCGCTTACCGGATGAAATAACGCCAGTAATAGCAAACGCTGCAATGCCTATCATGCCTAAAATATATAACAGCATATTTCAATTAATCTCTGTTCTAATCACTTTATATTCGATGGAATCAAATGACCCAATCGCCCGCCCCTAAACGCTTCAAAGAAATATATTCATCTTGAATAAATAACTCTGTCACGCTCATAAACCCTACATCAATTCGATGAGATTGCGCCAAAGGCCATTGACACAACAAACTCACTAGCACTTTGATAACACCTGAATGAGTCACCACAACCAAATGCTCGGCATTACAACGTTTAATAGATGACCACCAGCACCACACTCGATCTGCAAGCACTTGTAAGGATTCTCCTTGATAAGGTGCAGTATCGACGATGTCTTTAAACCATAGGTCTATCGACTCTTTAGGAATATCTTCCCAGAGTAAATTTTCCCAGAGACCAAAATCTAATTCTTTAAGTGCGTTTTGAGGTTGTGATGTATTCTGACTAACTAAGCCAGCGAGCTCTGCCGCTCGACTTAATGGGCTGTGATAAAAAGCCATACTTCCCTGCAAAGTATCCAGATAGCGTCGTAATAACCTAGCCTGGGCTTGCCAACCGTCTAGAAGCGGCACATCTGCTTGCCCGTAACACAAGCCTTGCTTTATATCCGGCTTAGGATGACGAATCAAGTACAGCTTCATGCTAATGCATCCATCAAACACAATAGCAATAATACTTCACTTATCTGCTCGACGGCCCCCAATGTATCGCCATTAAACCCTCCGAGACGCTTTCTTAAGTATCGTCTAGCCCCTAACACAAACAAGGCTGAAACGCCGATGGCTTTGATTAGATGTGAAAAATCTAACAGCAGAAGAAACAGGCAAGGCATTAAAGCAAAAAACCATTCCTCTTTACCCAGCTTAGCAATCATACTCGATGCTTTACTTTGGCCTGCAGTCACATAATCCATCGTATTCATGATAACCAACGGCGTAAATCGCGACACACTATGAACCATAATCCAAGCGAATAAAGCCGATCCATAATGACTTCCATCAGCCATAAGACTTGAAAGTATTTGGGTCAATAATAGCCATTTAAGCGTCATCGAAAACCAAATAGACAAGGCTGCGTAACTGCCAATCCTAGAGTCCTTCATGATCTTCAAACGCTGTTCTTTATCCCAACCACCGACCAAACCATCACAGGCATCCATTAACCCATCTTCATGAAAACCACCCGTGATTAACACGGCGGTTAGCAACATGAAGATGGCCTGAATAGCGGCTGGCAGAGCATCAAACCATAATGGCCAAGCGCTTAACAAGGCAACAACGATACCCACCGACGGTAAAAAGCACACTGCGGGAGTGTGCTTTATGCTGTCATCCCAATCAACGGAAATCGGGATACGAGTATAGGTTACAAGACTTCGTTTAAAACCTTGCCAATAAGCGTTATATATTGTCACCGTCGTTTACACCTGCACTTTCGAAACTCGCCATATTATTGAGAAACACGGCCGCACTTTGAATAAGAGGATAAGACAAAATAGCACCGGATCCTTCGCCTAAACGTAGATCTAAAGACAAAATAGGCTCTGCGTGTAAATGGCTCAACAACAATTTATGCGCTTGCTCATTAGATTGATGAGCAAAAACAGCGTATTCACGAACATTAGGCGCAATTTTTTGTGCATATAACAAAGCAACAGAACAAATAAAGCCATCCACCACAAAGGCGGTTTTACGCTGCGCAGACTGCAACATGGCTCCTGCCATTGCTATGATCTCGAATCCACCTACCTGTTCTGCTAGTGTTTGTGCGCTCCAGTCCATCATAACTTGACCAGTCTGCGTTTCAGCACGCTTTAGAGAGGTTTCAATTACCTGAGCCTTTCTAGAAACGCCATTGTCATCTAAACCAGTGCCCCGACCCGCGCTTTGCGATGGATCTATGCCTGTCAATGCGGTCATCATGCAAGAAGACACACTGGTATTGCCAATGCCCATCTCGCCAAACATTAATAAATTAACACCAGCATCAATAGCAAGATCAACTTCAACAACTCCTGCTTGAATGGCTTGGAATAACTCTTCAGACGTCATCGCCGCTTCTTGGCTAAAATCTTTAGAGCCAAAAGCCACTTTACGCTTGCTCAATAAAGGATGACTTTTTAATTCTGCATTCACACCCACATCGACAACTTGAAGAGGTACGTTATGTTGAGCACAAAAAACGCTGACCGCGGCACCGCCCATTAAGAAGTTCATCACCATTTGTGGTGTCACTTCTTGCGGAAACACGCTAATTCCTTGAGCGACAACACCATGATCTGCGGCAAAAACAATCATCTTTGGCTTAGACACATCCACGTCTACAGTTTCTTGAATGCGACCAAGTTGAAACGCTAGGTGCTCTAATGCTCCCAAAGCGCCCAAGGGTTTAGTCTTAGTATCAATCTTATGCTGCAGTGACTCATTTAATGACCTTGATGGAGCCTGAATAGTAAACTGCTCAAACACCCTTATACTCCCTAGCCTAGCGCCTTTTGAGCACGTTGACGTACGACTTCAAACAAACAAACGCCAGTCGCAACAGACACATTCAAACTCGAAACAACACCCGCCATAGGCAGTTTAACCAAGTAGTCGCACTGCTCACGAGTCAATCGACGCATACCATCTCCCTCAGCACCCATTACTATGGCTGTCGGAATGGTAAAGTCTTGTTCATAAACGGTTTGTGTCGCTTCCCCTGCCGTTCCAAAAATCCAAACGCCCTGATCTTGCAGTTTTTTCATTGTGCGCGCTAGGTTAGTTACCGCATAAACCGGAATACTTTCCGCTGCGCCACACGCTACTTTACTAACAGTCGCATTCAAAGGCGCTGAATTGTCTTTTGGCATCACTACGGCATGTGCACCAGCAGCGTCTGCGCTACGCAAACAGGCGCCTAAATTATGAGGATCAGTCACACCATCTAAAATAATAATTAGCGGCGTTCCTTCTATACCTTCAACTAAAGTGTGTAAGTCACCTTCATTACCCGCTTTGGTCATTACTGTATAAGCAACAACACCTTGGTGGACTACACGCTCTTTATTTTTGGTAAAAAGCTGATCTAAATCGCGACGAGCCACTATGCTGTAGCGTACTTTATTGGTTTTACAAAGCTGCACTAAACGCTGTGTTTTCTTATCATCACGGCCTTCCTGAAAACGTATTTCATTAATACGCTCAGGTTGCTGAGTTAACGCATTTTCTACGGCATGAATTCCGTAAATCCATTCTAAATCTGACATTATGATATTTTTACTCTAATCGGATAAATCAATTAATCGTTAGCTCTAGGCTTAGCGTTATTTTTTTTCGCTTTTTTTGGCTTTTTCACTTTTTTTACCGTCGAAGCGGTTTTAGCTTTTGCCGTATTTTGTGCCGTTTTCTTTTGACGGATCATTTTTCCCTTTGAAGGACCACGACGCTTTTTCGTCTTAGGTTTCTTTTCCCCTTCTTTTTCATTCTTCTCTACGTTGTCAGTCTTTTCAGTTGAAAGCGGCTTTTTAGACTTAGTACGACCACCTAACTCAATAGGAGGCAGTTGTGCTAATTGCATCTCAAGCTCGCTTGCATCATTACGCTCAACTTTCTTACGCGGTTTAGCCTGAACATCGTCTAAACTCAAATCAATTTTTCGTTGCTCTAAATTAACACTAGAGACTTTAACTTTCAGGCGGTCACCCAAACGGAAAACGCGGCCCGTTCTTTCGCCAATAATCGCTTGATGCTCCAGATCATGAACAAAATAATCTTGTCCCAATCCTGAAATATGCACTAAGCCATCAACAAATAACCCTTGCAGCTCAACGAACAATCCAAATGAAGTGACGGCAGTAACGACGCCATCAAAAGGCTCACCTAAATGCTGCTCAACATACTGACATTTCAACCACGCTTCTACATCACGAGTGGCTTCATCAGCACGGCGCTCAGTGACAGAACATGAATCGCCTAACGCATCCATATCGGCATGACTGTAACCATATATCTTACGTTCTTTAAGAGTCGGACTACCTGCTACTCGATATGCTTGACGCATAACAGGACGACCTTCACCACGTATTAAATAACGAATTGCTCGGTGAACCAATAAATCCGGATAGCGACGAATAGGAGAAGTAAAATGCGCATATGCTTCGTAATTCAAGCCAAAATGGCCTAGATTATCTGCCTGATATACCGCTTGAGACATAGAGCGTAGCAACATGGTCTGAATACTACGTGCATCAGCGCGATGTTTAATCTGATCCGTCAGCAAAGCATAGTCACTTGGCTTAGGCTTCAGCCCACCAGTTAACTCAAGACCTAACAATCCAAGATAAGACCGTAAGGTTAATAAGCGATCTTCTTTCGGCCCTTCATGAACTCGAAATAACGCTGGTAGATCCGCTTTAATTAATAACTCTGCCGCCGCTACGTTAGCGCACAACATGCATTCTTCGATCAGTTTATGCGCATCATTTCGCTCAACAGGAACAATTTGATCAATCTTAGAATTCTCATCAAACACCATACGTGTTTCAACAGTATCAAACTCCATCGCTCCACGCTCAGCACGGGCGGCTTTCAACACATGATAAAGACCATTTAAATCATCAATATGAGTAACAATAGAGGCATAACGTTCACGCAACTCTTCACCGTCATATTCAAGCTCTGGCGCAATCATTTTCGCCACTTTGGTGTAAGTAAGACGAGCATGCGACTTAATCAAGCCTTCATAAAATTTATAGCCACGCATTTTGCCTTTGGTTGTAAGCGATACCTCAGCAACCATAGCCAAACGATCAATATCTGGGTTTAACGAGCACAAACCGTTCGACAGTATTTCTGGCAGCATAGGAACCACTCGGCCAGGAAAATACACTGAATTTCCTCGTACGATGGCTTCTTCATCTAATGCCGTGTCTTTTTTTACGTAGTGAGAAACATCCGCAATGGCAACAAATAATTTCCAACCGCCTGGTGTTTTTTCACAATAAACCGCATCATCAAAATCGCGCGCATCTTCGCCATCAATAGTAACAAAAGGCAGATTACGCAAATCTACCCTATGTTCTTTATCTTCTTCTGCTACTTCTGCCGTGAAACCCTGAACCTGTCTTTCTACGGCTTTAGGCCATTCACTGGGAATTTCATAACGGTGGATGGCCACATCTATCTCAAGGCCAGGTGCCATAAAGTCACCCAGAATTTTTTTCACTATACCTTGAGCTGGCTTACCACGCTCTGCATAGGAAACAATTTCCGTCAGCACATATTGTCCATGAACTGGCACCAAGCCAGAGTCTTTGGAGATCAATATGTCTTGAGAAATACGGGGGTTTTCAGGCGTAACAAAAGAAGTTCGACTTTCTTCGTAGTAACGGCCAACTAATTGACTGTGCTTACGCTCAATCACTTCGACAACAACACCGTCTAATCGACCTTTAACACTACGACCAGATAAACGTACCTTAACCTTGTCGCCATCCATTACGTTTTGCATTTGACGAAAAGAAAGAAAAATATCATCGTCATTTTGACGCAATAGAAAACCGTGGCCTTCTTTATTACCCTGAACATAGCCTTCGATAAGGTCACTTTCTAGGATCGGAGTGTATTCTTCATTCTTATTACTTGTCAGCTGATGATCTCGACACATCGCAATCAGTCGGCGACGCAAAGCTTCTATTTGATCTTCACCAGTCAAGGCAAACTCTTTGCACAAGTCTAGATGGCCTAAGCTGATATTCTTTGACGCGAGAAACTCTAATATGAATTCGCGACTCGGTACGGGGTTATCGTACTTAGAGGCTTCTCGTTGTTTATGGGGATCGTTTATATTTTTATTACTCAATGTTTGTTTATCCTTGGATTAATCAATAAGCTGCACTCTTATAAATGGTCGAGCTTTAACACCTTATTGCTTAGAACATTCGCAGTGCCCAGTTACATTTCTTTAAACCAAGCTTCTGACACGTCTAATTTGTTGTCATTATAGAGCATTCTCGCCCAATACTCTTTAGCTGAAAGCCACCCTTCCTACAAACTGCACATCAACTTCTTAATCTGCCTTGTAATTTCACAACAAAACAGTCAATAAACCATTACCAACTCTCGTTTATACCAAGTTTTCATGAAACTTTTTTGAATAGATTTTACTTTTTTTATGCCTTTTTGCTCATATTTCAGACAAAACCACCAAAAACATCGAATAATTAGATAGGTATTGAAGAGTGTATTCATTGCCTATGGCGTACTAAATTCATCTCAGCCATCACTTTGGTGGAAATTTCTTCCACGGACAGTTTTGTCGAATCTAAAAAAGGGATCCGCTCTTGGCGATAAAGTGACTCAACTTCTTCTATTTCATAGCGACATTGTCGAGGTGATGCGTATTTACTGGCTGCCATTCTACCAGTACGAATTTCATGTAATCGGTCTGGATCTATGGTTAATCCAAAGAGCTTTTTCTTATGAGGTTTCAGAACTTTCGGCAAACCAGTCGCGGCAAAATCATCTTCGGTAATTGGGTAATTTGCCGCTTTGATTCCGTATTGCATCGCTAAATATAAACTGGTTGGCGTTTTACCTGATCGAGACACACCCAACAAGATAATATCAGCTTGATCGAAATTTTTGATAGATACGCCATCATCATTCGCTAACGCATAGTTAACGGCGTCTATCCGACCGTCGTAGACCCCCTCTTTCATACCGTGGGCTTTTTGAGCCGTCGGTTGAGCTGAAACACCTAGTGCCTTCTCTATCGGCAATAATAGATCACCAAATAAGTTATAACAGTGACATTCACAGGATTGAATAATCTCACGTATTTTAATGTCAGAAATAGTATAAAACACCAAAGGAGGATTTCCAGATTCTACCTCTAAATTAATCTGTTGTTTCAACCCATTGGCCTGATCCATCGTCGCTAAAAAAGGCACGCTTTGTGTCTCTACAGCCACATCAAAAAACGACAACATCGCCGAACCAAAGACTTCTGCCGTAATCGCTGTTCCGTCTGATACAAAATACACTTTCATGTTTTTATTCTCATTTTGTTGTTATGCAACAACATTAAATTTTTTAATTGAAATAAAACTACATCGAATATTCGATTTTATTCCATGTCCCTCACCTACATACAATGATCCCAGACATAACGTTTTTACAAGCTTTAACTAATTATGTCGTTATACAAATAAGAAAATCAGATTACTCTTTTTAAGTAACTATTTTGGAGTCCCGTGTGAGCAAATTTGTTAAGTGGTTCAAAAATCTTCGTTTAGAAGACGTCGGTGAAGTAGGTGGTAAAAACGCCTCTTTAGGAGAAATGATTTCTAACCTGACTAGCCTTGGTATTCAAGTACCAAATGGTTTTGCAACTACTTCCTATGCTTATCAAAGCTTCTTAGAAGAAAGCGGCTTAGACGCAAAAATCAACCAAACTCTCGACACCTTAGATGTTGATGACGTTCATGCGCTTTCAGAAGCAGGTGTGAAAATTCGTCAATGGGTTGAAGATGCGCCTTTCTCACCAGAATTTGATGCAGAAATTGAACAGACATTTAAAATTTTATGTGAAGATAATGCTTCAGACACTTCTTTTGCTGTCCGTTCATCCGCTACCGCAGAGGATTTGCCTGACGCCTCTTTCGCTGGCCAGCAAGAAACCTATTTGAACGTGAAAGGGCTTGCTGACATTAAAGCCTCTATCAAACGTGTTTTTGCTTCTTTGTATAACGATCGTGCCATTTCTTACCGCGTTCACCAAGGATACGAGCATAAAGGCGTTGCCTTATCGGCTGGCATTCAAAAAATGGTACGCAGCGACATAGGTGCTTCTGGTGTACTTTTCACATTAGACACAGAATCTGGTTTTGATGAAGTTGTCTTCATTACTGCTGCATACGGTCTTGGAGAAATGGTTGTTCAAGGTACCGTTAATCCAGATGAGTATTACGTACATAAATCAACACTAGCCGCTAAACGTCCAGCGGTAGTGCGTAAGTCGTTAGGTTCCAAAGCGCAAAAAATGGAGTACGCGGAGGCAGGAAGTGAAGAATTTGTGACTATTGTCCCCGTAGCCCTTGATGACCAAAACCGCTTTGCATTAACAAATGACGAGATAGAAGACCTAGCTCGTCAAGCTTGCATCATCGAGACACACTATCAACGTCCAATGGACATTGAATGGGCGAAAGACGGTATAGATGGAAAAATATACATAGTTCAAGCGCGCCCAGAGACAGTCCGCAGTCAAGCAAACGCACAGAGCATGGAACGTTTCTCTCTCAAAGAAACTTCCCCTGTGCTCATTACTGGCCGCGCCATTGGTCACAAAATTGGTACTGGCGAAGTCAAAATATTGTCTTCTATTACTGAGATGGATCGTATTAAGCCTGGGGATATTCTTGTCACCGACATTACAGATCCTGATTGGGAGCCGATCATGAAACGCGCGTCGGCGATTGTCACAAATCGTGGTGGTCGTACCTGCCACGCTGCAATCATTGCTCGTGAGCTAGGCATTCCTGCCGTTGTCGGTTGTGGAGATGCAACAGAGACACTGAAAGAGGGGAAAAAAGTAACTGTGTCTTGCGCTCAAGGAGACATGGGCTTCGTTTACCAAGGTGAATTACACTTCGACGTCATCACTTCAGAAGTCGGCAATATGCCAGAACTGCCTGTTAAAGTGATGATGAACGTGGGTAATCCAAACCGAGCTTTTGATTTTGCCATGTTACCAAACGCTGGCATTGGCTTGGCTCGTTTAGAATTCATTATTAATCGCATGATAGGTATTCACCCAAAAGCGCTGCTCAATTACGCTGATATGAGTGCTTCAATAAAAGAAGAAATAGATCACCGAATAGCTGGCTACAAAGGCCCTGTTGAGTTCTATGTCGACAAACTAGTTGAAGGTGTCGCGACTCTCGCCTGCTCCTTCTCTAAAAAGCCAGTGATAGTTCGCTTGTCTGACTTTAAATCAAACGAATATCATAATTTGGTGGGTGGGCCATTATTCGAACCTGATGAAGAAAACCCAATGCTTGGTTTCCGAGGCGCCGCTCGTTACATCGATGACTCGTTCCGTGAATGTTTTGCATTGGAATGTGAAGCCATTCGACGTGTACGTAATGACATGGGCCTAACCAACGTGCAAATCATGATTCCTTTTGTTCGTACTTTAGAAGAGGCGCAGCAAGTCACAGAGCTACTCACAGAACAAGGCTTAGCTCGTGGAGAAAATGGTCTCAAAGTCATTATGATGTGTGAGTTACCATCCAATGCCTTATTAGCAGATGAATTTCTAGAATACTTTGACGGTTTTTCTATAGGATCAAACGATTTAACGCAACTAACACTGGGACTTGATCGAGACTCAGGACTCATCGCTGACAAATTCGATGAAAGAAATCCAGCGGTTAAAAAACTGCTTAAAATGGCAATTTCAGCTTGCCGAGCAAAAGGCAAATACGTAGGGATTTGTGGCCAAGGCCCATCAGATCATGCAGATTTTGCCGACTGGCTAGTAGAGCAAGGTATTGAGAGTCTTTCTCTTAATCCTGATACCGTCATTGAAACTTGGCTGCATCTTAACGAAGTACTAGAAAATACTTCGTTAAGTCAGAATGCCGTTTAACCACGGCGCTGTTACGTTATTGTAACGTCACTCTAGTTTTATAGCCTCGCTTGCGAGGCTTTTTTTAGTCAAGAAACTGAGGGCTAATCCTTGGCTGCTAATTTTTGATTTTTCTGGCAAATCAACACAAGCTCAATGGCTGAAATTAGAATCAAAGTATAACCTAGTGTTTCCGTGCCCTCTTCTACGATATTTTTTACAACTCGAATATAGTTGTCACCCATTACAGAAGACCAGAACGAGTTACGCCCCATCATTCTGGAAAACGCCAACACAGTTACCAGCCCTGCCAAGCATGTCCCATAGCAAGCTGTTTCAGAGTACGCCTTTAAAGACCCATAAATGGAAGAAAACCTACCCCATAAAAAAACGACTACCATGACCAAAATAAAGCTAACTATCGTTTGCCACGCGCCATCGTAGGCATATTTATCTAATAATGCATCAGATTCTCTAACAAACATCATTGCCAAAAGAGCGGCTAATAAAGTACCTGCGATTTTTAATTTTGGATCAATACGCGATGCATATAAAAACAACATACAACTAGAAAAAGTCATAATATCTTGCATGTGCTCGGTGAGTGTATGCTCACCATAAACAGCCAATGTTTTGGAATGATATCCTTCTAGACCAATAAGGTAGCCAACCCCGGCTAAAGATATTAAATATAGAAAAGCACGGACTAAAAACATAATAAACCTGCAGAATTAATTTCAGCAGGATATTAGGTAAAAAAAGTATAAAAAACGATAGCTTAGGTTAATTGCCTCAAACAATCCCAAGTTAATGTGGTGTTGATATCATTTCCATCTGATTAAGATAAAAAAAGGAATTTCATCTTAATCAGACGTTCTATAATTATCCATTAACTCATCTTGCATTGTTTCAACATTCTCAGCAACTTCATCAGGCGATGTGAAATGTGCAACATGGTACATAGCATCCCCTTCTTGAACCAAAGGAATATTTTGTTTCCCAATAATAATGCCTCCATTTTTACAAATAACGTCGTCCAATATTATTCCATAAGGGTCTTTAATCTGAGCAAGAAGATCACCACTTTCTACCAAATCACCAAGCTCTTTTATGTGTGTAGTAAAACCACTGTCAGTGGCTCTTATCCAGCTACTACTACGAGCAATTCTTGGTTCAGACAACGATTTTTTACGCCTTGTTTTAGGCAACATACCAAGATGACGCATGACCTCAACAATGCCCTTAACACCGGCCCTAATAGATAGTTCATCAAACCTAAGCGCTTCGCCAGCTTCGTATAAAATCACTTTAGCGCCAACATCATTAGCACACTCCCTTAAAGAGCCATCTCTAAGGTTTGAATTTAAAATGACAGGAACGCCGAATGCTGTTGCGATTTCCAACGTTTCTTGGTCATCTAAATTAGCTCGAATCTGAGGTAAGTTACTGCGATGCAAACTTCCAGTATGCAAATCAATGCCGTAGTCTGCTTTTGAAACAATTTCGCTTAGAAATCGATCAGCAACTCTTCCTGCTAATGAACCGCGCTGAGAACCAGGAAAAGAACGATTTAAATCACGTCGATCTGGTAAGTAACGGCTTTGATTTAATACGCCATAGCCATTAACGACAGGCACAGCAATTAATGTCCCACGAATTTTATCCATATATTTACTCTGGATAATACGGCTAATTATCTCGATACCATTTAATTCATCACCATGTATCGCCGCACTAATAAAAAGAGTAGGCCCAGAACGCTTTCCCCTTTTAACAAATATTGGCATAGACATATTAGTATCTGTATAAAGCTTAACAATTGGTAACTTTATTTTTACAGTTTCACCTAATAAAATATCAACGCCGTCGATGGTTAAAATATCATCACTCATCAACCTTTACCTTTCGTTTTAGTATTGCCACTAATCGCAGATTTTTCTATGTGATTAATGATCATAGCGGCAACGTCTTTATTAGTAGCGGATTCAATACCTTCTAACCCTGGAGAAGAATTCACTTCCATAATCAGCGGACCATCGTTTGAACGAAGAATATCGACACCACACATATTCAGCCCCATAACCTTTGCAGCTTCAACCGCAGTCTTACGTTCTTCTGGCGACAATTTAACCAGCGATGCCGTGCCACCTCGATGCAAATTAGAACGAAACTCACCTTCAGCACCTTGGCGCTTCATCGCAGCGATGACCTTCCCACCAACCACTAAACAACGAATATCAGCGCCTCCAGCTTCTTTTATGTATTCTTGGACCAGTATATTGGCCTTCAACCCCATAAACGCTTCAATAATTGATTCAGCCGTCTTATTAGATTCAGCTAGTACCACACCGATCCCCTGCGTCCCTTCAAGGAGTTTAATGACAACAGGAGCCCCGCCGACATTTTTCAACAAATCACCAATTTTATCTGGGTGATGCGCAAAACCTGTTTTAGGCAGACCCAAACCTTTGCGAGACATTAATTGTAGAGATCGAAGCTTATCGCGAGAGCGGCTAATAGCCACTGACTCGTTAATACTATAAGTCCCCATCATCTCAAACTGACGCACAACAGCAGTTCCATAAAAGGTAACTGAAGCGCCGATGCGAGGGATAACAGCGTCATACTTAGGCAATGGCTTACCATCATAACGAACAGAAGGGTTGTTACTGGAAATATCCATATAACAGTGCATAGTATCAATCACATCCATCTCGTGACCGAGTTTTTCACCGGCTTCCACAAGACGTCGAGTAGAATAAAGGTTAGGATTACGAGATAGAATAGCAATTTTCATAGGTGTTCCTTGCACTAAAAGAAAGAAGCTTTATCGAAAAGCTTCTTATAAAAATATAGGTGTTTCTTGAGCGCGAGAATAGTTAATAAGCTGATGCTAGGGAAGCAATATTTTAGCTAAATAGAAAAGATCTCACTTCAAGCTTAGTCTAGCAAAAGAGCGCTAACCACCCTACTCAACAGAGAAGTATCAGCACAATAAATCGCCATCAAAATGACCGTTAAATTGGCTTACGAACCAGTAGTTACATAACAGCTTAGCCTACTTATCACTTTATTGATCTGCTTAATCATAGGCTTTTATCAATGACAAAGCGCCCACAACCCTAGACACAAAACATGATTCTTAAAAAAGTCTAATTCTTTAGCTAGCAAAGGGACTGAGAAGAATCGGCCTTTGGCGCCAAGCAAGCCCACGCGATCGTTTGGTTCTGACGCGTCGAGGTACGAGACAGGCGTGAGTAAATGGAAGATAAGAAACGACTTTTGGTGCTAACGAGCTCAGCGGTTACGACGAGGGTCAGAGCCCTTAAACGGCGGGTGATGTGGTTGGTTGGATTCTATGCCACTATTTAAGAGGTCTGACCCTGCTCATCTGTTATAGGTATTTGATGTTAGAGGTTCTTGTTTTACATTTGTGCTGACGCGTCGAGGTACGAGACAGGCGCAAGCAAATGGAAGAACAAGAAACGCTGTTTTGACTAAAACGCGGGAACGAAAAAACCCCACCCTGCGTAGCAGGATGGGGCTTCTTTTAATTATAAGCTTGACGACGACCTACTCTCACATGGGATCCCCCACACTACCATCGGCGATGACGCTTTTCACTTCTGAGTTCGGGATGGGATCAGGTGGTTCAACGTCTCTATGATCGTCAAGCA
>NZ_JBAKAS010000030.1:0-26313 GCF_038155025.1 Marinomonas sp. TI.3.20 | reverse complement strand
TAGCCCATCAATGGCTTTACGCATATCGGTTGGCCCACAAATGAGGGTCACATTAAGTTGATCAGAAGCCGTAAACATGAGTCTTTTATTCCAATTTAAAAAATAAAAGACTTTATGGTTTTTGGAAGAGATTGCTATGTGGGGTTTAGCCGACGCTCACCTTTAATGACATTGAGCGTTGTTTCATCTGCTTGAATCACCGACTGTTCAAGCAAGATGCTATGGAGTCGATCATAAAGGGGTTGTAACACAACCGAGCATTTTAGCATCCAGTCCGACATGGTTTGTCGACTCAGTTCAATGCCATATTGCTTGAACATGGTTTCTTGTCGATAGAGAGGTAAGCTGTATTGGAACTTACCTGTGATAACCTGGCTTAGTAGGCTGGGCGTTGCGATACCTTTGGGGATAATGCTGGGCGGCATCGGAGCTTGTTTGATCGTTGTTTTTGTCTCGGTCTTTTCACACTGACGACATGCGTACTTAGGGCGAACCGTTTCGATGACTTTTAACTGAGCAGGAAAAAACGCTAACTTCTCAGACGTGTCTTCGCCAATACGATGTAGTGGTGTCTGACAACAAGAACAGGTTTTGTCCGATTCAGGTACATCCACCACAACCGTTTCACGAGGTAAGTCTTTCGGTAAAGGTTTACGCTTAGGTTTTGTTCGCGTATAGGAAATAGTTTGGTTGTCCGTTTCAACATCCACGCTGTCTTCTTGAGAGTCGCTGTCTGACTCGTCAAACAGCTCGCCTTGGCCCGGAGACACTTCGGAGCCTTTACCAAACTGTTTTTGTTGAGCCAAACGCCATTGCTCAAGAATTAGCTGATACTTAGATTCCCATTCAGCGATTTTGCTATCTTTTTCGGTTAATACTTTTTCTTGCTCTATCAATGCCGAGTCTTTTTCACCTAATAACAACGACTGCTCAAGTAAAAGAGCCTTAAGCGATTCAATGTCATTAGGTAAGTCATCAGGAAGTATTTTCATGGCTTGGATTATACCAAGCGAATGTCCTAATCGTCATGATATCGATAGGTTAAATGCGGATGAGCGTCTTGTACATTGAGCGAAAGACCATCCAACAACCAATTTAACTGACGGGGTGATACTTGAATAGACAGTTGTTCGTCATCAATGCCAGGCCACTGAAAATGCCCTTTTTCGAGACGCTTATAATGTAGCCAGAAGCCATTCGACGCCCATTGTAAGATTTCGACTTTATCGCGCACTCGACCACAAAAAACAAATATGTGGTCGCTACAAGGTTCTTTTTTCAAATCGTACGCAACAATATTGCATAGCCCATCAATGGCTTTACGCTTATCGGTTGGCCCACAAATGAGGGTCACATTAAGTTGATCAGAAGCCGTAAACATGAGCCTTTTATTCCAATTTAAAAAATAAAAGACTTTATGGTTTTTGGAAGAGATTGCTATGTGGGGTTTAGCCGACGCTCACAAATAACTTTCGTCGTGAGCACCTGACATGCTCACGACAAAAAGCCCTTAACGACCGATAAGAATATCTGTCAATATCGGATTGATCTTATTAACATCAAAACTCTCTTTGGCTATTCGGTTACTCTCATCGCCCATTCTTTTTATCTCTTCTTGATGCTCTATCAAGTAAAGCATTTTTTCAGCCAGTGCTTTTGAATCAAATGGCGGAACAAGAAAACCATTTACACCATCTTTCACAGTTTCCCTACAACCAGGAACATCCGTAGTAATAACTGCACGACCTATAGCCATTGCCTCCTGTGTAGACCGTGGATAGCCTTCTCTGTATGAAGGGAGTACAAATACATGAGAATTTGCAATCCACTCAGACACATTAGATACATGACCAGGATAAATAATAATACCTTCATTGATTACATCATCTAGCTGTGACGAAGTAAGTGCGGCAGGGTTGTCAGGATCAAGACCACCCAACACAATAAACTCAGTATCAGAATACTGCTTCTTCACTATCCGAGCGGCTGCTAAGTATTCAAAAATCCCTTTCTCAGCTAGCAGTCTAGCAATAAAAATAAATCTCACTGGGCCAGAAGAACTCATCGCTTGATATGGAAAAGCGTTCAAATCCAGTCCAATAGGCCCCAATACCTGAAATTTCTTACGATTTAACAAAGCCTTATTAGACAAATCACGTGGATCATCTGGGTTAAGAAACAACACTTTATGAGCAAAAGCATAACCAACAGTACATAAACAACCATGAACAAATTGCAACAATCGCTTTTTGGCTGAATACCCATTTGAATTAGCTGTATGCACATAACCTAGCCCCTCGAGCATAGCTATTCGGCGCGGTACACCTGCTAGCGTAGCCGCTAAAGTACCGTAAATAGAAGGCTTAACAAAAAAACTAAATACCACATCTGGCTGGAGTTCTTTTAGCTCCCTAGACAAAGCCCAAGTGTCTTTCAAATCACGTATCGGGTTCATTCCGGCCTTATTCAAAGAATAATCCACTGGAGTCGCACCTAACTTGCGAATAGCTTGCTTGGAAGTCTCTGTATAATCTAAAGCACAAACATAAACAGAAAAACCACTAACAGCTAAATATTGAATAAGCTCTTTACGGAATATCAGTAAGCCTGGAGTGGCATTTTGAGAAATCAATAGTATTTTCATCTGATTCTCCACTTTAATGAAATACCATATGTCTTATATAGATCATAAGATAAGCCCACAACAACACAAATAATAAAAGGAAATTTATAACGAACGGCAGTACCATAATTAAAAACAACCAAACCATAAATAGTCATCGAAATCAGCAAGTAAAAAAACCAAGTGACAGTCATATATTTATCAAATTTGTATGACTTATAAAAAAACACAACTAAAAATAAAAATAAAACAACATTCTCAAGGCTTTGGATAAACTGAAGCATGCTATTTGCCTCCCACGGCAGAGGCTTCATTAAGAAAAATGGGGCTGATTGAAGTCCTAATAAAAAGAAACCATAAACATCACCAATTTGAGTATATTGTGATATATCACCACCATTCTCTACGAACATTGCTTTACGATAAAAATCAAGCAAATGGATTAATTCCTGCATAAATGGAATAAAAATGAGTATAGAAAAAGCATATAAAAAATATCTAAATCGATATATTATTGAACTTTTTTTTCTAAGAAGATAGAAAAAAACAAAAAGCACTATTAAAAAAAAATTTTGAAACTTTAAGAAAAAAAGCGGAACTCCGAATAAAATCGATTTTACAGTTTTTCCATCAATTAAAAATATAACCGAGATCAACATAAAACATGTTATTAATGGGTCACGTAAACTTAAAGATGAATAAAGTAAAAAACTAGGATAAAAAATCAATACAAAAAGTGACATACCTCTCAAATCTTTCTTTGAATACAGCCAAATAATTAAGCTTGTGACAATAAATCTATTATAAAACCCTAAACTTTTTATAGTTTCAACAAAAGGCAAGGGGACAAAGGATAAAAACCAACTAGCATTACCGACTGTTTTAGAATAAGCATGACAATTAGAATCTAAAGAACGGATGCACTGAACCATATCAAAATATTTAAACTGATCAGGCATATATTTAGCTGGAAATAAAACATTATTAATTAAAAAAGGGAGTATAGCAGAAACACCAAGAATCAATGCGAGCCAACTAGGTATGGCTTTAATCCTATAAGAAACGAACACAACTAAAATAATAGCGATAAAATTTGGAAGATCATATAAAAACAATTGCATTTAATTTTGGCCCAATTCTATTGTCATGATTTTTACATTAATTATACCTAAATACAGATAAACTATTAAGGAAAAAGTTCAGATAATCAATACAAAATAAAAGTGAAATTTTGATTCGAAATGAGCAAAAAGTTTAATGAAAATAAGCATTTTATACTCTTTAGCCCCAAATTTTGTGGTAATTGTCAACCATTATCTCAATACTAAAGTTTTCCACTATACGTTCTCGACAAGCTTTTTTCTTGCGGCACATTTTTCAGGAAAGCATTCTTTTTCATGTAAAGCTTCTGATATAGCATTAGCCAATGCCTTAGGCTCTTTCGGCGGAACAAACCAACCAGCTTTACCAACAATACGCGCAGCGTCTTCTACATCTGTGGTTACACAAGGCGTACCACAGGCCATGGCTTCATTTAGCGCGTTAGAAAAAGCATAAAAGCCTAGCTATGCTGATAAAAACTACTGACATACATAAAAGATACAGATCAATACCTGCTTCATTATTATTCCCTAGATCAAAAATGCTTATTAGCTTATCTTTCAATCTGAATACAACTTCAAAAAAGCATTTGTATTTGCAACTAATGAAAATTTTACAATAATTCGCTGCCTTGCTAAAGCACCCAATTCAACTCGCTCGTCTGTACTGAGATCTAATGCCTCATTTATCGCTTTTAGAAGAACATTACTATTTCTTGGCTCGACAAGGAATCCATTATCGCCTACCACATCCGCTACACCTCCACAGTCTGTGGCTACAACAACTCTTTCACATGACATTGCTTCCGCTACTACCAAGCCAAAGCCTTCCCAAGCAGAAGATAGTACAAATACATCACTTGCTGCCATTAAAGCTGGAATATCATGGCATATACCTAAAAACTCAACACAACACTCAATTTGAAGACTTACCGAAAGCGCTAAAAGCTCTTGTTTTAAGGGACCATCACCTGCAATGAAGACTTTAAAATCTTGGCGTTGTTTTTTTAGTAAGGCAATTGTATTCAGTAAATTAGGATAGTCTTTAGCTACATCTAACCTGCCAACTGCCAAAATTATTTTTTGATCAAAGCCATCTAATTCTCTTCGTTTTTCATTTCGGAGCTTAGGATTAGAAATAAAACAATTTGTATCTATACCATTAACAACACTAATCATGCGGCCAGCTTTAGCTGCACCAGCCTTAACAAAAGCTTTAACTGCCTCTTCACTTACATTAGTTGAAATGTTCGCTAATTGATCGGTCAATCGGTAAGCCAACATTCTAAGTTTGCCACCTTCGTTATTACTATGCGCAGTACAAATCAACTTAGGTACTTTTACCGTCAATCTCACTAACCGGGATAACAAATTGCCATGAATCATATGACTATGAACCACGTCTGGTTTAAAGCTATTAACCAAAGCTCTCAATCTTATATAAGCCTTAAAAAAGTCTTTAGCCCCTTTCATTCCTATAGAAACAACTTCTATATTTGAGTTACTAGGTAACACTAAAGCCTCTCCCGTAAGGTACGCTATTTTAACTAAGTGCCCCCGTTCAACCAAAGCATCTGCAAGGTTCACCACTACATTTTCAGCGCCGCCCATACCAAGACCCGTTATTACTAGTAGAAGTTTCACTCTAACGTCCTATTTGCTTCGCTAACAATATTTTTTTTGGTATGAAGAATTTCACGATCAATTTTAGAGTATCTAATCGATAAAATATTCTAGGTTTTTTAAAAAAAGCAATTAAAAAATACTTAGCAGAGCCTATTTTTGTTTCTGGAACAAGTTCTCTTGCTTTTGTGAAATTAAATTCCGCCAATGCTGATTCGTAATATTTATTTTCACTATAAATTTTAAGAACTTTCAATCTTTCTTTATGCATCAGACCAATATTATTTGTAGTATTATTCAGATGCCTGCGATATGAAACATAAACACCTTCTATACTATCTAAACTATAACCCAATTCACTAATCTTTAAATAAATATACCAATCCTCAAGCATAACTGTTGTGTCAAAACAACCTACATCTCTAATAATTTTAGTTCTAATCAATTGGCTAGGAGTAAACAATGAATATTTATTTAAAATAATATCTTCAAATTGATATTTTTTTAAAGATGAAGGCCTTTCTACAATTAGCTCACCATTTTCTTTAATTACTTTTGCACCACCAAATACGGCGACACAACTATTATTTTTTAATAAGTAATTTACTTGCTCAGAGGTTTTGTAAGAGAAATAAATATCATCAGAAGCGACTGGCGCAAAGAACTCCCCCTCACACCACTCAAGAGCTTCATTTAATGTTGCACATAGCCCTTTATTTGGCCTATATCTAAATTCAAAGCGTTTAAATCGTTGTTGGCAAGCGGGGATCATTTCTTGAATTTTGGTAACTGATTCATCCTTTGATCCATCATCAATAATAATAAACTCTATATTTTCATAATTTTGATCGATTACACTTTGTATTGCTTCCTGCACATATTTAGCATGGTTATAACAAGGAATAACGATACTGACTAAAGGCTGCTCTTTGTTCAACTCATTTCTCCATTACTAAATCTGCTATATTTATATCATCGACTTAGCGACATGAAATTTAAACTGGTAAAAAATATTTTTTGGATTTTATAAATTATGATGTGAGTAATTAGCCAAGCGGCTAGTTTAAGAACACCCCTCACTAGCTACCAAAAAAAAGATCTAACATTACATAAAAAACTGCGTAAAACAAACCACATAATAGAACCTTTCAGTACAAAAAACACACACTGACATAACTATCACAACCGATATTATAATCTTGTAGCTGTTTAACAATTCTCTTCGAGGCTCTACTTTGTCTGTAATCTTTGAAAAACAATAAAAACCTATGATTTTATTTGACAGTATTAAATACAGAGCTATTGAATAAACCACTGAACCTAAATAAAATTTAGTCTATCAATATAAACTATCGAAAGACAGTGGATTTACCATTAACAATTAAGCATGTTCAGCCATTTCTCTAAATTGTGCATTATTTTCTACTAATTGGTCATAAGTACCTTGGGCAATTATTTTCCCTTGCTCCACTAAGTAAATAATATCACATTTTTGTACTGTTTTGAGACGATGCGCAATCATGATGATTGTTTTTTGACCGCTAAAATCATGTATCGCCTCCATAATTATTTTTTCTGTTATACCATCTAATGCACTGGTGGCTTCGTCAAATACTAAGACGCTTGCATCGTAATACAAGGCTCTGGCAATACCAATACGTTGTCGTTGACCACCAGACAGCTGCACTCCTCGCTCACCCACTTTCGTGTTAACGCCGTTTGGTAATTGCTCTACGAGTTCTGTTAGGTGCGCCAGTTGCAGAGCTTTGTTGACTTGTTCAAGATTGATGTCTTTTACAGGGAAACCAAACGCCACATTTTCAGCAATACTACCTTCACTTAAAAAGATACTCTGTGGCACAAAGCCAATGGTGTTCTGCCACTGTCGTTTGTTAGTTTCAGTGACGACTTTACCATCAATTTTAAGTTTACCCTGCTGCGGAGTTAAGAGACCAAGTAATAAATCAATCGCTGTAGACTTACCCGACCCAGACGCTCCAACAAGTCCCACGACCTGATTAGCAGGAATAGTCATCGTAAAATTATTCACTGCCGGTGTGGGTTTATTTGGGTAAGTAAAAGTAATGTCAGAAAGGTAGATAGCCTGTTTTAATGCAGCACTAGCAATGGGCGAGTCCTTAGGGTTTGTTGTTTGAGCCAAAGGCTCTTCACGAAATGATTGCTCCAAGTCTTCTTTGATGGAATCAAAGGCGGCTAAATTACCTTTTATTATTGCTACACTGGAATAAATTTGCTGCAATGCAGGCAATAACTTAAAAGCAGCTAAAGCATAAACAGCTAAAATAGGAAGTACTGCACCTAAGTTACCTTGGTTAAGCTTAATTAGTAACAACACCAAGCCAATCATAGAGCCAAAAGCGACTAATTCTATAAAATAACGAGGCACTTGGCTGATAGCAATATTTGCACCTCTGGCATTTGAAAAGGAAACGCCACTCCTCTCAAAACGATCAACAAAATCATAGCGACGATTTAGTAGAAGAACATCTTTTATACCGCCAAAGCCTTCATTCATTAAACGAAAACGCTCGGTAAAAGCGGCGGACATTTCTACACCGTTTAAAGCCAAACGCTTTTTTACTAATCGATACAATACGAAATAAGAGCAAACAAATAATAATAAACCGGATATCGCCACAATTGGATCATAAATTAAAATACCAATAGAGATAAATATCGCTAATACAACTTTAGCATTCATTTGCATGAGAGGCTGAACAATACCATCGGTAACACGTAGTGCTTCAGTTGACACTTGCTTAGTCAAATGTGCGCTGCTGCCGCTAGCATGAAACAACCAATTTTGTTTCATATAATGGCAATAAAGGCGATCAGCAATCTCAGTGCCGACTTTAGCACCATAAAGAGACAATTTCCAAATAGTCAACATTGATATAATCGTAGACAAGGTCAACATACACAACACAGCTAATCCAGTGTAAAACAAAAAGTCAGTAGGTCTAGTAATATCTGAAAAAGTATACAAGGTAGCAAATACACCGTTACCTTTCAGTAAGCTAATATTACCCACTAGCGCCATAAAAGGTGCTATAGAGGCAATACCTAATAACTCAGTAAATGCCATTATCACCACTAAAATTTGAAGCATATAAAATTGCTTTCGCTGTTGCGGTGTCAGTAGAAAGAAGAGTTTTTTTATTATTTTAAACATGAGTTATTCCCCCCCCTTAAAGAATTTATTTTTTCTCTTATATAAATTAGAAAACACAAAAAAAATGGACTTGAATTTAATATAAAAAAAGCAATAATACTTTTCACACCATCGAATTTAACATAGTCATACCATAGCCTTTTAACTTTCATTCTCACCAATGCTTGTTTAAAATCTTTTTTATAGATGTTTTTTTTGTTTTTTATAATATTATATTTCATGATCGCATTATGGCGATAAAAGCTATTACTTAAAAAAACCAAATCTTCTCTTGGAAAAGATTCTTTTAGTGCAAGAGAAAAAAGCAATTCATCAACATCTATTGCACCCAAATGACGTAAAGAAAAGACCTGGGTAATCGAACCCTCATTCGATCTATAAAAATAACATCCATCACTCACAATTATTCTATTTGCATAAAGCAATAAATATCGAGTTAGATATTCATCCGCATTAAAATTATTTACGTCACTTATTTCCGTCAATGCATATTTTTTAATATGTTCTGCTTTATACAAGTTTAAACCATGCACAGACCAAGGGAAGGTTCTTAAAAAAGCGGTTTTTGGTAATATTTCATTATTTACATTAAGAGAGTTTTTCTTGTTGAAATCATAACCATCAACACCATTCCATGATGCAATCAACTTAGGCATTATAACATCAGCATCAGTTTCTAATGCTTTTTTTAAGGTTTCATATAAATAATCTTCACTGTAAGCATCATCAGCATCTAAATAAGCAATATAGTCGCCATTAGAAATACTTATACCTAACTTCCTTGCCTGAGCTGGTCCTGAATTTTCTTGACTTAAGACTACTATATTCGAAAATTTAGTCTCATAAGACTTCAATATATTTAAAGAGCTGTCTGTTGACCCATCATCTATACAAATAAGCTCCCAATTTTCATGTTTTTGATTAATGACAGAACTGATAGACTCATCTAGATAGAGCGATGAATTATACACTGGCATTATTATTGATATTAAATTTTTAATCTTTATACCCTCTACTATATGTATCGAATGAAGAGTTTTATAATTTATTATGCATCCTAACTTTTTTCATTTAGGAAAATTGCTCAACTATACAAACACCTGCAGACTGCATTACTTCTAAATATTGATTTATTATGCCTATTGGGAAATGCCAGCTGTTGTAATAGCCACCGTCTCGTAACGTGCAATCTAATATTTTCATGCCACAATCCTGCATCTCATCCCCTTTGCTCTAGCGAGTTGAAAGTACTCATTATTGTTATAACATCTTGTTTCTGGCTTTCTGTCATTACTGGACTTACCGGTAAGCTCATCACTTGTTGGTGGATACTTTCAGTCAACGGGTGAACCTGATTTGACCAGTTCTGATACGCTTTTTGCTGATGTGGCGGTATTGGGTAGTGTATTAGCGTTTGAACGCCTTGCGATATCAGGTGTTGCTGTAACATTTCTCGTTTTTTACAGCGAATCACAAACAAGTGCCATACATGAGATTCGTAGCTTTGGATATCTACCGTTTTGTCTTGAATAGGCAGGGTAATGTCGGAATGATCTATGCCGGCACAGTAAGCGGCGGCGACTTTACGGCGATGTGCTATTTCTGTGTCTAGGTGACGAAGTTTTACTCTGAGCATTGCAGCTTGCATTTCATCTAAACGACTATTCACGCCTTGGTACAAATTCTCATACTTTTTATAGCTGCCGTAGTTACCAAGTGCTCTTAAGGTGCTCGCCAATTCAGCATCGTTGGTTGTCACCGCACCCGCATCACCCAACGCGCCTAGGTTCTTACCAGGGTAGAAACTAAAACCTGAAGCATCGCCCCAGTTACCGGCTTTTACACCATTAATACTGGCACCGTGAGACTGTGCAGAGTCTTCAAGCACAAGCAGTTTGTGTCTTTTGGCAATATCCATAATCGCCGGCATATCCGCCATATGGCCATATAGATGAACAGGTAAAATAACACGAGTTTTATCCGTGATAGCCGCTTCCGTGTTAATAGGACATAGGTTATAGGTTGCTAGATCTGGCTCAACCAATACAGGCACTAGACGGTTTTCGGTGATTGCAAGAATACTGGCAATATAGGTATTCGCAGGGACGATCACTTCGTCCCCTTCTTTTAACCTACCTAGTTCTTTCCAAGCTCTTAATGTAAGCGTTAGTGCATCTAAGCCATTCGCGACACCAATACAGTGCCGCGTGCCGCAGTAATCTGCAAACTCCCGCTCAAAGGCGTTTACTTCTTCACCCTGTATATACCAACCTGAATCAATAACCCGAGCACAGGCTTCTTTTAACTCTTTTTGGTATTGTGCATTAATGGCTTTTAGATCTAGAAATGGGATCAATTTAAATACCTTTTATATTTCTGTTTCACTTTTAAATAATCTTCAAACTTGTAGTTAAAATAAACATTCAGTTCATCTTCGTGTGTCACTTTACCACCAAAGCGTTGATGGAAAGCAATGTCTCTATCACTGCCTTTACGTACATCAAAATGCGCTTGTCGGTAGCCTAATTCACTAAATCCAAATTCATAAACTAAGAGTGCCGACTCAATCGCGGTCGTTTTAGGTGCACCATCTTTTATTAACCAACTTCCCAGCAAAATGAATCTGGTTGTAAATCATAAACGCGGACTAAACCTAAATTTTCGTGCTGTTTACTTTCAATAACAAAGTAGTACTCTAACGCTTGTTCTTCTTTTTACTTGTAACCTTCTAACCAAGCCTTTTGTTTTACCAAATCATTTTTGACTGGGCTTAAATACTGTGCTTTATGTTGCAATAGCCTCAAGTGCAATATGAATTCAGCATCTTCTACTTGAGCCACTCTTAAGTTGATAAGCTTCCCTTGGATGAATTTCATGCCACACCTCGTAAAGAGTGGACATAAAACACATCGTCATTTATCGCTGTTCTGTTAGTAGATTATTCATCATGGCATAACTATTTTTACAAGTGACGCAATTAAGCTCAATCAGTTTTGTACCACACTGACATACCCAGCCATGTTGCTTAGCAGGATTGCCATAAACCAATGCATGGCTTGGAATATCTTTTGTAATGACACTGCCAGCGCCAATCAAAGCATATGCGCCGATATTGACACCACCAATAATAGTCGCATTGGCACCAATTGAAGCATGATGCTCTATCGCTGTTTTTAAAAACTCACTCGGGTACTGTTTTGATCTTGGTGTGAAATCATTTGTAAAAGTAACATTCGGCCCAACAAAAACATTGTCGGCAATCCGTAACCCATCCCATACTTGAACACCTGATTTAATGGTTACGTTATTACCTATAACCACATCGTTTTCAATGAATGTCAGTGCATTAATATTGCAGTTTGCACCGATTTTAGCGCCTTCTAAAATCACAGAAAATTGCCACACTTTTGTGTCTTCACCGATTTGATCAGTCTGAACATCGGCCAATGGGTGAATGTAAGGCATTATCGAGAGCACTCCAAAAACTGATCATAATCACGAATGTAGTCACTTTCATCATAGTATTCGCTGGCTAACACAAGCAACACACAGTCTTCACTAAAGTCATGCATTTCACGCCAGATCATGTCTTCGATCAGAATGCCTTTTGTGGGCGAGTCTAGCCATACCTCTTCTCGATGTTTACCATCATCTAACACCATACGGCATCGGCCCGTGACACAGACAGCGACTTGTTTAAGCTCTTTATGGGCATGAAAACCACGCGCAACACCTTGCTCTGTACCAAAAATGTAATACACACGCTTAATGTCAAACGGGATGCTTTTGTTCGCTTCAAGGGCAACTAAAGAGCCCCTATCGTCGCCCAACGGTGGGAAGTCAATTAATTGAACTAAACTCACACGTTTTCCTTAATAATTTCTAATAGATACTGACCATAATTATTTTTTAACAACGGCTGCGCTAAAAATTTTATCTGCTCTTTGCTCAACCAACCATTATTAAAAGCGATCTCTTCTAAACAAGCGATTTTATAACCTTGGCGTTTTTCAATGGTTTCTACAAACTGTGCCGCTTCTAATAAACTCTCGTGAGTGCCTGTATCTAACCACGCAAAGCCCCGACCTAACATTTGAACATTGAGTTTATTTTGTTGTAAATACATCTCATTGAGACAGGTGATTTCCAGCTCACCACGATGAGAAGGCTGAACTTGCTTGGCAAGCTCTACCACAGAGTTGTCGTAAAAATACAAACCTGTAACGGCAAAGTGCGATTTAGGGTTAGCTGGCTTTTCTTCTATAGAAATGGCTTTTTGGTTTTTATCGAACTCTACAACACCAAAGCGTTCAGGGTCTTTTACTTCGTAACCAAAAACAGTCGCACCTTGACCATTTTTAGCATTATCAACCGCTTGTTTTAGCTTAGGCGTAAAGCCTTGACCATAGAAAATATTGTCGCCCAATACCAAACATACATCATCATCGCCAATAAACTCTTCACCCAGAATAAAGGCTTGAGCGAGACCATCAGGGCTAGGCTGAATAACATAACTCAGCTCAATACCAAACTTAGAGCCATCACCTAATAGTCGCTGAAAGCTACTTTGGTCTTCTGGTGTGGTAATAATTAATACTTCTTTAATTCCTGCTAACATCAATACAGACAAGGGATAGTAAATCATTGGTTTATCGTAAACAGGCAACAATTGCTTAGATACTCCAATGGTAATGGGGTAAAGGCGAGTACCTGAACCACCGGCTAAAATGATTCCTTTCATATGTTGGCGCCTTTTTCCGATTGCTCTGCAAGTGTGCCAAGACGCTCTCTTTGGTAAGAGCCATCTTGTACGTTATCGCACCACTCTTTGTTATCTAGATACCATTGTACGGTTTTACGCAAACCTGTTTCGAAGGTCTCTTCTGGCGTCCAGTTTAGTTCGGTGCTCATTTTGGTTGCATCAATGGCATATCGACGGTCATGACCTGGTCGATCGGTAACATAGATAATTTGGTCTGCATAGGGTGTTGCTTTGGGTACCATTGCATCCAAAATATGACAAATGGTTTGCACTACTTCGATATTTTTCTTCTCGTTATTACCACCAATATTATAAGTCTCGCCTACTTTGCCTTCAGTGACGACTTTGTATAAAGCACGGGCATGATCTTCTACATATAACCAATCTCGAATCTGATCGCCTTTACCATAAATAGGCAGCGGTTTGCCTTCTAAAGCATTTAGAATGACTAAAGGAATCAATTTTTCAGGAAAGTGATATGGGCCATAATTGTTTGAGCAATTCGTCACTATCGTTGGAAAGCCATAGGTTCTTAACCAAGCCCGAACTAGATGATCGCTTGAGGCTTTACTCGCGGAATAAGGACTACTAGGTGCATAAGATGTTTGCTCGGTAAATAACGGTAGCTCTTGATCTAGACCATTTCCCTCTTGCTCATCAGGATGCGGCAAATCGCCGTATACTTCATCGGTCGAGATGTGATGAAAGCGAAACGCTGATTTTGAATCGTCACCCAGAGTGTTCCAGTATTCTCGAGCGGCTTCTAGCAATGTGTAAGTGCCAACGATATTGGTTTGAATAAATTCTGCAGGGCCAGTAATGGAGCGGTCTACATGACTTTCTGCTGCAAGATGCATAACCGCATCAGGTTGATGTTTTGCAAATACTCGATCCAATTCAGCTCGGTCGCAAATGTCGACCTGCTCAAACGCATAACGATTGCTGTCTTCAACTGAGGCTAAAGACTCTAAGTTACCCGCATAGGTTAACTTATCAAGATTCACCACACTGTCTTGAGTGTTTTGTATAATATGGCGGATTACAGCAGAACCAATAAAACCAGCACCGCCGGTTACTAAGATTTTCATTTCTGCTGCCCTTTATGAGCTTTCAATTCGCGCTGAAATTCTTTGTACCATTCTACAAATTTGACCATGCCATCTTGAATACTTGTGGCTGGTTTGTAGCCTACTGCCGCTTCTAGCTGTGCGGTGTCTGCGTAGGTTTTGGGTACATCGCCTGGCTGCATGTCCATATAGATTTTCTTAGCTGGTTTACCACATGCCGCTTCGATAGCTTCTATAAATTCTGATAGCTGAATTGGCTGATTATTACCAATATTATAAATAGAGTACGGCGCTTTTGTTTCTGATCCTTTATCAGACGTTTGTCCAGGGACAATATCCTGAATGCGGATCACGCCTTCTACAATATCGTCTATGTAGGTGAAATCACGCATCATTTTACCGTGGTTAAACACCTTTATCGGCTTGTCGTTCAGAATCGCTTCGGTAAATAGCCAAGGCGCCATATCAGGCCGACCGCCAGGGCCATACACTGTGAAAAAGCGCAGCCCTGTGGTAGGGATGTTATAAAGATGTGAATAAGAATGCGCCATCAGTTCGTTGGCTTTTTTACTTGCTGCGTACAATGAAACCGGTTGATCAACTTGATCAGATTCACTGAATGGGACCTTTGAGTTCATACCGTAAACTGAACTTGAAGAAGCATACACTAGGTGCTCTATCTTGTTTTGGCGACAACCCTCTAAAATAGTCAGCATGCCAATTAGATTACTGTCGGCGTATTCAAACGGGGCTTCGATGGAATAGCGTACTCCGGCTTGTGCCGCTAAATGGATGACTCGCTGAAATTGTTCTTCTTTAAAGAGTTGAGCCATTCCTTCACGATCCGCAAGGTCTAATTTTACAAAGCGAAATTGCGTATTAGGCAGCAACTTATCTAAACGGTGTTGTTTGAGTTCAGGGATGTAATAAGTATTTAAATTATCTAGACCTACTACTTCGTGACCAGATTCTAGTAAACGCAAACAAACGTTAGTACCAATGAAGCCAGCCGCTCCGGTTACAAGAAATTTCATACTCTATAGATTCCAAATATTCAGGTTGGAGTGTTATCAAGCGTTTTTAAAGGCATCGAAAGTTATTTAGGGGTGCTTATATCTTGACAGCAAAGGCCTATGAGAAAAAAAGAATAAAGAGTTTCTTGTAGATAGGTAGGTCATTTCACTTAAATCCTTTTTTATGCTGATCAATTAGCAGTGTTCAATGCGTGAACAATTCTAAAGTAATGATTTGATTAGTGCAAACAATATGGCGTTGAAATAAGGGGGAGAGCTAGATCAAGGGCAAGACCATCTAGGTTTTCACTGGTGTCTTGTGTGTTTGGGTTTATTGGTGCGGTGGTATCTGGGCTAAAGCCCAGCCCACAAGAGCAAGGTCTGTAGTGTTTGGGTTTATTGGTGCTGTGGTCATTGGCCGCTCTTTTTTAAAGGTAAGCAGACCTACAAGCAACAGGGCAAGTGATAGGTCAAGAGCGTCTAGATTTTCACTGGTGTCTCGTCTGTTGGGCTTTATTAGCACAGTGGTCATCAGCCTAAAGGCTGACCTACAAATGACAGATCAAGTGCAAGGTCAGCCCGTTTGTTTTTTACCGGTCGCGGTTTTCGTATTCGTTGTAGCCGCGTTGTTCGGTGATGTCGTATAGGCTGAATTTGTGGGTTAGTGATTGTCCGCCGTCTCGTGTTAGTGGCGTCCAGCCTACGTTGCCGCGTTCGACGGTTGAGGTGGTGGTGATTTTATCAAATGGGAATGAGATGAACATCCCTTTGGTAAAGCCGCCTTCGCCGTAGTCTTCACTGCTTACGTTGGTCAATGTCGCGTAAGCGCCCATTCTAAAGCCGTTTTTAAATTCGCGCGTTAGGGTAAATGTGGCGCCTTTGTCTTTCGCTAGGTAACGACCAATGTTTACTTCCGCCGAGACACCATCCCAAGGGGTTTGGTAGTAGAGATTTAGGTGGCCTGTTACTGTTTGGTAGTCTCTGAAACCAAAGCGTTCGTCGAATGCGCGCTGTTTTACGGCGTCTAAATCCGCACCAATGGCCCAACGACTGCCAAGTGGACGATACAGTATTTCACCACCCACACCGCCGTACATGTATTCTAAATAACCAGCGTATACTTGGGTGTACCAGTCTCTTGCCGGATGACCAAACCAAGTAGCTTGCAGGTCATTGATGCCGAGGTCTGAGGTGGTTAAATATTCACGTATGTAGGTTCGTACTCTTGGTAAATTACTAGGAGCGTCGTATTTGAAGTTCTGGTAGTTATTTAGCACATTCGCGGTAACGGACCCACTTATAGAGAAGCTGTCTGTTAATTGTAGGTTGGCTCCGCCTTTTAAAATCACTTGGTAAAGATAGAAGCCATCTGGTCCGCCCAAGCTTTGGTTAAGCCCTGGTGTGAGAGAAAAACTCAACGGGTCATAAGGCTTATGCCAAACTTCTTCCCCTTGGTAGGCTTGTGGGTCGGTTACGTAGGCTAGATTCGGCTTTTGATTAAAATCATAGTCGTAGTCTTGGTTCTTTTTAAACTGAGCCCGGCCTATTTGGGTTTCTGTCATGGCGGCGCCGTTTTCTTCTTCGATCACACGAAATTGGCGAGTATTTTCATCCGTCGCGTTGTATGCAATTGCGGCAGTTCGCTCATCCGCGTCTTGACGATTGCGGTATTTTGTTTGCTTGCCAACAAAGGTAAGGCTGTGATTGCTTTGATAGATGGCAGTTGGCTCTAAGCCGGCGTTATTCGCTAGTACATCGGCTACCTTGTCCCAATTAGGGCTGTTTTTATTAGGACTGCTGTTATCAAAAGCCATGTTATTAGGTGTGTTCATGTCTAGATCAATAACAGAATCTGGACTTCCAGCATCAAAAGGACCAACGGGGAATTGAGCAGGGGTGGCTTTTAACGGTTCAGGAGCCGGGTCGTGCTTTACATCCACCACGTCTTTCAGGATGTTGGCATGAAATGTCACGCCAAATGCCAGTGTATTGCCTCGCTCATAGGCAAGCTGCAGGTTCATGTTGTCTGTTAGTTTAAAATTGGCTCCGATGTTAAAGCGAGAATTTTGTTCTTGGTTGTTCTCTAGCGGCTCATGCTGGTAATCATTACCATCGTATTCAAGCTTAATACTCAGTGGCTGCCATGGCGTTTGATATTCCACACCACCAAAAATAGCGACATTTTGGCCGCTGAAAAAGCTACCTGTGTTAACGGTACCGGCACCGGTATCAGATGTACGTTGGCAAAACCGAGACAACGCAGTACAAGCTGGATTCGAGAAGTCACCCGCGGCGCCTAAATACCCCCACGACATACCCAATGTAAGGTCAAATGGCCCAACGCGCTTAGTCGCATTAATGTATTCCCCCGCGAACAACCCGGTACCCCCTAGATCCTGAATACCCACGGCGATATCAGGTAAATAATAGCCCTCTTGCCATAGGCGAAACCTAACATCGACCCCTTTGTCTTTATAGCTTTGATTGCCTGATAACTCTTCAGGTCCATAAAGTCGATTGGTAATGTCCACATAGCGGATAGTGGCGTTAAACCAAGGCAATGGCTGTAGGTTAATCCCACCAAATATATAAGGGTTAATTCTAGAATAGTTGAGGCTAACATCTCCATCTGGCGCCATTCGGGCCGTTGGCATTTGCATTAAGCCAATCCCACCAAAATCATCTCGCGACGGTTTTACTTGGTCAGTCCAAGCTGCCCAAGTTGACATACAAGGCAGTAGCAAGCCTGCGGTAATACATATTTTAAATAACTGCATAAAAATTTATCCAAAGCTTGCTAAATCAATAAGGAAGAACCTGAGCGGCGTAAAGCTTTACCAGCGACTCATTAAACTCATCATCACCCTGTAATGGCACATACAAGACGCTACCCGGTGCAAGATAAGCTTCTTGGGTATTCCAGTAACTGACACCTATTTTGCGAATATTAGTATCCGGAGAGGCAACCCAAATAAAGCTTTTATTCGCTCCAGGTAAACGAGAAATCATAGCACTGTAATCTGCCACTGTTTTACCACCAACAAATGCCAGCTGAGTAGATTCTGCCGCTCCAGCAACGCTCACTGTATGAGGCCGAATGGGCGCAACAAAAGCATCCCCCTCTTTGAGAAGGCGATTCTGCTTCACTTTAAAATCAATTAGATCCCAATTAAAAACCTGTAAAACCCGCCCGGTCGCGACCAGCTGATTTAGCTGGGCACCTAATGCGGCTTTTGTTTTCGGGTTTATGTCCATCGTCTTTAGTTGGTATATAAGAGCCCAACGCAAACGGCTTTGTTCACGCCTTTCATGTTCACGGAGCAATGCGATCCCTAGGCGGTAGCCATCAGGCTTGAGCTGCCAATTATTCACGATAGAGCCAATGCGCGTTTCGACCCCTATTTGGTAATGCTGAGCATTAGTAAACTGACCTTTAGTCGACACATCAAGCGTAAAATCGCTCGCCATTAAGCGCAATGGCAAAAGGCATAAAGAAATAAGGATCAGCTTTTGAAAATACGCTTTCATTGTAGATCCTGCTGATAAGGTTTTAAAAGAGTAATGGTAAAGGGCGGGATGCTAGGCAATAACTGTTGCTGCGATTTATAGACAAGACCATTAGAGGCATCTAACCAATAATGGTTCACTGTATGAAAGTCGAGCAGAGGGATGGAATAGTCTTCATTCACTTGAACCAAAGAGACTTTTTTATCAGCAATGCTAACGTCTACCTTGCCCTTAACTTGGTAATGAGCGCTAAAAGGTAAATCGAAATGGTAGCCAGGCATGCTACTGACAAAACCTTGCGCTTGATAATGATGTTCCTCTAAACCATTTAACCCCTTTGCTAGAGGGTCACCATGGGTAAAACGAACACCTTCTATATTTATAGGATTAAGACCATCGGTCCGGATAACCCTTCCAAAGCGAGTCACGACGATTTCTTTTTGCTGAGAAAACCACAACCTATCATCGCCATTTACTTTTCCTAACACAACCAATGCCCGGGCCGATCCACCTATCTGCATGTAACTGGATGCATAAGGTAACTGAGCAATCTGCTTAGCCGAAATAGACACATCTGGCGCTGTGTCCATAGAATCACGGAGGGTTTGAAAGGCCATATTACTGTCGCTAGTACAACCTGTTAACGTAATAATTATCGCCATTAATAAAAGCTGAAACGTCTTCATATAAAAGTGCGCGCATTAGAAAAAGGAAAGTAAAAAAGAAAGGCCAGCAATGCTGGCCTTTGGATAAAACAACAACGTTAGTTTGTGACAGTGGTACCAGTAGTAGTACCTGTAGACGTGTTGGAATTCGCAACAACCGCTACAGAAGCAACCGCCGCTGCCGCAAGACCAACACTTGTTGCTACACCAACAGTACCAATAGCAGCGCCTGACGCTGCAGCAGCGCCCGCTACACCAGCACCAGCGCCTGCAGCACCCGCTGCGCCCGCGCCAGCAGCGCCTGTACCTGCACCAGCAGCACCGGCACCGGCACCAGCACCAGAAGTTGTTCCAGCGGCAGCCGCTGGAGCTTCAGCAAACACAGGGGTTGCCAATATGCATGCCGAAGCAACCAACGCAGCAATTACATTCTTCTTCATAAAAACTCCTTTTCTCTGTTTATAGGCCAATAACATACCCAATAATAGAATAAATACACTTACCCTACTAGTGAATATTCTTTAAGTTACTCCTAAAGAGCAACCCTATTATTAATGTACTTCTAATACATTAATAATATGCTTTTACTAGATTACTAGTGCGCTTTAATGTATTGCTGACGCTAAATACATTTTATTTTTTTAAGAACTGCCTAATCAAAACAATTAAGCAACCTAAAAACCCACCCAATACCAAAGATACTGCCACAATCAATTTACGTTTAGGTTTTGACTTTTGTTCCGCCACTACTGCAGGGTCGACTGTTTCAAACACATATTCTTTGCGCACATTCGCCAGCATTAGAGTTTTCGTCTGTTGCTCAACAAGCTGATAAAGCATATCTCGGCTGTCGGTTAAGCTGGTTTTTTCTAATTGCTGGTTCAGGTATTTAATGCTGCTTTTTGCATCCTGCATATCGTGCAGTCTCATTTCTTCATTTAGATCAGAAACGAGCCAAGTCACCCAGCGCTGCGCTACATCGGGCGAATAATAATTCACACTCAATGTCACCATACCGGTTTTCGTATCTGAATTGACGTTCATAACATTACTAATAAAGTATTGAGTCGCCTTTAATAAAGTCGGCTGCAGGCTTTTACCTTCATCGTCTTTTAACCATTGCTTAGTCTTACTGTCATAAATCGAATCGTTATATTTTAAGCTATTGGTTTTTTTATCCCAGCCTTTTGTGGCCATTAGTGGCACTAGAATATGATGCTGTTCGATAAAATTGCCCACAAACTTACGAGATTTTAACACTTCTAAAGCAAGGTCGCTTTTACTAGAACCACCGCCTCCTAGATTAATGCCTGCTAACGACGCCAACCCCCCCAACTGACCACTAATCCCCGGACTAGAAGAACCGGCAGCAGGAGAAAGCAGCACGTCGGAGCGGTATATATTCGGCTTCATTATGGCATAGCCAGCACCAGCAAGAGTGAACACAAAAACACAAGCGATAATCCACCACTTTCCAGCCCATAATGCTAAAAACAGCTCTTTTAGATCTATTTCGTCGTCGGCCAATGGCGCCCTAGGATCATAAGACGGCATAACATGCGCCTGCTGGTTTTTTACTTCCGTCATAAATAAAACTATCCCGATTTTTATATTGGTAAACGCAATTAAAATAATAAACAGTGTTTATTACCTAGCAGACACTATGGTCATGCTAGGCAATTTAATTCAGTTCAGTTCAATTCAATTCAATTCAATTCAATTCAATTCAATTCAATTCAATTCAATTCAACAGGAAGACTAGTTCACCGCCTTCCAAGCGACCCCTATCTGATACATGATTTGCGATGCTGTGCTTAACGCACTTAGACCATCTAGGTAATCGGTATCAATCGGTACAACAATCGCGTCGCCCGGCTCTAATGGTTTGCTACCACGAGTGAACCAATAAGACTGATTCGGCAACATGACAGAGCCATTCGCACGAATAACATAGATACGATTGAGATCGGCTTGTTTTTTCTCGCCACCTGTCATGTTGATGTATTCCTGCACCGACTTAGAAGGGTCAAAAGTAAAGTTACTTGCCATTTGCACCTGACCAACTACAGCAATAGTATTACGCATTGGCGGAATGAATAATTTATCACCATTTTCAAGCATTACATCGCTGTTTTCATTGCCTCTTAATATGCTCGGCAAATTAATAACAAGGCGCCCCATTGCTGGCACAGTATTAAGATCTTTAACGACATTTAAAGCATCCGAAGGGCTTGTGGTGTATTGCGCAGAGCTGGTTTGACGACGCAATGCTAACGACGCGATTTCTTGCCTTAGATTTTCAGAAAGCATTTTCATTCTTTGTTGCTCTTGTACACGCAACACTTCTCGGCTAAAAATAGCGCCTGTAGGATAGGCATATCGTGTTAAGCCTCCGGCTCGCGCCACAAGATCGGCAATATTCTCACCCTTACCTATTGTGTAGGTACCTGGGTGGCGAACCTCCCCTTGTATTTCTACCTTGTTGTTCAGGGACCAGTTCGTTTTACGCTGGATTTCAATACGATCTTTAGACACCAACCTGAAATCAGGCTCTTGGTTTGCTAGAATTCTTGCAATATCAAATCGCTGATGATTCAGTGACACTTGGCCGGGCATAACAACCGCTCGCGTCAGTTCAGCTTGATCTTTGGCCGCCGATTCAAGCAGACCACCTGATGCTTCTAGGGCGCCTTTTAAGGTAGCTCCTTCAACTAGAGGATAAGCACCAGGGAAAGCCACCTCCCCTGCAATCTCATAGACTTCAAGAGGCTGTCCATTGATGGCTTGCTGACGTAAACGATCGATAATAGGTTTAAGCAATGTCTGGCGAGAGTCTGGCCCCGCTTGCTGACCTTCTTCTTTTTGCGACTCAAAAAGATTAGTCGTCACCTGACTGTTCTTAATCAGCTGAACCCCTGTTGTAGGATCTAGCTCTGGTTTTTCTTGGGTATCCTCGCTGTTACCTTTTGTCGCCTTGTGGTTAACAGGCTTGGGCTCTTGCCACGCTTTTACATTTAGCTCATCAGAGAAAACAAATACTTGGTCACCGTCTTGCAATGCCAAATTCTGTTTGCCACTAGGCACGCTTAACGCTTTGCCTAAATTAAATTGCATCACTTTAATATTGTGCTGCAGGCCTGTTTCTCGAACTACTAAGGCGTAGCTTTCATCTGTATTGGGCAAGAGGTCGTCTCGCGCACTGCTGAACAAATCAGCTATCTTCATCCCCTTATGAAACGCATAGGCACCTTGGCGCGTTACCGCTCCACGTATCAATACGGCATTTTGCAATTGATCACTGACTTTTTTCAGGCTCACCCTGTCACCATCTTTTAGTGGTAAACCTTTGCCTTTAGATGTTGTTAAGTCGGCGGTAATAATATGCACGCCGTTTGGCTCATATCGTTTTATTTCCACTTGCTGAAGATACGCGTCTGCGGTGCTACCACCGGCATTTTTAAGCAAATCTCCTAAGGTTTCATTCGGCTTGGTTTCGTATACGGCAGAGCGGCGCACTTGACCTGTTATGGTGGCGCTGGTTCCTTTCGCTCCGACAAATACAGTATCACCAGGCTCTAGACGAATATCATGCTTGCTGTCACCGCTTAGCAGTAAGTTATATAAATCTAAACGGTTAACCACTTTATGATCACGACGCACCACAATGTTGCGCAATGAGCCTGTTTTACGGAAACCACCTGCGGCGATTAACGCTTGCGTGACGGTAGCAAGGCTTGGAATATTGTAAGCACCTGGCTGATAAACATCCCCTGTGACGTATACCTGCATCGTCCGTAAAGAGCCAAGAGATATAGAGACGCTAACGCCTAAAATTTGTTTTTTAATTTGTTGAGTTAGGCTATTTTTTAGTTCGGAAAACTCTTGCCCAGCAACTTGTATTGGTCCTAAGGAAGGAAACTGAATACTGCCATCACGACTAACGCTTAAATGATAACTCTGGTTCTGATTACCAAATAACTGGATGTTTATTTCATCCCCTGGGGCAATCATGTAGTTATTCGGTACTGGAAGATCATCGACTGGCGTATAGCTAGATGGCTGACCGGCAAATAAATCATAACCAAAATCAAGCAACTTGCCATTTGTAGATGAATCGTTTGCTTTATTAGATGAGTCGCTTGGCTGGGTTTGCGTCGTTTTGGTGGTATCAACTGAACGAGGCTGAATGGTTTGTTGCACTACTGGCGCTGCAGCAGAAGCGCCACCACCGGTCAAATCAGAAAGATTCACACCATACTGCTTCGCCAAGGCTTGTTGCTCTGCTTGAGGTAATTGCTTGAATTGCGCGATTTGAGCGGCAGAAAAAGAAGCAGCATAAGAGTGACAAGTCATAAAGGCCATAAAAAGGCAGGCTAACTTTATTTTTCCCATTTTCATCAAGTTTATCCAATCCATTAAAAATTAAAAACGAAATTCCCAACTAGCCCAATATGACCATTGCGCAGCATCACGACTAGAGGCCGCAATATAATCCGAACCCAGTGTTAGTCGATTGCTTTTGGCTAGCGGTATTGTAATAGAGGCTGTGGCACTGTCTTGATCTTGTGCGCTCACCGTTTGATAACGCTGACCTTGTAAGGCCCATTGCCAATCGTTAGGCGTTACCCAAATCAGCTTAACGGCTTTTGAGTTGCCAATGTCGCTATTATTGATGGCTAATTGATTGTGCAACCCTGTCATAATAGTGCGATTCGCCATTCCCGCTCGCCATTGCGCTTCACCATCACTGGTCAGTGTTTTTGTCTCAACGATCCAACGAAAGTATTGCTGGCCGATATTAAACTGACTTTGCCAGCCTAGAACCATTGAGCCTAATGATTGTTCATTAATTAAACTGGAGCCTTGAGCATAAAGGCTTTGTGTGACAGCCATTTGACGAAAATTAATCGTCGGTAAGCTTAACCGTATATCACCACTGTATTGGTCTTGCTGGAGGTCATTAGAACCACTGACTCCCGTTAAATAGCCATTAAAGCCATGGTCACTGAACCATTTTTGATAACTGACGCCAATATCCAGCCAATTTATTGGGCTAAATTCAAAACGACTCGACCATTGTTTGTGATTAGCGTTGGGGGTTTTTGCATTCCCGATAAAAGTTTCAATATGCCAATTACCAATTAATGGCCAATCATACCCATCGTAAGCAAAATCCACACCAGGAATCGTACTTCGGGTGTGTCCCCATGCTAAATTGTATATCCAAGTCGGCCCCCACCAGCGCTGAATAGAACCAACGGATACACTGGCATTGCCAAAACTGTAAGCAAAGAAGCTGTTATCAAGAGAAAATTCACTGCTATTATTACCGTATTTATTTGGCTGATTCTGATAATTTACAGCCAGTCGGTAAGCATAATCGTGCGCCGTTATTTCATAACTTGATAATGACCGCCACTTTTGGGTCATTGGTGCGGAAAAGCTTGAATCGTTCCGAGCTTTACTGGCATAACCCGCCTTAAAGCGCTGGTTATTTCTGTCTAAAAAAGCCCCTTGAAGCGCATAGATTACATGCGCATAAGATTGACGAAGCGATAAGGGCAACTGACTCACATCAACTTTTTCCAAATCTGCATTAATACGCGCCCACTTCAATGGATAAGTATTGATCGGCGAATTAATCAGCCCAGCATCAGCAAGCACCTGCAAATCGGAACGTAAATACACGTCGTCAGGTTCAAACCAAGGTGAGGCATTGGCACTATTAATTATGAAGAATGAAACACTACACAATAAAGCGACACGATTTAATGATAAAAGCAGCGACTTCATTCCAACAAAACTCACAATATCGACACAATTAAAAATTTTCGGGATTATATAACAAGGAAATACATAATGTTACATGGAATTTACTATTCAAACGGTGATACAGAAACCTTTACACATGGAAACAAAATAAAATGATTAACCTTCAGACCACAAACTAGCAATTACTTGAAGCCAATCACTGGTTAAAGGCGAAATGGTAGATGATGGCTTGGTCTCAGGTCTTGTAGGTTAGCCTTTAGGCTAATAAATGGAGATTGTTTGCATCCAATCGTCGGTTAAAGTCGAAATGGCAGGTGATGGTTTTGTCTCGGATCTTGTAGGTTAGCCTTTAGGCTAATAAATGGAGATTGTTTGCATCCAATCGTCGGTTAAAGTCGAAATGGCAGATGATGGTTTTGTCTCGGTTTTTGTAGGTTAGCCTTTAGGCTAATAAATGGAGACTGTTTGCATCCAATCATCGGCTAAAGTCGAAATCGCAGGTGATGGCTTGGTCTTGGTTTTTGTAGGTTAGCCTTTAGGCTAATAAATGGAGATTGTTTGCATCCAATCATCGGCTAAAGCCCAAATGGCAGGTGATGGTTTTGTCTCGGGTCTTGTAGGTTAGCCTTTAGGCTAATAAATGGAGATTGTTTGCATCCAACCGTCGGCTAAAGTCGAAATGGCAGATGATGGTTTTGTCTTGGTTTTTGTAGGTTAGCCTTTAGGCTAATAAATGGAGATTGTTTGAATCCAATCGTCGATTAAAGTCAAAATGACAGGTGATGGTTGGTTAGTTGAAAAAAGAGTCATGTTAATCACAGGTGTCTCGTCTGTTTGGTTTTATTGGCACAGTGGTCATCAGCCGCTCTTTTTTCAAGGTAAGCAGACCTACAAATGACAGGTCAAGTTCTAGGTCAAGATCCAGTGCAACCCCCTCCAGCTCCCCCTTGAAGTTAAGGGGGAGAGCTAGGGCAAGACCATCTAGATC
>NZ_JBAKAS010000029.1:0-26337 GCF_038155025.1 Marinomonas sp. TI.3.20 | reverse complement strand
CCGCTTATTTTCTTTGTTGGATCCGGCCTGTTATCGAGAAATGTTTTGTGGCTGGATTCAAGATATGTTGATCGATACTCCATTATCTGGCGTCGTCGCGATTGATGGAAAGACGGTGCGGGCGTCGTGTTCGAACAAACACCAAACTATTCACATGGTGAACGCTTGGGCTTCACAGGCTGGCGTGTCTCTTGGTCAATACAAAGTAGATAAAAAATCCAATGAAATCAAAGCAATCCCTAAGTTACTAGATCAGCTGGCTATCAAAGGTTGCTTGGTCACAATGGATGCCATGGGATGTCAGAAAGACATTGTCTCCAAGGTCATTGAAAGAAAGTCAGACTATTTGGTTACCGTAAAAAGTAACCAGAAAACGTTACATAAAGAGCTTGTAACCTACTTCGACCATTACTGGGAAAACCATACACAAGACACGCTAAGTGATCACTTTTTTGAGCAACAAAACGAAACTCATGGTCGCAAGGAGCATCGTCGATGCTGGGTCACGACGGACTTATCCTCCCTGTCTATTGCAGCAGAATGGCAAGCAAAAACTGTCGCCGAGATACAATCAGATCGAGTTGCTAATGAAAAAGGCCGAAGTCATATTCGTTATTTTATTTCCAGTAAAGCGATAACGGCGGAAGGAGTGCTAAAGGCTACTCGTGGGCATTGGGGCGTCGAAAATCAACTTCATTGGGTGTTGGATGTCGCTTTTGGAGAAGATCAGTGCCGAGCTAGACAAGGTTACGCCGCAGAAAACCTAGCCACCACCCGACAAATCGCTTTAAATTTATTAAAGCAGGAGACAAGTTTGAAACTGGGCATCAAAAATAAACGTAAAGCCTGCGGCTGGGATGATAAGTATCTGTTTAAAGTAATAGGGTTGGTTAAATAATGTTCATGCGTTTGCCCTGGCGTACTAGGTGATGCGATTAACGTGATCTTAAGCGCCTATGGTCAGAACCTGCGTAAGCTACTCAAGTGGCTTTATTATGCCCAATTTTTTGGGCCATTTTTAAGGCTACTGTTGCTTCAAATACATTTTTCACTGGGAAGCCAGAAAAACAATATGGCGCTTCTTGTCTGAAACGCCATTATTCAGGGATGACAAATGAATTTTTCCTATTAAGTTCTCAAAATAGACGGCTCTATTCCAAAATGAGAGATAAAGTTACGCGTAAAGCAAGATGCTGACTTATAACCACATTCCCGTGCAACTAACTTTATTGGTTTATGTGTTGTTTGTAATAAAATCATTCCATGACTAAGCCGAGTTTCACGTAACAGCACACGCATTGATGTATTTTCCTCTGCTAAACGACGTCTCAATGTTGCTCCGCTTATATGCAAGCGTTCCTCTAAAAGGGCAGAGCACCACTCACTTTCTGGACTCTCTAAAATCAGAGTTCGAATACGTGTACTAAAATGAGAATCTCTTGTTTTTTTTAAGTCCCGGTATCCGCTTTTTCCTAATGCAAGTGCAAGGCTGATAGAAGCGTCCGGCGTTTTTCAAGGTAGTTGTCGCCTAAAATAATTAAGCAGCGTCTTTGTGTTGCTCTGGATTTAATTCCACATCACCTGTTGGCTGCCATTTTCTTTCTGTTTTTGACCAACGCTCAGGGCGCTCTTTCCTTTTTTGCTGATACTAGTCCGCTCGCTTCGCTAAGATTACTTTATCAAGCCCTGCATGCCTTTGATTTGGCGTAACAAACTGGATTCGACTATGGCGATGCTCATGGTTGTACCAATACACGAACTCTTTTACCCACTCTCTCGCACCTTCCAGGGTTTTAAACCCTTCTGACGGCCATCTAGGGTGATATTTCACTGTTCTAAACAGCGATTCTGAGTACGGATTGTCGTTACTCACCCTTGGTCGACTCCGAGAGGTCACAACACCAAGATCATACATTTTTGCTCTCATCGTTAAGCTCTTCATGGGCGCACCGTTATCTGAGTGTAAGACGAGGTCTTTTTTAACGCATTTTTCTGCCCAAACACTACGCTCCAATAAATCAGCGGCATGCTCTCCCGTTTCTTGATGATGCACTTCCCAACCCACGATCTTTCGACTGTAAATATCTTCTATCATGTACAGGTAGTAATGCTGACCAATCACCGTGGTTGGCAGATAGCTAATGTCCCAACTCCACACCTCATTGGCTTTTTTAGCCGTGTAGCTCGTGGGCTTTTTATGGACATTCCTTGGTGCTGCTTTTCCTCTGTGATGGAGCATACTTTCCGCTTTTAAGAGACGATAAAAGCTGGATTCTGAGGCGATATACTCGCCTCTGTCGGCCAATATAGGGACGATTTGGCTCGGTGGTAAGGAAGCAAACTCGTCACGGTTGCAGACCTCAAGCATCCTCTGCCGTTCTACCTCGCTCAGTTTGTTCGCTGGGGCAGGCCTTGTCGATGTGACTCTTCTATCTTCCTCAATAGAATCATCATCATACCAACGCTGTAACGTTCTAACTGATAAACCAATCATCTCGCAGGCAGGCTCTTGTCGTGCCCCTGATTCAATAGCATGACGGATCCACTGAGAATACTTTTGCCTATCGGTCAGCGTGATTAGCTGTCCTCTTTTTCCTCCCAATAGGCATCGAACTTTTTTCCCAGCACAAGTAACGCCGCACTTTCTGCTAACGCTTTCTCTTTTCTTCTCAGTTCTCGCTCTAGCTCTTTAATGCGTTTTTTATCCGACTGTTGCTCAGCCGTGGTCTTAGTGTTTCGCTTATCTTTCACTGTATTCCCTGCAATGCACGCTTGCTTCCATTGCTTTACTTGCTCAGGGTATAAGCCTTTCATACGACAATACTCATTAAGCTCCGCTTCAGACAAGGCGGCAGTTTCAAGTACGACAGCAAATTTTTCTTCATTTGACCACTTATCTGATGAACTCACTTTTGACTCGCTAAATCCTGATGTGTTGAATTGCTTTTGCCAACTATACAGGGTGGAGAGCTTAATGCCTTCTTGTTCTGCAAACTGCTGTCTGGACAATTCGCTTTGACTGAGTTTCTGTAAGATGGCTTCTTTAAAGGCACTTGAATGTCTTTGGTAATTCACTGGTTTTAACTTACCCCCCCCCTGTCTATTTATAAAATCAAATGAGGCGACAACTATCCTGACACAGGGGGCTCATGCCAATTCGCAATTTCAGAGCAGGTCGACTTCGCTTAACACCTAGATCAATCAGTTCACCTTTGCAATACACCCTTGACAATAAAGGAAACGCCATTATTCAGGGACGACTAAGTCTTAAGAACGCAAGAAGCTCTACGAACAGACGTAGAGCTTTTCCTTGATTCTCTGTATTAGCTGACTCAATTTCCCGCAATGTCATTGACATCCCTCCGTTCTTTATATAGAACACTCTATATAAGGAACAAATTGAGGTGCATGATGAATAAACCCATTCTCGGCTCGCTGGGTCGCAACATACAAAAAATGCGTATGGCAAAAGGGTTGTCTTTGTCTCAGCTTGCGCAAGCCGCTGGACTGGCGAAGTCGAATTTGTCGCGTATTGAGCAAGGTGAGGGTAATCCAACAATAGAAACCATTTGGCGTTTGGCGATATATCTGGATACGCCTTTTGGGGATCTTATTGCCAGCTTGGAGTCCACTATGGGCGAAAACGGGATTCAGGTTCAGTTGATTGATCAAGGTCTGGATAATCCGCGAATTGATGTTTATTGGATGTCATGTGCGCCCAATACGGTTAGGCAATCAGAGCCGCATATTGCTGGTACGACGGAAACCGTCACCTTGATCAGTGGAAAATTGCTGGCGGGTGAAAGTAATGATTTGCGTCATTTGGAAATAGGCAAAAACCATACGTTTGCGGCCGATGTTCCGCACTGTTATCAAACTGACGATTCATGGGCAACTTTAATAATTGTCATTACCTATGCTAAACAGGACGATACCATACAGGGGGTGCAGTCATGAATACAGCCGCTCAAACATTTTCTGGCACACCTTGGAAGCAAGGTATAAAAGACGCGATGCCACTACTTGGTGGTTACATTCCAGTGGCAACTTCTTTTGGTCTGATTTCCGTTCAGTCTGGTTTTAGTGTGTTAGAGACTATTCTGATTTCGGCCTTTATTTATGCGGGCGCGTCACAGTTTCTTTTTGTCGCTATGGTCGCTTCTGGCGCACCGCTATGGCTGGTGGTGATCATGACTTTGTTAATCAACGCTCGTCATATTGTGTATGGGCCCAATCTCTCTCCGTATTTGAACCAAGATAAAAAGTGGTTGCCATTGATGTTCGGTTTGAGCGATCAAATCTTTGCTCTCGCTCATGCTCGTTTGCCTTTGCTTCCAGATCAGGCGCGTATCGGTTGGTACACAGGAGCAGCGGTATTGGGTTGGCTAAGCTGGATTGCAGGAACCGCACTGGGGGCGATGGCGGGTGACGAATTGACGCAACGCTGGCCATTGATCAATGAGATTCTGCCATTTGCGCTGCCAGCTTTGTTTTTTGTGCTGCTTGTTCCCCGTTGCAATAATATCTTGTGGTCTTTGACCATTGGTTTGTCCGCGGTGGCCGCCGTTGTCTTAAAAGTATTGGGTTACCCCAATGCGGCTGTTCCATTGGCTGCAATATGTGGTGCGATACTTTTTTATGCTTTGAAAAATCAATCTGCATTGAGAGGGAAATAAACATGGAAACCTCTATGTGTCTAGCGCTTGCTAGCATTGCTATTGGCACCTATTTATTGCGCCTTGTGCCATATATTTGGATGAAGCGCAGCTTAGCGAAAAGACAATCTGAGAATGCGGTGGGGTCTATGCCGACTTGGTTAACCATTCTTGGGCCAACTATGATTGCTGCGATGTTTGGTACTTCCTTGGTGCCAAGCCAGGCGGATGCGTTGTCTTGGTTCGCTTCCGGCATTGGTCTACTGGTTACTTATGGGGTTTGGACGCGCACTCGTTCTATGGGGATGCCCATTTTATGTGGGGTCGTGGCATTTGGCGTGAGTACGTTGTTTTTACCTATATGAAAAGTGAACTTTGTTGTTTTTTGGAGTTCATCGAAGAGTTTTAGACAATGATGCTCGCTACTCTTTTTGGATGAAGCGGCGTTTTTCAAGGTAGTTGTCGCCTAAAATAATTAGGCGGCGTCTTTGTGTTGCTCTGGATTTAATTTCACATCACCTATTGGCTGCCAATTTCTTTCTGCTTTTGACCAACGCTCAGGGCGCTCTTTCCTTTTTTGCTGATACAAGTGCGCTCGCTTCGCTAAGATTACTTTATCAAGCCCTGCACGCCGATTTACTGGAACGCAGTGTTTGGGCAGAAAAATGCGTTAAAAAAGACCTCGTCTTACACTCAGATAACGGTGCGCCCATGAAGAGCTTAACGATGAGAGCAAAAATGTATGATCTTGGTATTGTGACCTCTCGGAGTCGACCAAGGGGTGAGTAACGACAATCCGTACTCAGAATCGCTGTTTAGAACAGTGAAATATCACCCTAGATGGCCGTCAGAAGGGTTTAAAACCCTGGAAGGTGCGAGAGAGTGGGTAAAAGAGTTCGTGTATTGGTACAACCATGAGCATCGCCATAGTCGAATCCAGTTTGTCACGCCAAATCAAAGGCATGCAGGGCTTGATAAAGTAATCTTAGCGAAGCGAGCGGACTTGTATCAGCAAAAAAGGAAAGAGCGCCCTGAGCGTTGGTCAAAAACAGAAAGAAAATGGCAGCCAACAGGTGATGTGGAATTAAATCCAGAGCAACACAAAGACGCTGCTTAATTATTTTAGGCGACAACTACCTTGAAAAACGCCGCTAACAGTAGGTTGAGATAAATGCAGGACTTTGGCTGTATTCGTGACATTCAATTCATTAAATAAAGTATCTAAAGTAATCAGTAGATTCATATCAAGCTTTTTCAGATTATCCATTCTAATACCTACTATAGACCAAAATCATTTCTGCTCTTCATCATATATACCTAGCATAAATGATGAAAGTTCTAACTAAAAAGAGAGGCAATTTGCCCAACCTGTTTATGAATTTTCACTTTTCAAACACGATTTCATTCTTTTAATATTTCCGGCATCGAAGATGACGGACCATCGAAGAGCAACTTCATAAGGGAGATATACATGTCTATTGGATTGTTTGCACTTGCACTTGGCGCATTTGGTATAGGGCTAACCGAATTCGGCATTGTGGGCTTGCTTCCACAAATAGCAAGAGAGTTCCAGATAACAGAAGATATCGCTGGATATCTGGTATCAGGTTATGCCTTCAGTGTTGCTATCGGCGCAGTACTTTTAACAGCACTCATGATAAAAATGGAAAAACGCAAATCACTTATGTTGCTAACTGGACTTTTTATTCTAGGCAACTTGACCTGTGCGATGGCATCCAGCTATGAAACCCTTCTAGCAGGTCGGATTATCGCGGCACTTTGCCACGGGGCATTCTTCAGTATTGGCGCCGTTGTCGCGTCTGAGATGGTTCTAGAAAACAGAAAAGCGGCTGCTATTTCCTTGATGTTTGCAGGCTTAACGGTTTCTAACGTCATTGGAGTACCAATTGGCACATTTGTCGGTCTTGAAGCAGGGTGGAGGGCCACATTTTGGGTACTTGCCATTATTGGTATTATCACTTCTATTGGCATCCGCACCTTAATCCCTATTATGCCAGTAAAGGCCAATACCAACCTTGCCAAAGAACTTGGTGTCTTTTATCGCCCTCAGGTTTGGGTATCTGCATTGATGAGTATTCTGTCTTTTGGTGCCGTCATTGGTGGCTTTACCTATATCGCTTTCACATTAACAGAAGTCTCTCATTTCTCGGAATCCATGATTCCTTGGTTACTGGTTCTATTTGGTATTGGAACTTTTGTTGGCAATATTTACGGAGGTAAAGCTGCAGACAAATCGCTTGATATGTCATTAGGAGGGGCGTTAATTGTTTTAGCTGCTGTGCTTACCGTATTCGCCATGAATGCGCAAAATCAAGCTTTAACTATTATTTGCTTGCTATTAATGGGGACCATTGGCTTAGCAACCGCACCAGGATTGCAGCTAAGAATGATGAAATATGCGGGTGATGCCCCAACCGTTGCCAGTGGGGCAAATATCGCAGCGTTTAACATTGGTAACGCATTAGGTGCGCTTCTTGGTGGTATTGCCATTAGTAGAGGATTTAGCTACGTATCCCCCCTATGGATTGGTGCCTTTCTAGCATTTAGTGCTTTCGTGGTTCTACTTTTAGCAAGTTTTAAAGCCGCAACCCCAGTTAAAAACGTTTAAATGTACGGCGACATTATAGTTTGATACAAAAACGAAGATTTTAGACGAGCGGGCAAAGGTAATGTTTGATATTTTTTGACTGCCTCCCTATCAACTAAGTGACATTAAAGTTTGATATTTTTTATTTTATAACATAGACGAAATATCTAGACTTATCCGTTGCTTAAAATACTAGTCAAAAAACATTGTAAATTAAGCACTATGTATATCAATAGGCAGTAAAGCAAAATGATAACTCCCATTGCATAGTGGAATGTTTTTCGACGTTTCTCAATTGGCTTTAAGAAATTTTCTCTCTGATCATCTGTTTTTGTATAATTCTGAAGCACTTTCAACCAATGATCATTTTCTTGCTTAGTAAGCCCATCATCTCTCAAATGGACCATTACCTGTAGCGCTAGCGATATGCTTAAGTAGATAGCAATAACAGACAAGATGAGGCTAATTACTTCATTAGTCAAAAAAACATCCATATCAAATTTCTGGGCTCTTGTCATAAACGAAAAACTAAGAAATACCAAGATACCTAGCGTATCCCTAGCAAGGCTACCGACGAGAGCGCGCGTTTTTGTCGCATACAGATCAGCTTGAGTTCTCATGTCTTTAATTAGCTCTCGGACTTCTTTGTGGTAGTCATCCTTTCGGTCAAGAATCACGAACGCATAAGAATCTTTCGCTTGTTCCAGAGCTCTCTCTAAATGGCGATCTAGTGCTTCAAGGTAGCTATCTGTATCGTTCATATCGAGAGATAAACGATCCATTATCAGCTGCAAACGCGTTTCGGAGCGTTCTTCATAGACCCAAATAACAGCATTATTTAATTGGTCGAGAAAAGTATCAGATATATCTTCCATGCCGCTAGACAAATCAACTGTTTGCTTTTTACTGCCTTTTACGGTGATCTTCTCTATACCTTCGACAGTTTTCAGTTCTTGAACAAGACAAGCCGCGAGAAGCTTTGCAACACCTCGCTTCAAATTGGGGATATTAGTGAGCTCTGAACCAGCGCTATTTAGAGAGATAGAGCGAGGGCACACACGCACAGATTCGGTAGTGTTTACGTGTACAAGGTTGTGTACATCGTCAGAATTTGGAAGTTTAGGCTCAAGATTGGGAAAGCCAGAGTTAGTGCTAACAGCATAGAAATGCTCGCCACCCATTGGTTTATCCAAGCCGTTCACTAAGAACAGACGAGTATGGCTATCATAACGATGACTATCTTTTTGGAACGGATCAAGGAGTTCAAGAAATGAAAAAAAACTCTCTATATTGAGAAAGAGATGTGTGTCACCCGATAAATCAGATAATTTTTTTGCAATGTTGTCTTTACTTAATGTGACTTTCCAAGGGGCGCTGTCTTCATACAATTCAGGGTCATCTAAATCTTTTATGCTGAGAGAGTGCTGGCTACTTGTGTCATACATTACGTCTATCTTAGGCGTGTCTAATCCATCTCGATCTAGTGTCTGCAAGAACGAAATCAGTTCACTATCTTCAAGTTCTACAAGTCCTGAAAATAATACCTCACTCTCAGAAATATCAGAGAACCTGTTGGAAATAGTGTTATATAGATCGAAGAAGTCTTTACTTAACATCGGTCTTTAGCTTTTTAGTGGTGATGGTCATGACGGTCTGATGTTCTTGAACGTCGATCTCAATCCTAGATTTACTTTGATCACCAGTATAGCTGATTTCTACTCCTTCATCTGTAACATATTTTACTGCTTTGCCTCCGGTCCGTATTGCTTCAGGGACGATACTGAAGCTTTGTCCGTAGACACCTTCTTTTTTTAACTTTTCTTCTAAAGTGTTTCTCAAAGCTCTCTCTTTGGCAGGGCTAGCATCTTTAACAACATATTTTATAAAGTCGTCTGTTTTAAAGGTACTGTTGCTATTGAGATATTCGAATGATCTGCCGCAAACGGTATTGTAGTTTTCCCCACCAGAAAATGACTGATTTCTCTCTGCAGCTCTAGCCCACTTTCTGACTGTATTATTCGCCTTATCTGTGAGAATTTCTCCTTTGTCTTTCGGTGTTACTTCCATAAAGTCCCGGAAGTAGTCCGTTACCCCAGGTCCGTCTTTTGTATCGATTGCTAAGACATCCCATGTGAACTCGTTGGTTAGGTCTATGATCGCACTTTTACTGATGGCTTTCTTATCTTGTACAAGTGATGTATGGGAGGCGTCAACAGTAGCAACCATTTCACCAGTCTTAAGGTCTGTCTCATAGCTGTAAGGAAAGCTTGATTGCTTGTTAAATTTTAGCAGGAACAATGCATGCTCTGGTTGGCCTGGAGCAAAGTCATACTCCACCAAAGAGAATACAAATACACCATCTGACATTTGTGTTTTGTGATGCCCTGTAAATTCGTGGGCAGCATCTTTGGAGATCTGTATGAACTTCGATGGATTTTGAATTAAGTCCAGCCCTTTATCTTTCAGGTTGCCGCCATAGGTTGTGAACAAGAACTGAGTGCCTTCAGCTGTGTGTTTGAAGTGATCAGTGAAGAACTTCTCTTGAGCTGGTGCAAGAGCTACCTTGTCTATTTCAACGACGGAAACCGACTTGCTATTATGGTTCTTCTTAACTTCGATAACGTGAAAAATAAAGCTTTTTATCTTGATGCTGTCGCGTTGTTCAGAGGTAAAAGATGAATCTAATGGCATAGCTTGTCCCTAATTTGTTTTATCCGTATGGTCAAATTTATTGCCATTACCACACAAGCCCTGGACAGTAATATATTGATACGCTGACATACTACTGACATTAATTAACAAGGACGTAGCATGGCACACTACAACCTCCCTTATCAACTGCCTGGCTTCTGGGCGGCGATCTTCATTCCACTCGTTTTGGCGGTTTGGACTTTCCTGACTTTACTAGACACTCATTAACGTTAAAACCTAGTTAAATAATGTGGTGCTTTATGAAGTCCAATACGCTTAAAAATCCAGCCATCAACTATGATTTTTTCCTTCAAAGTACTCGCTCAGTTCCTGATATTTCTTATGACTTACAACGGTTCTATTTTCTGACAAAAGGTATCTTTTAAGATATTCATACAAACCAATATTTTCGGCAATTGACCTAGCAAGCTCTTGAGGAGTGACGCCATTTGGATCTTTAACAAGAAGCAAATTTGGCGATTTCTTCACTAGCAACTTAACTATTGGAAGCTCACCCATACGAGTTGCTGTATGTAAGGCGGTTGCTCCTTCCTGCATAGTTATTTTATCGTCACAACCATATTCAAGCAGTAGTTGGGCAGATTTTAAGCATCGGCTAGCGGCGGCTGAATGAAGTGCGGTTCTACCTGTAAAATCTTTTAGGTTAGGATCTGCCTTTGCCTTCAGTAATACTTCTACCATCTCATAATCTTTTTGATGAGCAGCAAGCATCAATGGTGTTTGTTGTTTGAAATCAGAAACATTCACAATCTCAGGCCATTCCTGAACCACTTCCACAACTGTATTAAGCACTACAGTCAAAGCATCTTCAATTTCAGTCTCAATACCAGTAGATATAATGCCCTGATATTCACTTAGCTTAGCTAACATTCCATAGCCCATCTTCATCAATAAAATGATGGCACTATCTGCCTGTGGGTACCGCAATTGCTTATTCTTGAGAGACTTATGCTTTTTAAGAACTAAGGGAATAGGCTGTTGATTTTTCACACAAAGAGTTAAATCTCGAGAAAACGCCGCGAATTCATCCCGAGAAGATGAAAATAAAGAGACTTCGAGCTGCCAATCTTTTAGATTTGGTGGGGTAAATTTAAACCCTAATTTCCCCGCATCACTTTTAAAGGACTCAAAGACAGAAAACGCACTCTTTTTAGCTTCTCCATCAAGTAACATCCAAGCTAAATGCGTTCTCTTACTTTTTGTACCTATGAAGCTAACAGGGTATTTAGTACTTTCAGGGAAGCTAATTTCGATTTGCAACTGACTGCGACTTACAAACGCTAGAGCGCTTAAACCATTTGCAGTGTACGCTGCTCGGACAAGATGCGGATTGTGAAAAAATAAAGTCCTAGCTAGTTCAAACCCTGTGAACTTCATCAAACCTTTATCAGTATTATAGAAGTACTGATAATGATCTGAAGTTTTATCAACTCGCTCTAGGCTAATAACATGAACTAGTTGTCGATCACACTGTGACCGAGAAACGACTTTTTTATCTTGAAATGACAATCCAGGTGCCAAAAAACTTGCCATTTCAATAGGTAGAGATGACTTTACTCCATCCTTCCACTCAACAGCAAAAAAAAATATCTTTGTTTTTCAGCAAGTTTTTTGATCGAAACACGCCATGAACTTTAATAAGCTCGGTATTTCTTGGCAGATAACTTAGGGCTGGAAACCATTGAGAAATCTTCTCTGATAATCCGTCGCGCAGCGTTTCTAATGCGTTTTTTACTGAGTCCAGCAAGGCGTTCGATTTCATATATTTTTGGTATAGGCTCGTTAAAGTTGATGGCATTAACGATAATAGCGAGAACACGAGGAACTTGGAACTCTTCAACAGATTCTGTGTATTTAATAAAAAAACGTCGGCAAAGCGGTAACTTAGAAAGATGCTTATCAACTCCCCACCGCAATTTAGTTTGAGTAATAAACCATTGCTGGGACATTCTTGGTAATGACAACTCATCAAAACTATTGCTGCGGATTTTTAAAAGCGCCCTAACAACTTCTAGATCTCGCTTCTTCCAATCGACAACTCGACCAAGGTTATTCTTGATCGGGGCGGGAAGATTCTCTTTCAACCATACATTATCGAATCGGTAAAGCCATGAGTAGACACGTGCTCCTTCCCTAGTTGCTCTAATATCTTTGAGAGATGCATTCTCTTTTTTAAGATCATGCCAAACTGCCCGATACTCAGGTGCTCTTAAGTCAGCTTGAGAAGAGCTGTATACCCGCTTAGTAGACTGCCCCCTAATACTTGATGCCACGCTAAAAACATCATTCAGTTTCCAATTCGGAAATAGCGCTTGTAGGCACAGCAGGTGATGTAGATAAGAGAAATGCTTTCGATGTTTGCGAAAAAATGTCTGAAGCCACGTTACTCCTCCCACGAGATCTAAACCGCATTCTGCTAAGAAGTTTTTTTCCCAATACTGAATTAATTGATTTTCAACCTGATGATGTTCAACGCCTCTAGCGCTTTTTAATCCAACTTCTCTAAGTCTTGCATCATAAAATACCGTCCACTGATCTGGTGAAATGTACGGAAAAGACTGATGAAGCAATTGATCAATATTACGAGCCATATCAACGAGAATTAGTTTTTCACAGACTTCAGCAGCAGACGGTATCGACATGTCTGAAAGACTCGAAGCTTCTATAAATCTATGACGGCGGCTTGGCTTAAGATCAAAGTGAGAATCCATCAACATACAATGATGTTGTAAACATACACAGACTCCTGGTAACTGAAATTGCCGTCTCCAGTAACTATAAGCAAACTGGTTAATATCCTCACTGAAACAAATTGGGCAATACCGATAACAAGCCGGAAATACCAAGGAAGACGCGTTAATTCCTGCTTTAAGCATCGAATGGCTTTTAGAGTCAAAAGCTAAATCAGAACATATTGCCGCATACCTATCAGGCTCAACAAACGACTTAAATAAGGGGAGTGTTGAATGCTTTTCGAGAATTTCATTGGGGGTTATAGGCCATAAGCGCCCGACGGATCGGTACAAATCAGAAAGATGCCCCTGAAGTAAAGGTGACAGTACTATGTTGCGACTTCCAAATAGTAAACTGAGAGCAGCTTTATCTTCTCTGAGCCCTTGCCTTGCTATAAAGCGAGCTAAAATACTAACAAGCAACTCATCGTCATGCGGTATTGGGAATTGAAAAATCATCCATCACCCTATGGCGAAAGATGAATACCACTAAGAGCCGTTACTGTCTTTAGTTTTTGCTAACTCTGAAATCAGGACTTTCTTGCTTTCATCATCAAGCCTAGAAATCAAACATGCTAACTCGGCGCTTAAATCATCTTCGCAAAAGAAATAGTTCAGTGGCACATTCAGCTCCGCAGCAATCTTACGAAGCGTATCCACGTCAGGTACATGCCTGCCTTTTTCATAGTGATTCATACGACCACTAGCAGAGCTTTCGTCCATACCTATTCTTACCCCCAATTCTTTCTGGGATATGCCAATAAGTTTCCGAGCCTGCTTAAGTCGCAGCGGTATAGGGTTAACAGCCAAAGTATTTTCATCTTAAAAGTCTCACACACTTAGATTGTCTAAGTTTTACTTATTTCTGTATACTTAGCAATCCTAAGTTTTTAGATTTTTGAGACCAAACATGACAGCAAAACCATTTTCTTTGAACAAACAGTTCAAAGAACTTCTACAGCACTTGGAAGGAACCAGTATTACAAGAAAAAAGTTAATTCAATTAGCAGCAACCACTACGGAATTAGATACCATCCAATCCACTAGGTTTGTCGCAAGAAACATTGGTAGGTTGACGACTCAAAACCTAGTAACAGCTAGTGGAAACAGAAATTTTCGCACCTACCATTTCACAGATGAACTACTCAATTCGCTTCAGCAAAAATCCCGTACAATAAAATTGAATAACACCCCTGAAGCTAAAGGCAGCAATCAAGTACAACAGCTTAAAATTGAAGAAGTGAAAACAGGTGCTGAACTAAAGATGATACTTGGAGAAATTGACGCTTACAGAGATTTGCTTACTAAGTATCCAGCGAACCGTCAGATCATTCAAACTCTATTACAGCAAGCAAAAGAACAGTCAACACAGCTTTATGGTCGCTTAAATGCACTTAAAAAAGTTATGCAGGCAGCTAACATTGAAAGTACTAAGACATGCTAAGAGAATGGCAAAAACGTTGTATTCATCAGGTATTGAACCAATACCTAAACCACTCAGATGCATTAGTTCTTGCGACACCTGGGTCTGGTAAAACAATTATGGCCAGTTATGTTGCCAAGTCTCTGTTAGATAAAAGAAAGATTGATTACATTGTCTGCTTCTCACCCTCAAAGGTCGTAAGCCAAAGCATCAGAGTAACGTTTGAACAAATTCTTGAGCGCCCTTTCAATGGTCAGTTGGGAGCTCTAGGAACCTCGCGAACTTATCACTCTATGACCAACATAAATGAGCTGATCAATAACTTAAGCATGAGCCGAGTACTCGTTATTTTTGACGAAATCCATCATTGTGCAGGTGACGGAAGCTCTCTATCAAACACATGGGGCTTTCAGCTACTCTCTACCATCCAAAAGCTAGCCACCTACACTTTGTCATTAACTGGAACACCATGGCGCGCAGACACGCTTCCAATCCCTCTCGCTCGTTATTCTGACCCTGAAGGCAATATACAATGCGATTTCTCTTATGACCTAATAGAAGCCATTAACGATAAGGTCTGCCGCGCCCCTCTCATAACAGCTATTGATACAGACCAAGTAATGGTTCGTAAAGGTCAAGAAAGAAAAACTTATCGAAGTATTGCAGAGCTACTAGAAAACGGTGATGTTAGTTATCGCATGATTTTGAAACAACCAGAGACCATTACCTATATGCTGTCGCTGAGCATCCAGAAGTTAGATGAGCTACGAACTACGAGCTCTAATTCAGGTGGCTTAATTGTCGCAGCGTCTTACGCTCATGCCTTGCAGATACAAGCTATTCTTTCGGGTCATTTTGGTAAGAGTGCAATCATTGTTTCATACAAACAAGAAGACTCTGCTGAGCTTATTAATAGCTTTCGCGACGACTCTAGCGAGTGGATTATCAGCATTGCAATGATCAGTGAAGGCACTGACATCCCAAGACTTCAAGTTTGCTGCAACCTTACGGATGTCACAACAGAGCTCTACTTTAGACAGATACTTGGCCGTATTTTACGCATGACCACAGAACAAACAGCCATTGGCTATATGTTCGTACTTGCTGAACCTGATTTAGTCGAGTATGCAGAGCGCCTAAATCAAGCTATTCCTGACTCGTATCATTACGAACAAACAGATCGACTACTTGAAGGTGTAGAAATCCCCAATAATCAAGCTAACAGCAATCATGGCTACCAAGACGATACTCGAAAGACTTTCTCGGATATCAATGTGGATGACATCTTCGGGAGTAATTTAAACGAACTCATCAATCACTCAACCTTAGCAGAGCTTTCAATGAGTTCGTTTAAGTCTAGGATTATTTCGTACTATCAAGCCTTATAATTTACACAATCCGTAAAGGAGTACTGTATTTCTATTGAGTCTAAAGCAAAGAACACCGTATAGGTTTAATAGACTATATATTGTCGCTAGGTTCCCCAACACTTCTCATTAATGAAGAAAACTGCTCATTGTCTTGTTTGAGTCGCTCAATGATTTGTCTAGCTGCAGTTTGCATTTCTGGTACATCGATAGGTATCGCGCCACTTTCGAAGCACCCTTTTAAATGTGAAAATTCGTTATTTATTCTATCAACTAACACTGCTGGAATTTTTTCATCACCAAAAAACAGCTTTAACTTATCTGCATCAGATGCTTGATCAGGGTACTTATAGTAAAGATAAATCTCAAAAAATTTGCGCGTATTATTTGCAAAGTTATAAAACGAGTTGAAGTTTGCATCATCAATACTTTCAACATTGGCGCACTTATATATTTGATGAAAAAGATAATTGAACTCTGTGATGTATTTTTTTAGGTAATCAGGCATAGACTGAATTGTAGAAAATTTACCTTGCCTAATCACAACAAAGAAGTCTTTCTGATAGCTTTTTAACTTTCCAGAGCCTGCTGGGTCGATATACTTGCCATTCAGCATTCTCAGATACTTCAAGAAATCAAGGTTGTGTGTTGATACAAACAGTTGTGCAAACTTCCTCTTCTCGACCACTTCTGCATTTAATAGGCTATAAATAAAGAAAATATGGTTGCCATCGAGCGAGGAGATAGGATCATCAATCCAAATAATGGGTTTTGAGTCTTTGGTTGCGACATCATCCAACTTGGCCAAAAAGTAGCAGAATGCCAGCAAGCTGCACTCACCTTCGCTTAGGTGGTAAGCTTTCTTACCGTCACGGATCACTTCAAACCGAATACGTTTTGCCTCTTGCGTTGGCCCTTCATCCTTTTTAGCCTCCAACGTCAAAAACTGATGCCCAAAAAAATTATTCAGATATTCATTTACCTTTTTAGCTCCTTTTTCTTCGTCATTCAGTTCACGTTTTTTAGCCGTAACTTGTGCTTGCTTTTGAGTAATATTCGTATTGATAATTGCCTGCGTTTGTTGAGCGTCATCCCTCTTTTGCTTTAAGATTTCAATTGAGTTTAGCTGTGTTTGGTAATCAATCGTAAGCAAATAATCAGCGACCTCTTTCAATCGCAAGTCGGTTTTTGCCTTAGCTTGTTCACCGGCTAGCGAACTGCTAAATAACTCTGATTGAGAGCAAAGGTCACTATATTCTTGCCAGATTTGAGTTAATTTTTCAGCGTAATCTGCCTGGCTCTCATACTTTTTAGCATTTAGGATGTCAACTTTTCGCGTCTTCAGTTGCTTTGTTAGATTACCTAAAGCAAGCTGATAGTCTTTGGTTGCAGCTTTAGTTGACTTAAGCTACTGATCTAGGTATTTTACTGAGGAATGAGGATTATAGTTCAAACAAAGGAATGCAATATTTAATTTTCTCTGCCCTGTTTATTATAGATAATAATTTAAATATATCAGCATGTAGCTTTGGATGAAAAAAACCTATAACTCTAAAACACAATTCAAATAAAAATATTTGTTTTCATTATAAATATTTAATGGACTGAAAATAAAAAATCCAAGGAGGAATGAAAATAATTCATTTTAAATTATGATAACCTTTTTAACTTCAATACCAAAAAGCGTAGAAGAAAAATTTTCATCTAGCAAGGTGAGTTTTTTTTCTGGAGATTTATTAAACCAGCATCCCGAAGTCATTCGTAGAAAGTTAGATGAAATGAATACTAAAGTTATCATTTTATCGTTTGAAGATCGATATATTCTAAAAAATATTACAACACCTTCACTACCTGAATGTGTGATTTTATTTGGTCTAGCAGATTTTAAATTAGAGGATGAAATATATGCTCTACCACAACTTTCTATTGTATCAGGAATCACCTTAGATCTAGCTGTACATCAAGCTTTCATTGAAGCAGAAAGATTCATTCGACCAAAACCTGCAAAATTAGCTAAAATAGAGATAAACTCAAAAAAGTCAGTTTCAATGGTTGGAGCCGGAATTGTAAATCTGGTAACGGCTTTGAAGTTAGTGCAAGCTGGATTTTCTATTGAATTTTTTGATCGAATGCCAGATCCATTATTAACTACAGAATTTACTCTGGGTATTTCAGGAGCAACATTTGGAGGAATGAATGCACGCATATTTTCATTTAATGAATCACGGCAGCACTTATACCGCGGGCTAAAATCTAACTCAGAACCCAACCAGTCATTTAGAGCTCGAGTACGAGACGGCGGTTGGCTTTGTCACGATTTTACATCTTTAGATCCATTAGAAAAAAGTTGGATCAAGCGCCTTGAGGATATGCCTTCATGGCTTGCTGGTGTTTATAATGAAGATATTATTAATTACAACCGCAATAGTTATAATGACTGGAAAGGCCTTTTTATTACTTATCCGAAGTTGCTGAGAGGTGTGAATTTTTTAAATAATCTATTGCGTATATACCAAACTCAAGAGGCTTTTCAAAAAGCAATAAGTACTGAAACATCTCTCGGGAGCTGCAAAGAAATAATTACAGCTGAAAGGCTTACTCAACTTGAGCCTTGTTTTACTGATGCTGTTTCAACCAATGAAATTGTTGGAGCTCTGAGTGTCGAGGGTTTTTCAGTAAACATAATTAGTCTATCTCGAAATATTATCCGTTTATTAAAAAATCTCGGAGTTAAATTTCACTGGAATAGTAATTTTGATGGCGTGGAAAAAAACAGCTCGGGAAAAGTAGTCTCTCTTAAGTTTGGCTCACAAAAAAACACCACGGATCACGTTGTTTTATGTCCTGGGGCTTATGCGCGTATTGGCCATGGTCATTTAACACCGCTAGACGATATAGCCTCAGTTGCAGGCATGTGGATAACACTTCCAAATGAAGTTAATCCTCTTACATCCCCCCTAAAAGTTAGAAGGAAGGGGTATGCTTCAGCTGAATCCTCTGAAGGTGCAAATATAATACCGGGACATGATTGTAATGGAAATCCAGTTATTTATTGCAGTTCAGGACATGGTTTTATTGGACTTTCACCTGATAATTTTACAAAGTCAGGCAAAGATGAACTGTTTCAATCTATCAAAGATACCGTTCAAGAGTTATTTCCAGATAAATACGCTGAGGCTATTCGAAAAGGTATGTTGAATAACCCACCTGAATACTGTGTACGTCCCTGGACTTCATCTGGTTTAGGGGTATTTACTAGTGAGGAAATGGAATCGGGAGGTGTGTTGCTACAAATAGGAGGGCATAACACTGGTGGCTTCGCTCAAGCACCAGCAATAGCTCAAGCTGTTTATAATGTGCTTATAGGGCAGAAAGATCCTATGTCAGAAATATATCATTCAAATCGCGCACGGACTTTAGCATGAATTCTTTTCCTCAACTTTTAAACTCACTTATAGCCGACGGGCTCACTCTTAACAATAGCCCTTTATGGATTCATGGAGATCAGTCTGTATCACGAAAAGATGCTCAAGCCATGATTAATGAATGTCGCTATAGTTTTGATAAGGCAGGACTAAACTGCGGTGATCGAATTGCTATACACGGAAAGCCAGACTCAAATACTCTTTCGGCCTTGATCGCTGGTTTGCTAAACGGATTAGTTATTATTCCAATTGACTGCTCTTTAACAGACCACCGTAAAACTCAGATGCTTGAGCTAAGTTCTCCGCAAGTAGTTTATGATTCAGAAAACACCCTTAATTTAATTCCTGAGCTAAAGCGTATTGAGCTCGATTTTAGTGGAACGTCCATTATTGAATATCAAACAACTGTCATTGAAAGTGACTTAAATTTACCTTGCTACATTTTTTTTACTTCTGGCTCTACAGGCACTCCTAAAGCTGTTCTAGGGCAGCGTAGTTCATTAGCTCACTTCGTAGGCTGGGAACGAGATATGCTTAATTTAACACAAAATGACAAAGTTGCTCTTCTTACTCGTTTTTCATTTGATGTTGTACTTCGAGATATCCTTTTACCATTAACAAGTGGCGCAACTTCAGTTTTACCCATGAGTAATGAAGCAAATACTGCACAGTCTATAGCTCGGTGGATTGCAAGTAAGAATATTTCCGTAATCCACACCGTCCCATCTATTGCTCAATCTATTTTATCTGCTACAAATGATAAGGTCTCAATAGAATGTTTACGAGAAACTCTATTTGCAGGAGAGCCTTTACATAGTTCACTTGTTGATCGCTGGAAATTACTTTTTCCGAATACAGTGATACATAATCTATATGGACCTACAGAGACAACTCTCGCCAAATTTCATGCTCGTATAACTGAACCTCCCATAAATGGAGTTCAATCTTGTGGATATCCGCTTCCTGATGTGAAATTTATTATTCTCTCTCCTAAACAAACACTCATGCCTCAGGGGGAGCTAGGTGAAGTTGCAATTGAAACACCATATACTAGTTTGGGATATCTACATAATAAATACGAAATTAAAGAAATTATGTCGGATATATTCGGTCGTCAACATTACCTCACAGGAGATCTTGGGTTTATAGATTCCAATGAGGAATTACATTTACGTGGACGTAAAGATGACCAAATTAAAATAATGGGGGTTCGATTTGAATTATCAGGTATTGCTGCAATTTTGGAATTGCATCCACTAATTTCAAAAGCAATACTTCTAGCTAATACTGCCCATAAGACAAACCAAAAGCAAATAATAGCTTGGTACTTAACTCATTCAGGTAAAGAAATTGATATTTCAGACATTCGAAGCTTTATGATAGAGCGTTGTCCCATAGCCGCAATTCCATCTAGGTTTATTCACTGCGAATTTTTTCAATTAACTCCGAATGGTAAAATAGATAAAAATAGCTTACATGTACCCGATCAAAAAAGTAATATTTATGTCCCTCCTGCCACAAATAATGAAATAATTATAACTGAGGTTTTTGCTACTGAACTGGGGTTGGATAAAGTAAGTGTAACAGATGACTTTTTCTCTTTGGGAGGAGATAGTCTCGTTGCAACCGCTATAAGTGTCATACTATCGGAGCGTTTATCTTTTCATGTGGATGCCAGCATTTTACTTGATGCATCAACGCCTCAAGATTTGGCTAAATTATTAGAAAATCAACCGAGAAAAAAAATTGTACCGATTCCAACAGCTCCGGATATACAATTTTTTTCTCTGACTCCCCAGCAGCGGAGATACGTTCGAACATTCTGTGCAAATGGTAATCGAAATTGGTGCAATATGGTTGCCTTGTTTGATTTACCTAATGATGTTTCTAAACTTGATGTATTACAAGCTATAGGAGATATTGCTGTTCATCATGATAGTTTACGTATTGTATTTAGCATTGATGAAACGGGGGAGATTTTGCAAAAAATCGACCCTACATCTGATTTCAAACTGGATGTAGTCGATTTAAGTAAATCCCCAGAGTCAAGCATTAAAAAACAGTTATCGGATATGAAAGTATTTGAAGGTGAGAAAGTAATTGACTTATTCTCTAAAAAATCTTGCTTTAGGGCTTGCCTAATAATACTTCCTCAGAATCAGCGTAAACTTTTATGGAATGTACATCATATGGTTAGTGATGGAACTAGCCAAGGTATTTTGTCCAATCTATTAAATGATTGGTTTAAAGATAAAGTACTATTTAGAAATAGTAATAATAATTTAATATCTTATAAAGATATCGCATGTTTTTTCTCAAATCAAAATATTAAAACCATTTCTAATTTTTTTCCAGACATGCTGAGCAAACCAAATATTTATAAGCATAAATATTTCCAAGTTCGTAATAAAACTTTAGACCATCAGCGTTGCCACTCGTACGAGCATCGATTATCAAATGAAACCACAATAGCTTTAAGGTCTCGTGCACGCACTTTAAATTGTACACCTTATATAATATTACTGTCTGCGTATTTTCAGTTGATTTCTCAAATTTCAGAAACTAATGATATTGCGATAGTAACTCCTTTAGCAGGACGTGCGCATCCTGAAATTCGTAATGTAATTGGAAACTTTATTAATCTTGTCTCTTTACGTATTTCAAATTTAGATGAGCTTGATAGCGCCTCTCTAGTATTTAAAGTACGTGAACTATTGACAGAAGCTACTCGTCATCAACTTGACCAGTTTGATCAAGTTATTGATTCTCTTGGATTACCATTTCTATCAGATCGAAATCCTTTAACTGGTGTATCGCTTAACTATATGCCACAAGTCGTAAAAGGTCCTGAAATTATGGGTATTCATAAAGACTTAGGTTACAAGTTGAAGTACGACCTATTGTTCCTTATTCGAGATTTTTCTAATTCTCTAAATATCGAAATTCAATATCGTATAGGTTCTTTCGATACTTGTGAAATTGAATCAGTATTCTCAAATTTTGAACAGCAAATATTAAGGATGTGTTATGACAAATAAACAAGACGCTGTACCTTTGAAAGAGTACATTTTCTTACTTATTCTTGCAGCATTATGGGGTGGGTCATTTACGTTCATCAAAGTTGCACTTGAGGCTTTTCCTCCAATGACTATTGTCATGATAAGGATGTTTTTTGGTGGAGCAATTTTATTGATTATTGCTTTAGCTCGATGTGATAAATTTCCAACTACTTCTCGGAACTGGGCAGAACTATTAATCCAAGGAAGCTTACAAGGAGCATTGCCTTTCTTTTTAATTACTTGGGGAGAGCAATATTTGGACTCTAGTACTGCTGGCGTTATTAATTCAACGCCCCCGATGTTTGTTTTTATTATTACAGTTTTCATCTTACAATCTGCAAAGTTCGACCCCCAAAAGTTTGTAGGTATTTTATTTGGAATTTCAGGAGTTGCTTTAATCGCATCATCACAAGGGCACGCTGTATCAAGTAATAACTCATTAGCTGTACTAGCCGTTTTTGGTGCTAGTTTTTCATATGCAAGTGGCGCAATATTTGGTCGTCGTTTTAGTGATCAATCGGTTTTTGTTACTGCTAGTACATCACTAATGCTAGCATCGCTATTAATATCTCCTATTGTTTTAATATTCGAGCCTCTATCTAATCTAACCTTTCAGTTAGAGCCTTCGTTAGCTCTGCTAGCTCTAACTCTTCTCTCAACAGCACTAGCAAGTTTAATATATTTTAGATTAATAAAAACATTAGGTTCTTTGGCAACAACTTCAAACGCGTATTTACGTGCGTTGTTTAGTATTGTATTTGGTGTTATTTTTCTTTCAGAATCATTTAATAGCTCGTTGATAATAGCAACTATTCTGATATTTTTCGGTGTATTTATGGTTACAGGCCAATTTAGAAATTTAGTAACAAATAAAATAATCACTCAAAAGGAGTATGATAAAAATGGCTAATTTTGATTTTTATTATGCAAAATCGGGGAATAGCCTTAGAGCGGCCATTGCAATTGAACTAGCTGGTGTCGATGTAAACAAACATGAATTGAACCTAGTAAATATGGAACATAAAGAAAACTGGTTTTTAGATATATCTCCAGCCGGAACAGTTCCAGCCTTAGTCGACAGAAAACAAAATGCTCCCTCCTTAATATTAGCCCAATCAGGAGCAATTATGCGTTATATGGTTGAGCAATATCGACCTGATTTATTACCTGATACCCCAGAAGAACAAGCAAAGTGTATGGCTTCATTTATTGCAGCATTAAGTGATGTAGCAGTCCAGAATACACTTGCTCGTTACTTAAATAAATCTAAACAAGCATCAACTTACATATTTGACCGAATGATTTCATCGATATATGCATCATTTTTAACAGTTAAATCCAGTAATTTTCTCTGCGGCGAAGAAGTTACAATTGCAGATTATGCTCACTTTCCAGTGATACATATGAGAGAAGGATTCTTTCGCTCTGAGGATAGAGCTACACATATCATTTCGTGGCTTGAGCGAATGAAAATGGATCCTGCTATCAACGTTGCCATTTCATATGCTGGTTTCCAGTTAATTAATTGAGGTTATTATGTCAAATTTTTCACTTGTCATTACGGGTATTGGTCCATGGGGACTTGCCGTACTAGATAGGTTAATTTACAAAGCAAAAAAAGAAGTTAACTGTTCTTTTAAAGTATTTATTATTGATCCTAATATTTCTGGAGAAGGGGTTCATGATACTCAACAACCGGACTACTTACTTCTAAATACAGTCACAGGACAAGTTAATAGCTTTAGTGCAGAGACTTTTTCAAACAAGCCATTGGATGGAGCGAAAACATTTTTAGAGTGGGTAAGGATCACTCATGATTCTGAATGTCAACCGGGTAGCTTTTTATCACGAAAATTATTTGGAATGTACCTAAAATATGTTTATTCAACGCTAAAACAAAATCTTCCTAATAATATCACGCTCATTGAAAAGCATACGTGTGCAATTGATATACAAACGATTAATGATGAAAAAATTAGAATATCATGCGAGTCTGGTGATCACATAGATGCCAATAATATATTTATTTGCACCGGACATGGGATCCAAACAAAGCATGTAGAAAATAAAAGAAAAAATGTTTTTTCTCCATACCCTATTTGTAAATTTGAAAATATCATTCGGCCAAACGAAACTGTAGGTGTAATGGGAATGGGCTTAACTGCAGTAGATGTCGTTTCTTCACTTACAGAAGGGCTTGGAGGTTCTTTTTATGAATTGCCAGACGGTAGTTTGCAATATGAACGTTCTGGAAAAGAGCCTATAATTTATAGTTTTTCTAGAATAGGTAAATTATTTAGCTGTAGGCCAGAGAAATCTCTTGACCTAGCTAGTAAGTATTCACCAATTTTTTGTATACCCTCTAGATTATCTGATAAGGAAGTATTAGATTTTAAGAAAGATATATTTCCAGCTATAGCAGCTGAAATGCTTGCGGCATATTCAATGCGAAAAGCTAGTATTTTAGATGGGGAGCATGCAGAGAGTGCTTTGCGTGAAATGTTTTCTAAGCTTACCCCAGAGCAAGTTTTAGAGTCCAAAAACACTCTTTTGTCTCATGTAGATGGATTTGATCCAGAAAGTTTACTACTTTCAAAAAGCAAACCAAAAGTAAATAATCCTGTCGAATTACGAAATATGGTTATTTCGCATTTACAACATGATGTTAATGAATCTCTAAAAGGTGAAGCTCTAAGCCCTTATAAGCATTCTCTAGAGATGTTACGAGTAGTGCGTGACTTTATTAGAGAAGGGGTTAACAATTATCGACTTAATGCTGAATCACATAATGATTTTTTTTCTTTTATTGCGCCAAGAATATCGAGTCTTATTGTTGGCCCTCCTGTATCTCGAGGAAGAGAATGGTTGGCGTTGATAAAAGCGGGTGTACTTCGATTTGATCTAGGACCTAATCCAGATTTACACTGCAGTATTGAACATGACTATTGGGTAGCTCGCTCTACTGTTCTAAAAACTCAACATACTCATCAGTTAAACTATCTTATTGAAGGTTTTATTTATAATAATCCAAGAGATGAAATTCAATCACCCCTAATCTCTAATATGTTAAAGAATGGCATATGTAGTTTACATCAATCGCGTAATTATAGCTCAATAAGAGTTGATAATAATAATCATCCATTAGACGCAACTGGACTACCTGTATCTAAGATAACAATTCTTGGTACACCATCTGAAGGTTCAACATATTTTAACCATTATTTACCCTCTCCCCGTAGTCGAGCCCAAGCTTTTAAGAGCGCAGATAGAGCACTAAATGAAATGTTTCACTGCCATGTTAAAAGTGAGTATTTATGACTTTCAAAGAGAATAGCTTTTTTGTTGAGTGTGACGATTTAAATATTGCCTGCGTAGAAGTCCAATTAGAAAAACCAAAGGCTATTGTTTTACTTGTTCATGGTTTAGGTGGTCAAAAAAACAGTGAAACTCACTTAGCTTTTGTTGGAAGATTGTCAGAAAACAGTATTTCATCATTACGATTTGATTTTCCAGGTCATGGTCAGAGTGATGGCTCTACTGCTGATTTAACTATTTGTAAAGGTGCTTCAATTGTAGAGCATATGTTTATGCTACTACGTGAAAAATATCCACATTTACCTATAGGTTTATTTGGCGCTAGTTATGGAGCAACATCCATTCTGGCATCGAATATTGTGAGTGAATCAAAAGCTATCGCATTGCGCTCTCCAGTTACTGATTATGTGGCAGTAAGAAATCAGCAGCTAGGCCCTGATGGGGTGAGCTTATGGAAAAAGAAAGGTTACTTAGATGGATTTATTTCTAGAGGAAGAAAAACACCTTGGATTTTTTATGAAGAAGCTTTAGGAATAGACCTTTATGAAAAAGCGCTTAAAGAAATAACACCTATGTTAATTGTACATGGCTCTAATGATACAACAGTACCATTAGAGCACAGCGATAAACTTCATAGAAAATGGTTAGGAAGATCAGATTTAATTCAAATAAAAGATGGTTGTCACTCCCTTAATGACTCTTTCCATACCGAAATATCGATCGCTATATTCCTTCAGTTTTTCCATTCAAAACTCATTCATCCTACTGAGTAGCTATGATATAGGTTGAAATATGCTCCAATAAAACGCTTGATGAATTTCATTAAGTGTTTTACTTTTGATTGGTCTGAAATACGCTAATTTATAATTAGGTGGTCCGCGGGCTGTTTTGTAAGCGTCCGGTAAACCAGTTAACGTTCATTTCACGCCGTTCTTGACACTCAGAGCAAGGGCGATTTCAACGGGTTGTCTGCGAACAGTAGCTTCCATCGTCTTGGGATCAAGTCGGCGGTGTCTTTTGCTGGGTGCTGGCTTACTCGTT